>NZ_CADFEC010000040.1:0-47118 GCF_902833195.1 Burkholderia sp. BCC1638
CCTGACTTACTTTAGTGTGAGACTCTTGATACTTTCGCTTTCTGATCCGAAGATCAGCTCGCGGCCATCAAGCGCCCACACTTATCGGCTGTTAATTTTTAAAGAGCATTTCTGCGAGAAACCTGAAGTTTCCCAGCAGCGCTGCGTTTTCAGCAGCAGAGAAGCGAGATTATGAACCGTCTTTTTCAGCTCGTCAACAACTTTCTGAACTGCTTCGCTGCGACGGCGGGGGTTCAACTTCGTGTGCGCCGGGGTTCGACAACTTACCCTCGTCCGCACCGCTTCCTTTCTCCTTCCGCGCCGCGTTTCCGTTAGCGCGAAAGAGGCGTGATTCTAAGCACCCGCCCCGGTCTCCGCAACCTCTTTGTGAAAATATTTTGAAAAAGCCCCCGTGCGCTACCGCGCACGGGGGCTTCAGGTTCGAGGGGCCAAGTGCCGCCCGCAATCTCAAAGAAGTCGGCGGTTCATCGCTCTTATATATAGAGCGACGTCACTTGCCACCGACTGCAGCCTGCAGCCGCTCCATCGGCACGGCATCGGCCATGGCCGTGTAACCCGCATCACTCGGATGAATGCCGTCGCCGCTGTCATACCGGCGCTGCAGCACACTCGGCCGAACCGGATCGCGCAGCACCGCGTCGAAGTCGACCACGCCATCGAATCCGCCGCCGCTCCGGATCCACCGGTTCACCTCGAGCCGGACCGCCTCGCGCCCGGCCGGCAACGCCGCAGGCGTGAGCGTCGCGCCAAAGACCTTCACACCCTGGCGATGCGCTGCCTCGATCAACCGGCGGTAGCCGTCGATCAACGAAGCGGCCGTGACCTGCGTATGCGGGTTGTCGCAATCGAGCCCCGCACGCGGCGGCATCGCCGCAAAGTTGATGTCGTTGATGCCGATTAGCACGATCGCCGCCTTCACCCCCGCACGCGAAAGCGCATCGCGCTCGAACCGCGACGCCAGCGACGTGCCGTAGCATGCCGAATCGCTCAGCAGCCGATTGCCGCTGATCCCGAGATTCACGACGCCGAGCGAATCCGAACCTGCCGCGGTCAGCCGGCGCGCCAGTGCATCCGGCCAACGATGATTGCGATTCAGGCTCGAGCGCAGCCCGTCGGTGATCGAGTCCCCGATCGCGACGACACTCGCTCGCGCGGCCCCCGCCTCGACGGCCAGTTCGGTCACCCATGCATACTGGGTAAAGCGCGTCCGGAATGCGTCGGCGCCCGGATCGTTCACGTGATCGCCCGGCGCCGATACGTAATTGAGCTGGTTCGACACACGGTGCCACACGGTCATCCGCTGGTTTGCCCCCATCCGCAGACTGATCGCATACGGCTGCCCGGCCGTCACGTCGATCGCCACCGGGTCGCTTTCGAGTTCCTGGCTCGGGGCGAGCGTCACCGACGCCTTGCCGCCGAAGCGCACGGCAGCACCCGTCGCGTCGGCAAGCGCCGCGCCGTCACCGGCGCGCGCGAGACTGGCAGCCTCGATCACCAGCGGCGCGCGACCGTAGGCGTTGCTGACACGAATCCGCGCGGCATGCCCGGAAACCGTCGGGTAGACGATCTGCCGAACGGTCCGCCCAGCCACGTCGGGCGCGCGGTAGAGCGGCGGCGGCGCAGCCAGGTCGGGAATCGGCTGCAACGCGGTCGCCCACGCAGCGACCCACCCGGCCGGTGCGGCCGAGACCGCGAGCGGCGACAGGAAAACGGATGCGCCCAGCACGGTCGCGACGAAACTGCTTCGAAATGACATCGGCGAAATCCTCATCGGAAAGCAGGCATTGTGCCGCAGAAGCCGCCCGTCCCACGCGCCGGACCGCCTTCCCGACCGGCGACCGCGCCCCTCGCCCCACGTTTACCCGAGTCCCGATGCAAATCCGCAAGAAATTTATTAACCGACCGGTCGGTTGGTTTATACTTCGCACACATTCAACCGGACGAGATCCTCCGCCATGTACACGCAATCCCTCGACATCCCCGGCAACGTCGCACCGCTCGACGCCGCAGCCGAGTCGCCCGAGCAGGCGCGGTTCGACGCGGTCATGGCCGCGGACGGCAAGATCGAACCGCAGGACTGGATGCCCGACGCCTATCGCAAGACGCTGGTCCGCCAGATTTCGCAGCACGCGCACTCGGAAGTCGTCGGCATGCTGCCGGAAGGCAACTGGATCTCGCGCGCGCCGAGCCTGAAGCGCAAGGCGATCCTGCTCGCGAAAGTCCAGGACGAAGCCGGCCACGGCCTCTATCTATATAGCGCGGCCGAAACGCTCGGCGTATCGCGCGACGCGCTGATCGACGCGCTGCACGCCGGCAAGGCCAAATACTCGAGCATCTTCAACTATCCGACGCCGACCTGGGCCGACGTCGGCGTGATCGGCTGGCTCGTCGACGGCGCCGCGATCATGAACCAGATCCCGCTGTGCCGCTGCACGTACGGCCCGTACGCGCGCGCGATGATCCGCGTGTGCAAGGAAGAGTCGTTCCACCAGCGCCAGGGCTTCGATGCGCTGCTGTCGATGATGAAGGGCACCGACGCGCAGCGCGCGATGGTCCAGCAGGCGGTGAATCGTTGGTGGTGGCCGGTGCTGATGATGTTCGGGCCGAGCGATGCGGATTCGGTCCACAGCAACCAGTCCGCGAAATGGGGCATCAAGCGGATCTCGAACGACGACCTGCGGCAGAAGTTCGTCGACGCGACGGTCGACCAGGCGAAGGTGCTCGGCGTGACGCTGCCCGACCCGGACCTGAAATGGAACGAGGCGCGCGGCCACCATGACTACGGCGCGATCGACTGGGATGAATTCTGGCGCGTCGTCAACGGCGACGGCCCGTGCAACAAGGAACGCCTCGCGACCCGCGTGAAGGCGCACGACGACGGTGCGTGGGTGCGCGAAGCCGCGCTCGCGCACGAAGCCAAGCGCCGCGCCCGCGCCGAACAGCACGCCGCCTGAGCGGCAACCATCGAATACAGGATTCAGGAGAGAGAGTGATGAACAAGGAATGGCCGATCTGGGAAGTGTTCGTGCGCAGCAAGCAGGGCCTCGACCACAAGCATTGCGGCAGCCTGCACGCTGCCGACGCGTCGATGGCGCTGCGCATGGCGCGCGACGTCTACACGCGCCGCCAGGAAGGCGTGAGCATCTGGGTGGTGCCGTCGTCGGCGATCACCGCGTCGGATCCGGCCGAGAAGGCCGAGCTGTTCGAACCGGCGGGCGACAAGATCTACCGTCACCCGACGTTCTACACGCTGCCCGACGAAGTCAACCACATGTAACGCCCGCGCCATGACGATCACGCCCGAACACCTCTCCTACGTGCTGCGCCTCGCGGACAACGCGCTGATCCTCGGTCAGCGCAACGCCGAATGGTGCGGCCACGGCCCGATCCTCGAGGAAGACATCGCGCTCACCAACATGAGCCTCGACCTCATCGGCCAGGCTCGCATGCTGTATACGCACGCAGCCGACCTCGACCGCCAACTGAACGGCGCGGCGAAGACGGAAGACGATTACGCGTACTTCCGCACCGAGCGCGAATTCGCGAACTTCACGCTCGCCGAGCTGCCGCACTACGGCCCGATCGCCGGCACCGCGCACGCCGACAAGGACTACGCGGTGACCATCGTGCGCAATTTCCTCTACGCGACGCTGATGCTGCACGTGTGGACCGCGCTCGAAACGTCGACGGACGCGCAACTCGCCGCGATCGCCGCGAAATCGGTGAAGGAAACCCGCTATCACGTGCAGCATGCGCGCGAATGGCTGGTGCGCCTCGGCGACGGCACCGACGAATCGCATCGCCGTGCACAGGCCGCGCTCGACTACCTGATTCCGTACACGCGCGAGTTCTTCGCGGCCGACGCAATCGACGACGCGGTTTCCGCACCGGGCATCGGCCCGGCGCCGGCCACGCTCGAAGCCGCATGGCGCGCGGACGTGGACGATGCGCTCGCGGAAGCGACGCTCACCCTGCCCGCGCCCGTGCAGCACGTGACGACCGGCAAGCAGGGCGAGCACTCGGAACACATGGGCTACCTGCTGGCGGAAATGCAGAGCCTCGCGCGCCAGCACCCCGGCGCGAGCTGGTAACCGGCCGACCCAACGGAGCCCGACGATGTCCGTCCAGACCGCCTCACCCGCCGACGCCGCACCCGCCGCGCACCGCAACGATCCGTTGCTCGCGCGCGCGTGGGACGTGCTCGAAGCCGTGCCCGATCCCGAGATTCCGGTCGTGTCGATCCGCGAGCTCGGCATCCTGCGCGACGTCCGTCGCGCGGACGACGGCCTGCTCGAAGTCGTGATCACGCCGACCTACTCCGGCTGTCCGGCGATGTCGCAGATCGCCGAGGACATCGCCGCGGCGATGCACGCCGCCGACCTGCCACCGCACCGGATCGAGACGGTGCTCGCGCCCGCGTGGACGACCGACTGGATCACCCAGGAAGCGCGCGACAAGCTGCGCGCGTACGGCATCGCGCCGCCCGTCGGCCAGTGCGCCAGCGCCGCGCCGCGGGAAAACGTCGTACGTTTCGTGCCGCGCCCCGTCGCGGCGCCCGTCTGCCCGCGCTGCGGTTCCGCCCGCACCGAGCGTCTCGCGCAATTCGCATCCACGGCCTGCAAGGCGTTGTATCGCTGTGTCGACTGCCGCGAACCCTTCGACTACTTCAAACCTTATTGACCATGGCGACCCCGCAATTTCACCCGCTGCGTATCCGCGACGTGCGCCCCGAGACCGCCGACGCCGTCACCGTCTCCTTCGACGTGCCGCCCGAGTTGCGCGACGCGTACCGCTTCACGCAGGGCCAGTTCGTCACGCTGAAGACCCACATCGACGGCGAGGAAACGCGCCGCTCGTACTCGATCTGCGTCGGCACGACCGACTACGACCGCGACGGCGAACTGCGCATCGGCATCAAGCGCGTGCGCGGCGGCCGGTTTTCGAACTTCGCGTTCGACACGCTGAAGCCCGGCCACACGATCGACGTGATGACGCCGGACGGCCGCTTCTTCACGCACCTGAACGCCGACCACGGCAAGCAGTACGTCGCGTTCTCCGGCGGATCGGGCATCACGCCGGTGCTCGCGATCGTGAAGACGACGCTCGAGCTCGAGCCGCGCAGCACGTTCACATTGGTCTACGGCAACCGCAGCGTCGACGCGATCATGTTCGCCGAGGAGCTCGAGGACCTGAAGAACCGCTACATGAACCGCTTCGTCCTGTATCACGTGCTGTCGGACGACCAGCAGGACGTCGAGCTGTTCAACGGCGTGCTCGACCAGGCGAAATGCGCGGAATTCCTCGCCACGCTGACGCCGGCCGACGCGATCGACGAAGCGTTCATCTGCGGCCCCGCGCCGATGATGGACGCGGCCGAAGCCGCGCTGAAGGCAGCCGGCGTGCCGCAGGCCAAGGTGCATGTCGAGCGTTTCGGGACGCCGCTGCCGCAGGCGGGCGCGCCCGTCGTCGAGATCACCGACCAGACGCCGGCCGCCGACCTCGAAATCGTGCTCGACGGCAAGAAGCGCAAGCTGCGCCTGCCGTACGAAGGCGTGAGCCTGCTCGACGTCGGCCTGCGCGCGGGCCTCGCGCTGCCGTACGCGTGCAAGGGCGGCGTATGCTGCACGTGCCGCGCGAAGGTGGTCGAAGGCGAAGTCCGAATGGAGAAGAACTACACGCTCGAGGAACACGAAGTGAAGGACGGCTTCGTGCTCACGTGCCAGTGCCACCCGATCAGCGACAAGGTCGTCGTGAGCTTCGACGAGCGTTGAGCGACGTCGCGCCGGCGCGGTGCGCCGGTTTCTCGTCGTCACACATCTCGCTTACACTAGGGGCCGCCGGCCGGCTGGACGTCGCAACGTCCGCCCGGCCGGCGGTTTTCTTTTGTTGATGACAGGCCGATGAGTACCATTCACGTGATTCAGGGCGGCACCGCCGCCGCGTCGCTGCGCGAGGCTCTCGCGCAAGCCGGACGCGACGAGCGCGTCGTCGGATTGCTCGACGATCTCGCGGTCGGGCCGCTGAAGGGCGCCGACGAGACGCCCGACACGCGCGCCGCCTTCTGGCAGCGCGTGCTCGGCGACCAGATTCCCGACTGGCATGCGGAGATCGAAGCTGAATTCACCCGCCTCGACCAGCTCGCGATGGATACCGACCAGGTGGTCGTCTGGCATGCACCGAGCGTCGGCGACAAGCTGCTGTTGCGCCGCGTCGCCTATCACCTGCGCAACGTGCCGCAACGGCTGAACGAGGTGCGGTTGTCGGCCGCGGACCTCGACGCCTCGCAGCGCGCGGCGCTGACCCGTACCGACCAGGCCTGCTCGACCGGGATGTTCTCGCCCGCGGCACTCGCCCGCAAACGGCCGGCGGCCGCGCCGATCTCGGTACTGCGCATCGGGCGCCTCGCGCTCGAATGGCAGGAGGCGAAGCACCTGAATGCCGAACTGCGTTACTGGGTCAGCAACACGATCAAGAGCGGCCACTACGCGGACCTCGACGCGCTGATCGTCGCGCACGCGGAAACCGGCTGGCTGCCCGCGCGACGCGTCGTCGGCGGCATCATGGCCGGGGCCGACCGCGGTGGGCTGTTCGTCAGCGACTCGATCGCCTGGTGGCGCTGCCGCGAACTCGCGGCCGCCGGCCGGCTCGAGCTGCAGGACGACGCGCCGGCCGCCCTTTCTTCCACGCAGGTGCGCGCGGCAGCCGCGCCTCGCTAACGCTACAACTTTCGCATTCGACCATGGCCCGTACCCGAGCGCCCGACCACGAATCCCAGCGCGAACAGATCCTCGATCTCGCCGCCGAGAAATTCGCGCAGACGAGCTATCCGAGCACGTCGATGTCCGATCTCGCGACCGCGAGCGGCACGTCGAAGGCACGTCTCTATCACTATTACGAGAGCAAGGAAGCGATCCTGTTCGACCTGCTCGACCGCTACACGAAGCGCTTGATGCTGATCATCGCCGAGGTCGAAGGCGCGAGCCAGCGGCGCGGCCTCAGCGAGCGCGACGCGTTCGCCGAGCTGGTGCGCGCATTTCTCGCCGAATACGAGACGTCGCACAGCCGCCATGTCGCGCTGCTCAACGACGTGAAGTACCTCGAGGACGCGCAGCGCGAAATCGTGCTCGACCGCCAGCGCGACATCGTCGCGGCATTCGCGCGCCAGCTCGCGCGGGCCTATCCGGACCGAATCTCGAAGGAAAACCAGACGTCGGTCACGATGATGGTGTTCGGGATGATCAACTGGACGTTCACATGGCTCAAGCCGGGTGGCCGCCTCGGCTACCGCGACTTCGCCGAACAGGTGATCGACCTGATGGAACACGGACTGTCGCCCGGCGCGTGATTGCCGCGCAGCAGCATGCGTTGCGCGGCGGGCACACTGCAACAGGCCGCCGCGCGTTTCATATGATGAATTTTAAATCCGTTTAAAATCAAATAGATAGAGGATTAACTAAGCGGATTTAGAATTCACCCTCAGCACAAATAACGTCAAATACGGGTTTTCCCCAACCCCGCTCAGGTAAAATGCGCTGCATTGCACAAGTCACTGGTGCAGCCACACACTGAGGAACCCACGATGAACACGCAACTCAACCGCCGTGCCGATGCTGTCGGCCACGCCGGTACTGCGCCGGTTCTCGTCAGGGAACTGGCTTCCAAAGACCGTGAGCAAATGCTCACCCACTTTCTCTCGCTCAACGAAGAGGACCGCCTGCTGCGCTTCGGCCAAATGGTGCCCGATCACGTGATCGAGAACTATGTCCGTACGATCGACTTCGGTCGCGACACGGTGTTCGGCGTGTTCGACCATGCGCTCGAGCTGATCGGCGTCGGCCACCTGGCGTACCTGCCCGCCGATGGCGACAAGCGCACGGCCGAATTCGGCGTGTCGGTGCTCGAAAGCGCCCGCGGCCGCGGCGTCGGCTCGAAGCTGTTCGAGCGCGCGGCGATCCGCAGCCGCAACACCCGCGTGACGATGCTGTACATGCATTGCCTGTCGCGCAACGCGACGATGATGCACATCGCGAAGAAGTCCGGGATGCGGATCGAATACGCATACGGCGAGGCCGATGCGTACCTGTCGCTGCCACCGGCCGACCATTCGACGATCCTCGCCGAAATGCTGCAGGAGCAGGCCGCGGTATTCGACTACGCGCTCAAGCGCCAGGCGCACCGCACGTCGAAGTTCATCGAATCGCTGATGCCCGCCGCGCTGACGGCGTAACATCGGCCGACCGGGTTGCCTCGCGGGGCGCCCGGCCAACCTTCTCTTTCTTGCTGCCCGGCGCCACGCGCTAACGCACCGACCGGATCGGCAACGCCGTCGTCTCCTTGAAGCACTCGAGCGAGAAGCTCGTCTTCACGTCGATCACCGACGGATGGTGCAGCAAATGCTCCTGCACGAACCGGGAGAAATGCGCCATGTCCTCGACCTGCACGCGCAGCAGGTAATCCATGTCACCCGTCATCGCATGGCACGCGACCACTTCCGGCCAGGTCTGCACGGCCGCGCGGAACAGTTCCGCGTGGGTCGCGCCCGCGCGCGCCGACGTCTCGTCGGCACGGACCGGCACCACGCCGCCGCGCTTCTCGAGCCGCACGCTCACGTACGCGAGCAGGTCGAGCCCGAGCTTCTGCGGATCGAGCAGCGCGACGTAGCCGGTGATCACGCCGATCTCCTCGAGCCGACGGATCCGCCGCAGGCACGGGCTCGGCGACAGGTTCACGCGCTCGGCGATCTCCTGGTTCGACAGGCGACCGTTTTCCTGAAGAATCGCGAGAATCCGCCGGTCGATGGCATCCAATTCGGCTTGCGCCATCTTCTGCCCTCCAATGATTGTTCAGAGACTGGAAATTGCGCCATCGTAGGCATGGACGATTAAGTTCGCAAGTTTCCGCTCGCGCCCGCCCGCTACACTTTGTCGCACGTACCGATTCGTTGCGCACGCCGACGCGTGCGCCGCGTTCGACATCGAACCGGGCCGCGCACGCGCACGTCGCGCCGGCCGATCGCCCCGCACAGGAGACACGACATGCAGATCCCCAACTGGGACAACCCCGTCGGCACCGACGGCTTCGAATTCATCGAATACACCGCTCCGGATCCGAAAGCGCTCGGACAACTGTTCGAACGGATGGGTTTCACCGCGATCGCGCGCCATCGCCACAAGGACGTGACGGTCTACCGCCAGGGCGACATCAACTTCATCATCAACGCCGAACCCGATTCGTTCGCGCAACGCTTCGCGCGGCTGCACGGCCCGTCGATCTGCGCGATCGCGTTCCGCGTGCAGGACGCCGCGAAGGCGTACAAGCACGCGCTCGATCTCGGCGCATGGGGCTTCGACAACAAGACGGGCCCGATGGAGCTGAACATCCCGGCGATCAAGGGCATCGGCGATTCGCTGATCTATTTCGTCGACCGCTGGCGCGGCAAGAACGGCGCGCAGCCGGGCGCGATCGGCGACATCAGCATCTACGACGTCGACTTCGAGCCGATCGCCGGCGCGAACCCGAATCCGGTCGGCCATGGCCTCACCTACATCGACCACCTGACGCACAACGTGCATCGCGGCCGCATGCAGGAATGGGCCGAGTTCTACGAGCGCCTGTTCAACTTCCGCGAAGTGCGCTACTTCGACATCGAAGGCAAGGTGACGGGCGTGAAGTCGAAGGCGATGACGTCGCCGTGCGGCAAGATCCGGATCCCGATCAACGAGGAAGGCTCGGACACGGCCGGCCAGATCCAGGAATACCTCGACGCGTACCACGGCGAAGGCATCCAGCACATCGCGCTCGGCACGAACGACATCTACGGCGCGGTCGACGGCCTGCGCGGCAAGGGCGTGAAGCTGCTCGACACGATCGACACGTATTACGAACTGGTCGACCGCCGCGTGCCGAACCACGGCGAATCGCTGGACGAACTCAAGAAGCGCAAGATCCTGATCGACGGCGCCCGCGACGACCTGCTGCTGCAGATCTTCACCGAGAACCAGATCGGCCCGATCTTCTTCGAGATCATCCAGCGCAAGGGCAATCAGGGCTTCGGCGAAGGCAACTTCAAGGCGCTGTTCGAATCGATCGAACTCGACCAGATCCGCCGCGGCGTGGTCCAGGACAAGGCCTGACGCAGACGGCCGCGCGGCGCCCGGCAGCCGGTGCCGCGCGCGCCTCGGCGGCACATGAAAAAAGGGCGGGAATCTTTCGATTCCCGCCCTTTTGTCTTTTGTATCGTTGCGGCGCGGCCCAACGGCCGCGCGAACGGATCAACGCACGTTCGCCTTCGACACGACGACGCGCGCGGCCGCCGGTTGCGCATCGGCGGCCTGCGCCGGCGCGATCTGACGCATCTGCGCGCCGGCTGCCGCCAGTGCGCTCGCGCCTTGCGCGTGCACTGGGCCGGTCATCGCGAAAAACGCCGCGGACACGATCAGGAAACTCTGGATATGACGTGTGTTCATTGCACCTCCTTTAAAACTGCCGGCGCCTCCCCGGTTGCGTCGAAACGTGCCGACGCGGCCGGGCACCTCCGGCAGGCCGACAAGATTAACGGCATTTGTACGAAGATGGGACCGGCTTTACATGCTTTTACATGATGTAACGCATCGCCGCGCGCCGTTTCGTCGACGCGTCGCTGCCCGTCGGCCGGTGGGCGGCGGGTTTATCCCAGTGCTACCATCACTCAAAACCGGCCAATATGCCGGCCACTGCCGACACGTCCACAAGACGTCGACGCAATCGAAGCTTTGGTGATCCCAAACTGGGTGGAGGAGACAGTTAATGAATGCCCCGCTAGACGCAGGCCAACGCGCGTCGCTCGAAGCCGCGCTGAAGTCCGTCACGCTTGACGACAAATACACGCTCGAACGCGGCCGCGCTTACATGAGCGGCATCCAGGCGCTCGTGCGCCTGCCGATGTTGCAGCAGGAACGCGACCGCGCCGCCGGCCTCAACACGGCCGGCTTCATCTCCGGTTATCGCGGCTCGCCGCTCGGCGGCCTCGACCTCTCGCTCTGGAAGGCCAAGCAGTACCTCGCGGCCCACCAGATCGTCTTCCAGCCCGGTCTCAACGAAGATCTCGCCGCCACCGCCGTTTGGGGCTCGCAGCAGGTGAACCTGTATCCCGGCGCGAAGCACGACGGCGTGTTCGGCATGTGGTACGGCAAGGGCCCGGGTGTCGACCGCACCGGCGACGTCTTCAAGCACGCGAACTCGGCCGGCTCGTCGCAGCACGGCGGCGTGCTCGTGCTCGCCGGCGACGACCACGCGGCGAAATCGTCGACGCTCGCGCACCAGTCCGAACACATCTTCAAGGCCTGCGGGCTGCCGGTGCTGTTCCCGTCCAACGTGCAGGAATATCTCGACTTCGGCCTGCACGGCTGGGCGATGAGCCGCTACTCGGGCCTGTGGGTCGCGCTCAAGTGCGTGACGGACGTGGTTGAATCGTCGGCATCGGTCGACATCGACCCGCATCGCACCGAGATCGTGCTGCCGACGGACTTCATCCTGCCGGAAGGCGGCCTGAACATCCGCTGGCCGGACCCGCCGCTCGTCCAGGAAGCGCGGCTGCTCGACTACAAGTGGTACGCAGCGCTCGCGTACGTGCGCGCGAACAAGCTCGACCGGATCGAGATCGACTCGCCGAATGCGCGCTTCGGGATCATGACGGGCGGCAAGGCGTACCTCGACGTGCGCCAGGCACTGACGGACCTCGGCCTCGACGACGAAACCTGCGCGCGGATCGGCATCCGCCTGTACAAGGTCGGCTGCGTATGGCCGCTCGAGGCGCAGGGCGCGCAGGCATTCGCGCGCGGCCTCGACGAAATCCTCGTCGTCGAGGAAAAGCGCCAGATCCTCGAATACGCGATCAAGGAAGAACTGTACAACTGGCCCGATGCGCAGCGCCCGCGCGTGTTCGGCAAGTTCGACGAGAAGGACGGCGCCGGCGGCGAATGGTCGGTGCCGATGGGCAACTGGCTGCTGCCCGCGCACTACGAACTGTCGCCCGCGATCATCGCGAAGGCGATCGCGACGCGCCTCGAGAAGTTCGAGCTGCCGTCCGACGTGCGCGCACGCATCGCCGCGCGGCTCGCGGTGATCAACGCGAAGGAAATGGCGCTCGCGAAGCCGCACGTGCAGACTGAGCGCAAGCCGTGGTTCTGCTCGGGCTGCCCGCACAACACGTCAACCAACGTGCCGGAAGGCTCGCGCGCGATCGCCGGAATCGGCTGCCACTACATGACGGTCTGGATGGACCGCAACACGAGCACCTTCAGCCAGATGGGCGGCGAAGGCGTGCCGTGGATCGGCCAGGCGCCGTTCACGGACGAGAAGCACGTATTCGCGAACCTCGGCGACGGCACCTATTTCCACTCGGGCCTGCTGGCGGTGCGCGCGGCGATCTCGTCGAAGGCGAACATCACCTACAAGATCCTCTACAACGACGCGGTCGCGATGACGGGCGGCCAGCCGGTCGACGGCGTGCTGACGGTGCCGCAGATCACGCACCAGCTCGCGTCCGAAGGCGCGAAGAAGATCGTGATCGTCACCGACGAACCGGAGAAGTACGACAGCCAGAAGGCGCTGCTCGCGCCGGGCGTGACGATCCATCACCGCGACCAGCTCGACGACGTGCAGCGCGAGCTGCGGGAGATCGAAGGCACGACGATCCTGATCTACGACCAGACCTGCGCGACCGAGAAGCGCCGCCGCCGCAAGCGCGGCACGTATCCGGATCCGGCGAAGCGCGTCGTGATCAACGACGCTGTGTGCGAAGGCTGCGGCGACTGCTCGGTGAAGTCGAACTGCCTGTCGGTCGAGCCGCTGGAAACCGAATTCGGCACGAAGCGCCAGATCAACCAGTCGAGCTGCAACAAGGACTTCTCGTGCGTGAAGGGCTTCTGCCCGAGCTTCGTCACGGTCGAAGGCGGCCAGTTGAAGAAGCCCAAGGCCGTGTCGGTGGACGGCGGTGCGCTGCCGCCGATTCCGGAGCCGACGCTGCCGGCGATCGACCGTGCATACGGCGTGCTCGTCACGGGCGTGGGCGGCACGGGCGTCGTCACCATCGGCGCGCTGCTCGGGATGGCCGCGCACCTGGAGAACAAGGGCGTGACCGTGCTCGACGTCACGGGTCTCGCGCAGAAGGGCGGCGCCGTGATGAGCCACGTGCAGATCTCGCACGCGCCGACCGACATCCACGCGACGCGGATCGCGATGGGCGAAGCCGACCTCGTGATCGGCTGCGACGCGATCGTCACGGCCGGCGACGAATGCACGTCGCGGATGCGGCACGACACGACGCGCGTAGTCGTCAACAGCGCGCAGACGCCGACCGCCGAGTTCATCAAGAACCCGAACTGGGCGTTCCCGGGCCTGTCCGCGGAAAACGACATCCGCGCGGCGGCGGGTGAAGCCGTCGACTTCATCGACGCGAACCGCTTCGCGGTCGCGCTGCTCGGCGACGCGATCTACACGAACCCATTCGTGCTCGGCTACGCGTGGCAGAAGGGCTGGCTGCCGCTCACGCTCGCGTCGCTCCAACGCGCGATCGAGCTGAACGCGGTGTCGGTCGAGAAGAACCGTGCGGCGTTCGACTGGGGCCGCCGCGCCGCGCACGACCTCGCGAGCGTGAAGCAGGCTGCGGCCGGCGACGCCCGCCCCGCGCAAGGCGCGACGGTGATCGCGCTGCATACGAAGAAGGCGGTCGACGCACTGATCGCGAAGCGCGTGGCGTTCCTCACTGCGTACCAGAACGCCGCGTATGCGTCGCGCTATGCGGCCTTCGTCGACACGGTGCGAGCAGCCGAACGCGCGCTGGCGGACGGCGACGCCGCGCAGGAGCCGCTGACCGAAGCGGTCGCGCGCAACCTGTTCAAGCTGATGGCGTACAAGGACGAATACGAGGTCGCGCGGCTGCAGTCCGATCCGGCGTTCCTCGCGCGCCTGTCGTCGCAGTTCGAAGGCGACTGGAAACTGAAGTTCCACCTCGCGCCGCCGCTGTTCGCGAAGACGGACGCGCACGGCCATCTCGTGAAGAAGGCCTACGGCCCGTGGATGCTGTCGGCGTTCCGGTTGCTGGCGAAGGCGAAGTTCCTGCGCGGCACGGGCCTCGACCCGTTCGGCCGCACCGAGGAGCGCCGCACCGAGCGCGCACTGATCGGCGAGTACGAAGCGCTGATCGGCGAGGTGCTGACCAGGCTGAACGCAGCCAACCGCCCGCTCGCGCTCGAGCTGGCGGCGCTGCCGGACGGCATTCGCGGCTACGGCCACGTGAAGGAGAACAACCTGCGCGCGGTTCGCCAGAAGTGGAACACGTTGCTCGCGAAGTGGCGTTCGCCGACGGGCGGGCAGTCGCGCCAGCAGGTCGCGTAACGGCGCGCGGCGGGCGTTCGTAGTCGGGACGTCCGCCACCGCGCGGTGGCGGTTCATAAAAAAACGCCACGGAACGGAGGTTCCGTGGCGTTTTTCATTGCGCCGCGCGCGATGCGCGGCACACGCGGGCGCGAACTTACTTCGTGTTCGCGTTCGCGGCGGCCACTGCCGTCATGTTGATGATCCGGCGCACGGTCGCGGCCGGCGTCAGGATGTGGACCGGCTTCGCCGCGCCGAGCAGGAGCGGGCCGACCGTCACGCCTTCGCCGCCGACCATCTTCAGCAGGTTGTACGCGATGTTCGCCGCTTCGACGTTCGGCATGATCAGCAGGTTCGCTTCGCCCGACAGCGTCGTGCCCGGGAATGCGGCCTTGCGGACCGCTTCCGACAGCGCCGCGTCGCCGTGCATTTCGCCGTCGACCTCGAGGTTCGGCGCACGCTCGCTGATCAGCTTGCGGGCTTCGGCCATGCGGCGCGACGACGCCGACGGCGCGCTGCCGAAGTTCGAATTCGACAGCAGCGCGGCCTTCGGCACGATGCCGAAGCGCTCGATCTCGGCGGCCGCCTGGATCGTCATGTCGGCGAGCTGTTCGGCGCTCGGCAGTTCGTTCACGTACGTGTCGCACAGGAACAGGTTGCGGCCCGGCAGCATCAGCAGGTTCATCGCCGCGAAGTGCTCGGCGCCCTTCGCACGGCCCAGCACCTGGTCGATGAACTTCAGGTGCGTGTGGTACGTGTCGATCATCCCGCAGATCATCCCTTCCGCATCGCCCAGATGCACGAGCATCGCGCCGATCAGCGTGTTGAACTTGCGCAGCGCGGCTTTCGCGACTTCCGGCGTGACGCCGTCGCGCGCGCCGATCTCGTGGTACGCCTGCCAGTAGCGGTGGTAGCGCGTGTCGTCTTCCGGATTCACGATCTCGAAATCGACGCCGGCCTTCAGCTTCGAGCCGATCTTCGCGAGGCGCATCTCGACGACCGACGGACGGCCGACGATGATCGGCTTCGCGATCTTTTCCTGCAGCACGAACTGCGCGGCGCGCAGCACGCGCTCGTCCTCGCCCTCGGCGAACACGATGCGCGCCTGCTTCTTCTTCGCGGTCGCGAACACCGGGCGCATCACCATGCCGGTGCGGTAGACGGTCGCGCCGAGCTGCTCGCGGTATGCGTCCATGTCCTGGATCGGACGCGTGGCAACGCCCGAATCCATCGCGGCTTGCGCGACGGCCGGCGCGATCTTGATGATCAGGCGCGGATCGAACGGCTTCGGAATCAGGTATTCCGGCCCGAACTCGAGCGAGTGGCCTTCATACGCCTTCGCCACTTCCTCGCTCTGGTCGGTTTCCTCGGCCAGCTCGGCGATCGCGCGCACGCACGCGAGCTTCATTTCTTCCGTGATCGTCGTCGCGCCGACGTCGAGCGCGCCGCGGAAGATGAACGGGAAGCACAGCACGTTGTTGACCTGGTTCGGGTAGTCCGAACGGCCGGTCGCGACGATCGCGTCCGGGCGCACGGCCTTCGCGTCTTCCGGGCGGATTTCCGGTTCCGGGTTCGCGAGCGCCAGGATCAGCGGGCGGTCACCCATCGTCTTGACCATGTCCTGCTTCAGCACGCCCGCGCTCGAGCAGCCGAGGAACACGTCCGCGCCGACGATCGCGTCGGCGAGCGTGCGCGCGTCGGTGGTCGCCGCATAGCGCTGCTTCGACGGGTCGAGGTTGCCGCGCCCCTCGTAAATCACACCCTTCGAGTCGGCGACGAGGATGTTCGACTTCGTGAGGCCGAGGTTCACCAGCAGGTCCAGACACGCGATCGCCGCCGCGCCCGCGCCCGAGCATACGAGCTTCACTTCGGACAACTTCTTGCCGACCACCTTCAGGCCGTTCAGGATCGCGGCCGACGCGATGATCGCGGTGCCGTGCTGATCGTCGTGGAAGACGGGGATCTTCATGCGCTCGCGCAGCTTCTGCTCGATGTAGAAGCATTCCGGCGCCTTGATGTCCTCGAGGTTGATGCCGCCGAGCGTCGGCTCGAGCATCGCGATGGCCTCGACGAGCTTGTCGGGGTCGGACTCCGAGAGTTCGATGTCGAACACGTCGATGCCCGCGAACTTTTTGAACAGGCAGCCCTTGCCTTCCATCACCGGCTTCGCGGCCAGCGGGCCGATGTTGCCGAGGCCCAGCACGGCCGTGCCGTTCGTGATGACGCCGACGAGGTTGCCGCGCGACGTGTACTTCTGCGCGTCGAGCGGATCAGCGTGGATTGCCTCGCACGCGGCGGCGACGCCCGGCGAATACGCGAGCGACAGATCGAGCTGGTTCGACAGCGGCTTGGTCGGGGTGACCGAAATCTTGCCGGGTTTCGGGTTCAGGTGATAAGCGAGAGCGGCCTGCTTCAGTTGTTCGTCCATGATTGACCTGCGAGAGACATGCGAAATTTTGACGGTTCAGTACACAGCACCTTGGGCCGCGTCTGCTTGAATCGAAGGGGTGGTCGACTGCGAGACGGCACGCAGCGCGCCGGGTCGGCACGCCATCGAACCTTGGCGGGTAGCAAGAGGAAAGTACAAAGTACTGAACGATTTCTAACGGTCGCCTAGTGTACACCCCCTAAATGCCGTCCGTTGGTGCGGCGCCGCATCCTCCGCATCGGCATCGAGGCGATCGCGCCCCGTTTGTTTCGCCGGTGGTGAGCCGCACGCCGAACCTGCGGGAATTCCGCCGAAAACCGGCCTGGATCGGGTAAAATAGCGGGCTACGCGCGCAGCGATGCGGTCGGCCCGCCGATCGCACCCCGGCCCCTCGGGCAGGTTCCCCTTGCTGCGCCACCGGGCCCGCGCCCGCTCTTCGCTCATCACCCAAGGAATGCCCATGACAGGCTACGATCGTCAGTCGATCTCGGATACGACCGCCAAAATCCTGCTCGAAGTGCAGGCGGTGCACTTCAATGCCGAAAAACCGTTCATCTTCACGTCCGGCTGGGCAAGCCCCGTCTATATCGACTGCCGCAAGCTGATCTCGTATCCGCGCGTGCGTCGTGCGCTGATGGAAATGGCTGAAACGACGATCATGCGCGACGTCGGTTTCGAGCAGATCGACTCGGTGGCGGGCGGCGAGACGGCCGGCATCCCGTTCGCGGCATGGCTCGCGGATCGGATGATGGTGCCGATGCAGTATGTTCGCAAGAAGCCGAAGGGTTTCGGCCGCAACGCGCAGATCGAGGGTCATCTGGAAGAAGGCTCGCGCGTGCTGCTCGTGGAAGACCTGACGACCGACAGCCGCAGCAAGATCAACTTCGTCAATGCGCTGCGCACCGCGGGCGCGACGGTGAACCACTGCTTCGTGCTGTTCCACTACAACATCTTCAAGGAAAGCGTGTCGGTCCTGAAGGACATCGACGTCGACCTGCACGCGCTGGCGACCTGGTGGGACGTGCTGCGCGTCGCGAAGGCATCGGGCTACTTCGAGACCAAGACGCTCGACGAAGTCGAGAAGTTCCTGCACGCGCCGGCCGAGTGGTCGGCCGCGCACGGCGGCGCGACGGCCCCGAAGGAGTAATTGCCGGGCCGGCACGCAGCCGGCACCCTGGCCGAAAAAGCCGCTCGCCTGATCGCGAGCGGTTTTTTTTCGTCCACCGATGCGCATCGGGGCGGACCGAATCGCGGGCCGCGGCATGCATCGCTCATCGAACCCTAATGCTAGACTTGATCCATCGTCGCCATCAGCTGCGCGGGCAACGCACAACGCCAACAATGCCGGGAGCATCGGCCCGGCCCACGTGACGGGAGAAGCGCCATATGCGTGTGGATCGCCGGATCACTTCGCCTGCGTCCCCGGGTCGTCCTTCGCCGTTCATCGCCGCCCTTCCCTGCGCCGCCGCGTGCGTCGCGTTCGCCGTCCTGCCCGCGCGGGCGGAAGGCCCGTTCACCGTGTCGAGCAACGACCTGACGCCCGGCGGGCGCGTCAGCGCCGCGAACGTGTTCGACCGCGGCGACTGCAAAGGCGGCAACCGTTCGCCGCAGCTCAGCTGGCGCAACCCGCCCCCCGGCACGCACGGCTACGCGATCACGATCTTCGATCCCGATGCGCCGGGGCACGGCTGGTGGCACTGGGCCGTCGCCGGCATCCCGGCGAGCGTCACGAGCCTGCCGGCCGACGCGAGCGCGTCGGGCTTCCTGCGCCGCATCGGCGCGAGCGAGGCGCGCAACGACTTCGGGGTCGACGGCTACGGCGGCCCGTGCCCGCCGCCCGGCAAGCCGCATCGCTACGTGATAACCGTCTATGCGCTGAAGGGCACGGACCTGCGCGTCGCACAAGGGCGCCCCGCACCGATGTTCGAGCACGAGATCGGCACGCTGGCGATCGGCACCGCACAGCTCACGGTCACTTACGGACAGTGAGCGCTCATGCGCCGCCGTCTGCCCCATTGCGCGTGTCTCCGGCCGCGATCGCCCGCGCCCGCGAATTTCCCCACGCCGCGTGCGTGCTTTTCTCCCGTCATTTCGGCTTGCTAGACTCGGCGGCACCGGTCGCGGCATCCCGCCGCGCATCCGTCGCGCCGCCCGACCGCGGCGCGTGACGCGGCAGGCCGCGGCGCCCGCCGTGTCGTCCCCTTCCGGAGAACGCTTCATGTCGAACATCGTCATCGTCTATCACAGCGGCTACGGTCACACACAGAAACTGGCCGAAGCCGTCCACGCAGGCGCGCAGGACGCCGGCGCCACCGCACGCCTGATCGCCGTCGGCGAACTCGACGACGCGGGCTGGGCCGCGCTCGACGCGGCGGACGCGATCGTCTTCGGCGCGCCGACCTATATGGGCGGCCCGTCCGCGCAGTTCAAGCAGTTCGCCGATGCCACATCGAAACCGTGGTTCACGCAGAAATGGAAGGACAAGATCGCCGCCGGCTTCACGAACTCCGCGACGATGAACGGCGACAAGTTCTCGACGATTCAGTATTTCGTCACGCTGGCGATGCAACATGGAATGGTGTGGGTCGGCACGGGCATGATGCCGGCCAACTCGAAGGCGGCCACCCGCAACGACATCAACTACGTCGGCGGCTTCACGGGCCTGCTCGCGCAGTCGCCGGCGGACGCGACGCCCGACGAGGGCCCGCTGCCCGGCGACCTCGAGACCGCGAAGGCGTTCGGCCGGCGCGTCGCCGACGCGACCGCCCGCTGGCTGGCCGGCGGCCGCTGAACGCGGCGGCACGCGCGCCCGCTCGCGCCGCCGGTGACGCGGCAATGCGGCGCAGGTGCGCACGAGGGACACAAGACGGCCCGCGGGCCGTCTTTTTTTCGCCCCGTGCGGTGCAGGCCCGCCGGATGAGGTCTTAAAATGGCGGTTTCAGGGCGCCGCGGCTCCCGTTTCATTCAGCGAGAACGAAATGAGCACCAAAGTTTTTGTCGACGGCCAGGAAGGTACGACCGGCCTCAAGATCTTCGAATACCTGTCGGCGCGCAACGACATCGAGATCCTGCGCATCGATGAAGCGAAGCGCAAGGACGTCGACGAGCGCCGCCGCCTGATCAACGCATCGGACGTCACGTTCCTGTGCCTGCCGGACGTCGCGTCGCGCGAATCGGCATCGCTGGTCGAGAACCCGAACACGACGCTGATCGACGCGAGCACCGCGTTCCGCACGAACGCCGACTGGGCATACGGCCTGCCGGAACTGACGCGCGCGCAACGCGAGAAGATTCGCACGTCGAAGCGCATCGCCGTGCCGGGCTGCCATGCCTCGGCGTTCGTGCTCGCGATGCGTCCGCTCGTGGATGCCGGCATCGTCGCGCCGACCTTCGCCGCGCACAGCTATTCGATCACCGGCTACAGCGGCGGCGGCAAGTCGATGATCGCCGAATACGAAAACGCGGCGCCGGGCGGCAAGCTCGCGAGCCCGCGTCCGTACGCGCTCGCGCTCGCGCACAAGCACCTGCCGGAAATGGCCGCGCACACGGGCCTCGCGCATGCGCCGATCTTCACGCCGATCGTCGGCCCGTTCCTGAAGGGCCTTGCCGTGACGACCTACTTCTCGCCGGAACAGCTCGCGAAGCGCGCGACGCCGCAGGACGTGCAGCGCGTGTTCGCCGAGTACTACGCGGACGAACCGTTCGTGCGCGTCGCGCCGTTCAACACGGATGCGAACCTCGACAGCGGTTTCTTCGACGTGCAGGCGAACAACGACACGAACCGCGTCGACCTGTTCGTGTTCGGCAACGAAGAGCGCTTCGTCACGGTCGCGCGCCTCGACAACCTGGGCAAGGGCGCATCGGGCGCCGCGATCCAGTGCATGAACCTCAACATCGGCGCCGCCGAGGATGCAGGCCTCAAGCACTGATTCCGCTTGCATGCGATGCAAAGCCGGCCGCTGGCCGGCTTTTTATTTTCCCGTATCAGGCAATCAATAAAATCCGGTTCGCGTATTTACAAATATTTACAAGCTTTCCATTGCGCGATTACCGATTGATTAATTAACGCTATTTTATCCAGTCAATCCCGAATAGGGATAAACCGGATACCGCCGCTTTAAACGCTGCCGTTATACGCGTGAGGGCCTCGAGAGCCTTCCGTGCGTGGCAGCCGCCCCACTTCGGCAGCATTCTAGCGCCCTCCGCGCGTTTTAATTCTTACTGAAATCCAGATTCTGCAAGGATTCATTGCGTGCACGCTGTTTCAATCGCCTTTTTTAGACGAGTTCATCAATTGACAGCAAAAATCCAGACAGCGACATTAGCTCGCACAATTAAACGATTGGAGACAGCGGCATGTCGCACGCCTTATCGAAGGGGGTGGCAACGGCCTTTGCCATCGCCCCTTTCCTGATTGCCTGTGGTGGAGGGGACGGCGGCTCGCCCGCGCCGATCGAAGCGCCCCAATGTTCCGGATCGAGCTGCGGCACGCAAGGGCCGCCGCCGTCGCAGCCCATAAACGGCGCGCTGTGCCCGGCCAACGCCGACATCGTGAAGAGCACATACCTCGGCGGCGCCGGTAGCGGCGAGATCGTCAGCGTCAATATCGACGCGGTCGCGATGACGTACACGCTCAAGTGGCTCGAATCGCCGATTCCGCTCGCGACCGGCACGGTCACGCCGAGCCGCGCCGGCACCACGATCACCGGCAAGGTCATCCACCCGCCGACCGGCACGCTGCCGACCGCGGAGCAGACGCGCTGCGCGTTCGTGCTCACGCCGGGTTCGGGCACGGCACCGAACGGCTCGACCTATTCGACGGCCGCCGACTTCAACCAGGCGAACCCGCCGATGCTGCTGGTCGGCATGGGCGTCGCGGGCGGCGGCATCCCCGGCGCGACAGTTCAGTACGACGGGCTGACGATCATCCCGGGCGTGATCCAGAACGTCGGCCAGGTGCCGAACCGCCACTTCGACTTCTATCCGTTCCTCGGCTTCGCGAACACGACGACCGACCTCACGAAGCTGCCCGGCACGTACAACGCGCTGATCTACCACCTCGTGCCGTCGAGCAACTACGCGACGAAGGGCGCGAATTCGAGCGAAACGTTCGACACGAACGGCGCATGCACGTCGACAAGTGCCGGTGGCTGCCAGACGACCGGCGATCCGTGGACGGCGAACGCGAGCGGCGGCTACCTCAACAGCGCGAAGGCGCCGCAGATCCTGCCGCAGACTCGGCTGCCGCTGATCGGCGCCACCGGCAAGTCGGCCACCGCGCACATGGTGATCGGTCAGCTCAACGGCGCGACCGTGCCGGTGGTCGTGCGCACGGGCAACGTGAACCTCGGCACGCCGCCGCTGCATGCCGACGCGCAGGTCGACGACGAATCGGGCATCGCGGTGCTCGGCGCGGCAACCGCGATCCAGTCGGGCGCGATCGACGGCGGCTACGCGGGCGCCGATTCGAACTTCAAGTACACGGCCGCACTGATCCGCGGCGGCAACGCGTCGTTCATCAACCCGACCACGCAGGCAGAGGAAGACGCCTTCACGCTCGACTACGGCCAGGGAACGCCGGGCCTGCTCAACACGGCGACGACGCCGGCGAGCGGCGCGACCTACCCGTCCGCATCGGGCGTGGTGATCGCGACGGGCGGCCTGTACGCGGCGCTCATCCAGGGCACGGTGAACGGCGGCGTCACGTCGACGTCGGCGAACGCGAGCACGTCGTCGACACCGTACTTCGGCGTGGGCGCACAGATCAGCAAATAACGATCGGGGACGCGGCGGCGGCCGGTGCGCCGCCGCGGGATGCAGGGAAGGCACGAAACGACGGCGCCCGGCACGGCGCACGCAGCACGAGCACAAGCAACAGAAGCGGTCGACAGGGAGCCGGCCGCCTGACAAGACAAATCTGGAGGAGCAACATGAAGCGCAACCTCGTTCTGGCGGCGGCCCTTGCCGCCCCCCTTCTTTCCGCATGCGGCGGCGGCAGCGACAATCCGCCCCCGCTCGTCGAAGACCGGCTCTGCCCCGCGACGCTCGACTACAGCACCGTGTTTACCGGCGGCGCGGGCAGCGGCGAACTGGCCAAGGTCCAGCTCGATACGACCAAGATGACCTGGCAGGTCACCTACGTCGAATCGGCGGTTCCGCAAAAGACCGGCACCGTCACGCCGACCCGTGCGGGCACCGTCGACAGCGGCACGCTCACGCAGGAAACGCTGCTGCCGACCAACAAGCTGAACCAGTGCGCATTCCGGCTGAACGGCGCGAGCCTCGACGCATCGCGCCCGGCGCGCATCTTCGTCGGCTTCGGTGTCGCGGGCGGCACGATTCCCGGCAAGGAGATCCAGTTCGACGGCGTGCTCGGCCAGGCCGCGGTGCCCGACACGAAATTCCCGTACTACCCGTTCATCGGCTTCTCGTCGATCGAAACCGACATCACGAAGGTCGCGGGCACGTACAGCCACATCGGCTTCGGCGAAGTGCCGTCGCAGAAATTCGCGCCGGCGTCGATCGACGCGAAGGTGACGATCAACGCGGACGGCACGTGGACCAAGTGCGACACGACCGGTCAGTTCGCCGGCGGCGCGTGCGTGCAGCAGGGCACGAACTTCGTGCAGTCGGCCGACGGCAGCGGCGCGTTCCAGAGCAACAACTACCAGAGCCAGCTGAAGCCGACGCTGTCGGCGACGCCGCAGGGCAAGGGCTTCATGATCGTCGGCAAGCTGCGCAACCAGCTGGTGCCGATCCTCGTGCGCACGGGCGTCGCGAACCCGAACCCGACGCCCGACAGCAACGGCGTGCCGGGCCTGACCGCCGACGACGAATCGAGCATCTCGATCCTCTCGCCGCAGACCGCGATCGCCGCCGGCTCGCAGAACGGCGAATACATCGGCGTCGACAGCCAGTTCGACTACCGGACCACCGCGCTGATCGACAAGCAGGCGACGCTGCTCGATCCGTTCCAGCCGTCGCAGGCATCGCTCGCGACCGCGCTCGACCTGGACTACACGCAGAAGGTGCCGGGCACGGTCACGACGATCCACACGGGTTCGGGCAGCACGTCGCCGACCGGCAAGTTCATCTTCACGGGTGGCGTGTTCGGTTTCCTCGACAACGCGGGTTCGACGCCGTATTTCACGATCGGCGCGTTCGTCCAGTAAGCGGAGGCAAGCCGTGATGAAGAAGACCCTTCTTTGCGCGGCGGCCGGCGCCGCCGCCCTGGCGCCGCTCGCGGCGCACGCGCAAAGCGCCGGCAGCAACGTCGTCACGCTGGGCTGGTTCCACGTGATGCCGCAGCAAAGCAGCACGCCGATGACGACCAACGTCGCACCGACGCCGATCAACACGCCGCTGCGGCTGCCGCCGTCGTTCACGTCGCCGGGCACCGGGCTGCGAACGAGCGGTGCCGACACGGTCGGCCTGACGGTCAGCCACTTCCTGACCGACCACATCGCGGTCACGTCGGTGGCCGGCGTGCCGCCGGTGTTCAAGGTGTCGGGCCAGGGCACGATCAAGCCGCCCGGCCCTGCCGGCGCGCTCGGCACGCAGAACATCGGGCTGGCCTCGGTCAATCCGATCGTGAAGAGCGTGCGGCAGTGGAGCCCGGCGGCGATCCTGCAGTACTACTTCGGGGCGGCGAACGCGAAATTCCGGCCGTTCCTCGGCCTCGGCGTGTCGTACAACTGGTTCAGCGACCTGCAGCTCAACACGAACTTCATCAAGCAGACGCAGGACAACCTCGGCGCGATCCTCGCGGCGGGCGCGGGCAAGCCGGGTACGACATCGGTGGAAGCGAAGGCGTCGTCGTCATGGCAGCCGGTGTTCAACGCGGGCCTGCAGTACAACATGACGGAGCATTTCGGGCTGGTGGCGTCGGTGACGTATATCCCGCTGAAGACGACATCAACGGTGACGATCAAGGCGGCCGACGGCACGGTGCTCGCCGAGTCGAAATCGGACCTGAAGGCCGACCCGATCATCAGCTACGTCGGGATGACCTACAAGTTCTGACGCCGGCGACGGAGGACGGACAGAGGACGAATGGATAGCCCGTGCAAAAAACGCGGGCAAAAAAAAGCCCGCCTAAGAGGCGGGCTGAATCCATATCAGAGGAGACATGGAGGAGACAGGTGTAACTATAGCGAATCGATTTCTGCATTGCAACATTTCCGTAGAGAAAATCAGGATTTTCCCTCGAATGCGCACTCTAGCGCGCTAGTTCGCACCTGACCCCTTCTCGTTCTCCCGGTCGAGCACCTCGCCCAGCGCATCGCGCAGCAGCGCGACCGGCCGCGTCAGGCGGCCCGGCAGTGCGCCGTGCACAATCCATACGTTGATCCGCGTCTCCAGCCCCGCCGTTTCCACCACCCTCAGTGCATCGCGATGCGCACTGCGCGCCAGCGCATTCGGCGACGCGATCCCGATGCCCGCACCGCGCGCGACGAGCGACAGCTGCAACTCCGAACCGAACGCCTCGACCGCGACGTCGAACGGCAGCCCGGCCGCGCCGAGCGCGCGGCTCAGCGCCGATCGCATCCCGCAACCGTCCTGGCTCAGCACCCACGGAAAACCCGACAGCACGTCGAGCGACAGCGGGCCGTCGGGCAGCGGGAAGTCGCGTGCGGCGACGAGCACGGTCGGCTGCGTGCCGAGCAGCGTGGCCGTCAGCGTGTCGGGTAACGCCGCGCTGGCCGGCACCATGACCGTCGCCACGTCGAGCGTGCCGCGCTCGATGCCCTGCACCAGCGCCGGCGACCAGCCGGCCGTCACGCGCAGCGTCAGCCGCGGAAACGTGTCGCGCAGCCGGTCGATCGGCCGCTCGAGCGCCAGCTCGGACAGGAACGGCGGCACGCCGATGCGCAGTTCGCCGGACGGCTCGCTGTCGGGCGCGCCAGCGGCCATCAATTCGTCGACCGCACCCAGCACGTTGCGCGCGAGCGCATAGACGTCGCGCCCGGCGGCCGTCGGCTTCAGCGGCTTGCTCTGCCGCTCGAGCAGCGGCATGCCCAGCAGCGTTTCGAGGTTCTGCACGCGTCGCGTGAGGCCCGGCTGCGTCAGATGAAGCTTCGCGGCGGCGGCGACCATCGACCCGCTGTCGACCACCGCGACGAACGCCTGGAGATCACGCGTATTCAAAACAAACTCGCATAATCATGTTAGACATATTTCAATTGTCGCATAAACATCAGGCACCTACGATGGGGATTCCTTCGCTCGAAACCCCAGGCTTCCGATGAACTGCCCTGCCGATTCCTGCTCGCCCGCCGGCCACCCCGCGCGCGGCGCACCGCCCGCGCTCAGTGCGGGCATGACGCTCTTCTTCGCCGCGACGGTCGGCGTGATCGTGATGGACCTGTTCGCCGCGCAGCCGTTGACCGGCCCGATCAGCGCGGACCTGCGGCTGCCGTCCGGCCTCGCGGGCCTCGTCGCGATGCTGCCGCAGCTCGGTTACGCAGCGGGCCTCGTGCTGCTGGTGCCGCTCGTCGACCTGCTCGAGAACCGCCGTCTAATCGTCGCGACGCTCGTCGCGTGCGCGGCCGCGCTCGCACTGCCGGCGTTCACGCGGTCCGGCACCGTCTTCCTGCTGGCGACGCTGGCCGCGGGCGCTGCGTCGAGCGTGATCCAGATGCTGGTGCCGATGGCCGCGTCGATGGCGCCCGAAGCGCAGCGCGGGCGAGCGGTCGGCAACGTGATGAGCGGATTGATGCTCGGCATCCTGCTGTCGCGGCCACTCGCCAGCCTGATCGCAGGCACGGCCGGCTGGCGTGCGTTCTATGCGCTGGCCGCGCTCGCGAACGCGGGGATCGCCGCGGTGCTCGCACTACGCTTGCCGCCGCGCGTGCCGCCGGTGACGGCCGGCTATCGCGCGCTGCTCGCGTCGATGGGCCGCCTGCTGGCCGACGAACCCGTGCTGCGCCGACATGCGCTGTCGGCCGCGCTCGCGATGGCCGCGTTCAGCGCGTTCTGGACCGCCGTCGGGCTGCGGCTGGCGCAGCCCCCGTTCGGCCTCGACCTGCACGGAATCGCGCTGTTCGCGTTCGCCGGCGCGAGCGGTGCGATCGTCACGCCGCTGGCCGGCCACGCCGGCGATCGCGGCCACGGCCCGGCCGCGCAGCGCATCGCGCACGTGACGATGCTCGTCGCGCTCACCGTGCTCGGCATCGCCGGCGCCGGCTGGTTCGGCTTCGATGCGTCGGCGCACCGCGGGCTCGCGCTGGCGCTGCTGGCCA
The DNA here is from genome assembly GCF_902833195.1 of Burkholderia sp. BCC1638. NCBI lineage: Bacteria > Pseudomonadati > Pseudomonadota > Betaproteobacteria > Burkholderiales > Burkholderiaceae > Burkholderia > Burkholderia sp. BCC1638. The sequence continues at coordinate 27,025 of NZ_CADFEC010000040.1, forward strand.
GCGGCGCGGCGCTGCTCGATGCGGGCGTGATCGTCGACCAGACGATCGGCCGCCGCGAAATCAACCTGCTGAATCCGGCCGCGCGCGGACGTCTGAACGGGCTGTTCGTCGGGTTGTTCTTCGTCGGCGGGGCGCTCGGCGCGGCGCTCGCGGGCAGCGCATGGGCGTGGGGCGGATGGAGCGCCGTGTGCGGCGTCGGCTTCGCATTCGCGGGCGCGGCCGCGGCATTCGGCTTGTCGGCCGGCCGCCGGGCCGGCGCCGCCGCGTGGCCGCGCGCGTGATGCGGGCCCGGACAGGAAAACGCCCCGCCCTCTGACGAGGTGCGGGGCGTCCGGCGGAACGCGCGGGCCGAATTCAGTGACGAACCAGCGCCATCATCGCGCCGAAGCCGACGAAGAGGCCGCCCGTCAGCCGGTTGAAGACCTTCGCGACGCTCTGGCTCTTCAGCGTCGCGCCGATGCGCGTGCCGAACGACGCGTAGACGAGATACCAGCTGACCTCGATCACCGCGAACGTGACGACGAGGATGCCGAACTGCGGCAGCGTCGGCTCGGATGCGTTGATGAACTGCGGCAGCAGCGCGGCCGCGAACAGGATCGCCTTCGGGTTGCTGCCCGCGACCAGGAAACCGTTGCGGAACAGCACCCAGCGCGATGCCGACGCGATCTGGCGCGACACGGTTTCGATATCGGAGGCGGGCTGCTCGTCGTCGACGCGCGCGCGCCACGCCTTCACGCCGAGATAGATCAGGTAGGCCGCGCCTGCAAAGCGCAACGTGTTGAACATCGCCGGCCATGCCTCGAGCACGGCGCCGAGGCCCGCCGCCGACACCGACAGCATCAGCACCAGCGCGGTGAGGCAACCGGCCATCGTCCACGCCGAACGCCGCAGCCCGTGCCGCGCGCCGTGCGTCATCACGAGCAGCATGTTCGGACCCGGAATCGCCGACACGACGAACACCGTCGCCACGAAAAGCCACCACGTATGCAGGTTCATGCCCACCCCGATCGAAAGAGAAACGAAATGTCGATTATGCCGCGCGCGCGGCGTGTCTGTCCCGCGTCGGCTCAGCGGCCCGCGCGGCGCAGCGCGACTTCGCCGAGCACCGCGAAGTCCTGTTCGCCGCCGCCGTGCGCGAGCGCATCGAGCAGGCTGTCGCGCACGACGCTCGCCACCGGCAGCGGGACCGACGCAGCGTCGCCGGCCTGCAGCGCGAGGCGCACGTCCTTCAGCCCGAGGCGCGCCTTGAAACGCGCGGGTTCGTAGCTGCGCTCGGCGATCATCCCGCCGTAGCCTTCGTAGACCGGCCCCGGAAACACACTGTTCGTGATCACGTCGAGGAAGTCGCGCATCGCGACGCCGTGCGCGCCGAGCAGCGCGGACGCCTCGCCGAGCGTCTCGATCGCCGACGCGAGCGTGAAATTCGCCGCGATCTTCGCGACGTTCGCATGCTGCGGCAGCGAACCGAAGCGCCAGGTCTTCTGGCCGATCGCGTCGAACAGCGGCTGCACGCGGTCGATTGCCTCGGCCGGGCCGCCGGCCATGATCGTCAGGCGCGCGGCGGCCGCGACGTCCGGGCGCCCCATCACGGGCGCGGCGACGTATGCGAGACCGCGCGACGCATGCGCGTGCGCGAGCGACTCGGCGAGCGCGACCGACACCGTGGCCATGTTCACGTGAATCAGGCCACGCGGTGCCTGCGCGAGCAGTGCGTCGTCGAATACTTCGCGCGCCGCGGCATCGTCGGCAAGCATCGAGAACACGGCATCGCCGCGAAACGCGTCGGCCGGCGTCGCGACGATCTGCGCGCCGAGCGCGGCGAGCGGCTCGGCACGCTCGCGCGACCGGTTCCAGACCCGCACGGCATGCCCTGCCTTCAGCAAGTTCGTCGCGATCGCCTGCCCCATTTCGCCCAGCCCGATAAATCCGAGATCCATTTCCCGCTCCTTCGACTCGTGAAGCGTGGAGTTAAACACAGATGGCGGTGACCTGCAGCCCCGGCGACGGGCGACGGGCGGCGCGCGGTGCGATACTGCCCGGATGGCGACCGCGACCTTCCGCTTCCACGGCGAACTGAACGCGTTTCTCGCTCGCGCCCAGCGCGAGCGCGCGTTCGCGCACGCGTTTGCCCGCGACGCGACGGTCAAGCATGCGATCGAGGCGCTCGGCGTCCCGCATACGGAAATCGGCCGGCTCTGCGTGAACGGTGCACCGTCCGGCCTCGACCGGCCGCTCGGCGACGGCGACCGCGTCGACATCCATCCGGAGCGCGCGCAGCCGGCGGCCGCATCGCCGCTGCCGCAACCGGACCATTGGCGCTTCGTCGCCGACGCGCACCTCGGCGGCCTTGCGCAGCTGCTGCGCCTCGCCGGCTTCGACACCTGCTACGACAACCACTACCGCGACGACGAGCTCGTCGCGCTCGCCTCGCGCGAAGGCCGGATCGTGCTGACCCGCGACCGCGAGCTGCTGAAGCGCCGCGCGGTCGCACGCGGCTGCTACCTGCACGCGCAGCAGCCGGACGCGCAGTTGCGCGAGCTGTTCGCGCGGCTCGACCTCGCGCCGCACATGCGGCCGTTCCGGCTGTGCCTGCGCTGCAACGCGCCGCTGCACGCGCTCGATGCGGCGGACGCCGCGCCGCGCGTGCCGGACGGCGTCCGGCAGCGGCACCGGCGCTTTGCCGCGTGCGACGTGTGCCGGCGGGTGTTCTGGGAAGGGTCGCACTGGCGGCGCATGCGCGCGGTGGTCGACGCGATGCGCACGCCGCCGCCCGCTGCCCTCGACGTTCCGGACGTGGCGGACGCCTGAAAAAAACAAAACCCCGCAGGCCGAAGCGTGCGGGGTTTCGCGACGGGCGGCCGGCAGCGCCGGCCCCGACGAAGCGGGCTTAGTTTGCCGCGCCCGAATCGTTCGTGCCGGCGGCCGAAGCGGCTGCGGCCTTCGCCTTGCCCTTCGCCGAACCGTGTTGCTTCAGCTGGTGCTTCGGCTTGCTGTGATCCTTCTTCATCGGTGCGGAAGCGGGAGCCATCGTGTCGGCTGCCGGCGCCGACGCCTGTGCGAATGCCGAAACCGATGCGAGAGCGAATGCTGCGGTCATGATCGAAGCGAGCGTCTTCTTCATTGTTCTTCCTTTAGCGGAGAAAAAGTCAAACGTACCGGTAAGAGATGCGAGGCATCCGCATCGGAACATCAGTCGCGCCGGGCTGCCGGTCGCCGCCGGGCGGGTCGGCTCCTGCCTTTCCGCCTCGACAAATTCTGATGCACTGGCTCCATAACGCGTCGCCCGCGCGACGAGTTGACATGCAGCTTGCCTCCTTCGGGTTTCCCCGTAGGCGCCGGTTTCGGGCCCACGCGACGCGCCGCGGCACGTGCATCAATCGTCCGACAAACCGTCTCTCGCGCCCGCGGCGGCGACGCTATACTGGCCTCCTTCCGTCCCAACCGGACGCGGCCGGTCGCGAGACCGCCGCCGTCGCGAGGCGCCCAAATTGCCCGATCACAATCTGGACAAACTGAAAATCGACCGGCGTCCTGTCGCAGCCGCGCCACGCCGGCGCCGGTGGGTCCGCTATGCGGTCGCCGCCGCGCTCGTCATCGTCGCGATCGTCGTCGCGCTGGCGCTCACCGGCCGCCCGACGGTCGACACGACCGCCGTCACATCCGCCTACCCGTACCAGAACGACACCCAGCTCAACGCGACCGGCTACGTCGTGCCGCAGCGCAAGGCCGCGGTCGCGTCGAAGGGCCAGGGGCGCGTCGAATGGCTCGGCGTGCTCGAAGGCACGCGCGTGAAGAAGGACGAGATCATCGCGCGGCTCGAAAGCCGCGACGTGCAGGCGTCGCTGGCGCAGGCCCGCGCGCAGGCGCAAGTCTCCCGCGCCAACCTCGGCGTCGCTCAGGCGGAGCTGAAGGACGCGCAGATCGCGCTGCGCCGCACCGCCGCGCTCGCGCCGAAGGGCGCGGTGCCGGCCGCGCAGCTCGACATCGACACGGCCCGCGTGAACAAGGCGCGCGCGTCGGTCAACAGCGACGAGGCCGCGATCGCGTCCGCCGAAGCCAATGCGCAGGCCGCGCAGGTCGCGGTCGATCAGACCGTGATCCGCGCGCCGTTCGACGGCATCGTGCTGGCAAAACACGCGAACGTCGGCGACAACATCACGCCGTTCTCGTCCGCGTCGGACAGCAAGGGCGCGGTCGTGACGATCGCCGACATGGACACGCTCGAGGTCGAGGCCGACGTCGCCGAATCGAACATCGCGAAGATCCGCGCGGAGCAGCCGTGCGAGATCCAGCTCGACGCGCTGCCCGACATGCGCTTCGCGGGCCGCGTGTCGCGCATCGTGCCGACCGTCGACCGCTCGAAGGCGACGGTGCTCGTGAAGGTGCGTTTCGTCGACCGCGACGAGCGCGTGCTGCCCGACATGAGCGCGAAGATCGCGTTCCTGTCGAAGCCCGCGTCGCCGCAGGACCGGCAGCCGGTGACGGCCGTGCAGGCGAGCGCGGTGGTCGAGCGCGACGGCCGGCCGGTCGTGTTCGTCGTGAAGGACGACACCGTGCATGCGGCGGCGGTGACCAAGGGCGCGCGGATCGGCGAACTCGTCGCGATCCGCGGCGTGAAGCCCGGCGACACGGTCGTGCTCGCGCCGGGCGCGAAGCTGAACGACGGCGCGAAAGTGACCGTCGCCAAGAAGTAGCGTGGCGCGCGTGAACGACGCCGCGCCGCCGCTCGTCGAGATCAGCCACGTCGCGAAGTCGTACCGGCGCGGCAACCAGGTCGTGCCGGTGCTGACCGACATCACGCTCGACATCGGCGAAGGCGACTTCGTCGCGCTGATGGGGCCGTCGGGTTCCGGCAAGAGCACGCTGCTCAATCTCGTCGCCGGCATCGACCGGCCCGACAGCGGCGAGCTGCGCGTGGGCGGCCTCGACATCTCGCGGCTCGAGGAAGCGCAACTGGCCGAATGGCGCGCGGCGAACGTCGGCTTCATCTTCCAGTTCTACAACCTGATGCCCGTGCTCACCGCGTTCGAGAACGTCGAGCTGCCGCTGATGCTCACGCACCTGTCGCGCCGCGAACGGCGCGAGCGCGTCGAGCTGGTGCTCGACATGGTGCACCTCGGCGACCGGGCGACCCATTACCCGTCCGAGCTGTCGGGCGGCCAGCAGCAGCGCGTCGCGATCGCGCGCGCGTTGATCACCGATCCGGTGCTGATCGTCGCCGACGAACCGACCGGCGACCTCGACCGCGCATCGGCCACCGACGTGCTCGCGATGCTGCAGCGGATGAACGCCGAACTCGGCAAGACGATCATCATGGTGACCCACGACGCGCACGCGGCCGCCGCCGCGCGCTCGCTCGTGCATCTGGAAAAAGGGGAGCTGATCGATGGGCACGCCGTCTGACGGACGGGAGCGCGCACGATGTACGTGCTGAAGCTGATCGCGCGCAATGCGCTGCGGCACCGGCTGCGCACGCTGCTGACCGTGCTCGGGCTGACCATCGCGGTGCTGGCGTTCGGACTGCTGCACACCGTCGTCGACGCGTGGTACGCGGGCGCGGCTGCCGCGTCCAGCGGCCGGCTCGTCACGCGCAACGCGATCTCGCTCGTGTTTCCGCTGCCGGTCAGCTACGAGAACCGGATCCGCGGCGTCGACGGCGTGACCGCCGTGGTCCGCTCGAACTGGTTCGGCGGCATCTACCGCGACCCGAAGAACTTCTTCGCGAGCTTCGCGGTGTCGGAGAACTACCTCGACCTGTATCCGGAATTCATCCTCCCGGCGCAGCAGCGCGCCGACTACGACCGTGACCGCCGCGGCTGCCTCGTCGGACGCCAGCTCGCGACGCAGTTCGGCTTCAAGGTCGGCGACGTGATTCCGCTGAAAGGCACGATCTATCCGGGCACGTGGGACTTCGTCGTGCGCGGCATTCTCGACGGCCGCGACGACTCGACGATCACGCGCCAGCTGGTATTTCACTGGGACTACCTGAACGAGACGGTGCGCAAGCGCACGCCGAAGCAGGCCGACCAGGTCGGCGTATTCGTGCTCGGCGTCGCGAACCCGGACGACGGCGCCGCGATCGCGCGCAACGTCGACGCGGTGTTCAAGAACTCGCTCGCCGAGACGCTGACCGAGACCGAACAGGCGTTCCAGCTCGGCTTCGTCGCGATGTCGAACCAGATCATCGCGGCGATCCGCGTCGTGTCGTACGTGGTGATCCTGATCATCATGGCCGTGATGGCGAACGCGATGGCGATGAGCGCGCGCGAACGCACCGCCGAATACGCGACGCTGAAGGCGCTCGGCTTCGGCCCCGGCTTTCTCGCGTTGATCGTGTTCGGCGAATCGGTCGTGATCGCGGTGGTCGGCGGCGGGCTCGCGATGCTCGCGACACCGCCGGCCGCGAGCCTCTTCAAGCAGGCCGCGGGCGGCATCTTCCCGGTGTTCAAGGTGTCGACCGAAACGATGGTGCTGCAGGCCGCGTGCTCGGTCGCGGTCGGCCTCGCGGCCGCGCTCGTGCCGGCGTGGCAGGCGGCGCGCGTGCGCGTGGTCGAAGGCCTGCGGGCGATCGGATAAGCGCATGGCGATTCCGCTGACCTACATCGCGCGCAACCTGTGGACCCGGCGGCTCACCACCGCGCTCACCGCGGGCGGGATGGCGCTCGTGATCTTCGTGTTCGCGACGGTGCAGATGCTCGACGCGGGGCTCACGCAGACGCTCGTGTCGACCGGCGAACCGGACAACGTCGTGGTGATCCGCAAGGGCGCGGAAACCGAGATTCAGAGCGCGATCGACCACCAGCAGGCCAACGCGCTCGAGATGCATCCGGCCGTGGCGCTCGGCCCCGATGGCCGGCCGCGGGTGTCGAAGGAAGCCGTCGTGCTGATCTCGCTCGTGAAGACGTCGAGCGGCAAACCGTCGAACGTCGTGATCCGCGGCGTGTCGCCGGCAGGCCTCGCGCTGCGCCCGCGCGTGAAGCTCGTGGCCGGCCGCGCGTTCGCGCCGGGCTCGTCGGAAATCGTCGTCGGCAGCGCGATCGCGAAAGGCTTCAGCGGCACGCAGCTCGGCGACAGCCTGCATTTCGCGCAACGGGACTGGACCGTCGTCGGCATCTTCGACGCAGGCGGCAGCGGCTTCGATTCGGAGATCTGGGGCGACGTCGACCAGCTGATGCAGTCGTTCCGGCGCACCAGCTATTCGTCGATGGTGCTGCGCATCCCGAGCGCCGACGGCTTCGCGCGCTTCAAGGCCGACATCGACGTCGACCCGCGCCTGACGGATGAAGCGAAACGCGAGCAGACGTTTTACGGCGACCAGTCGAAGGCGCTGTCGACCTTCATCAACATCCTCGGCATCACGCTGTCGACGATCTTCTCGATCGCCGCGATGATCGGCGCGATGATCACGATGTATGCGTCGGTCGCGAACCGCACCGCCGAGATCGGCACGCTGCGCGCGCTCGGCTTCAAGCGCATGAACGTGCTCGCCGCGTTCCTGCTGGAGGCGCTGCTGCTCGGCTTCGTCGGCGGCGTCGCGGGGCTCGCGTGCGCATCGTTGATGGAGTTCGCGTCGTTCTCGACGACCAACTTCCAGACCTTCTCCGACCTGTCGTTCCGCTTCGTGCTGACGCCCGCGATCGTCGTGAAGACGCTGCTGTTCTCGCTCGTGATGGGGCTCGTCGGCGGGTTCCTGCCGGCGATGCGCGCCGCGCGGCTGAACATCGTCGACGCGTTGCGCGCGCAGTGACGCGCACGGCCGCTCACGCCCGACGCTCGCGCGGCACCCACGCGCCGTGGAACCCGGCCGGCACGCGGCGCGGCAGGTGCACCGTCGCGACCGGCGCCGCGTCGATCGCGCGCGCATCGAGGATCACGACGTCGCTCGTATCCGTCGCCGCGCGGTAGACCACCACCAGCAGCCAGCCGTCGTCCTCGTCGGCGCCGCCCGGGCGCGGCACGAACACCGGCTCGCCGTTCTGGTCGCCGGCCGGCACCGCGTAACGCGTCGTCGTGCCGCGCACGTGGTCGAAGCGCATCACGCCGCGCATTTCGGTGTTGTTCGGCTGCTCGACTGCATACAGATAACGGTAGCGGCGCCCCGTCCGGCTTTCGTTGATGCGCGGCAGCTCGATGCCGCCGTCGGCGAGCGGCCCCTCGTCGATCAGCCCGTTCGCGGTATCGATCACGTAACGCCACAGCTCGCCGACCGGGTTGTCGGCGAAGCGGCCCGTGCGCGCGTCGAGCCGCAGGAACCACGGATAGCGCACCGCATCGAGCACGATGCACGACGCATCGCAGTCGTACGCGTTCACGACGTGCTGGATGAAGCACGGCTCGATGCCGAACCAGCGCACGTCGCCGCCGTGGCGCGGCATCACGCCGATCCGCGCGTCGCGGTCGTCGTGCCAGCGCAGCGGTATCCGGTGCCCCTGCTTCAGCATCGCGAAGTCGTAGCCGACGTTCAGGTCGAGCAGCAGGCTGCGGGTTTCGGTGATCGCGAGGTCGTGCATCATCGACGGCGCGCGCACGTCGACGGCGAGGTCGACGCGCTGCACGCCCTGCGCGTCGGCAACGCCATAGCGCAGCCACGGCGCGCGCCAGTCCGCGCGAAACAGGATCAGTTCGCCCGTCACCGGATCGACCTTCGGATGCGCGGTCATCGCGCCGCCGAACGCCGCGTGCCGCGCGGGCGCGCCGAGCGTGTCGAGCGCGGCTGTGATCGCGAGCGGCGCGCCGCCTTCCGCCAGTGCGAGCAATTCGCCGGCGTGCTGCAGCACGTTCACGTTCGGATTCGTGTCGGGCAGGTGCGGCGCCTGCTCCGGCGCGTGCACGTCGGCCCAGCGGCGCGTGCGCGCCCAGCGGTTCCGGTAACCGGCCGCGCGACCGCGTTCGAACGCGATCGCGTGCAGCATCGCCGCTTCCGCCCACCACGACAGCACGTCGTTGCCCTCGAAACGGCCGCCCGGCGGATTCGGGCCGTTGCGCAGCAGCGTGCCGTCGAGTTCGGGCGGGATCGTGCCGGTCACGCGCAGATCGACGAGGTCGACTTCGTCGGCGACGGGCGCGATCGCGCCGCGGTTCAGATCGAATGTCGTCATCGCGTCGCGTGCTCCGTCAGCAGTCTTCGGTCGACGGCGGCAGATCGCCGCGCGCCAGCGCGAGCGCATGGTCGCGCACATCGTCCGGCCAGCCGGCGATCAGCTCGGCCATCCGCTCGAGGTCGTTTGCGTAGAGCGCACGCGCGGCCTCCTCGAATCCGGGCAGGTCGCCCGCGATCGCGGACATGAAGTGGTACGCGCGCGCCTGCGCGTCGCGGCGCCGGTCGGCCGCCGCGTGCGTGCGCCGCGCGTCCTCGACCAGCTTGCGCAGCGCGACGGACGCGCCGCCCGGCTGCGCGGCGAGCCAGTCCCAGTGACGCGGCAGCAACGTGACCTCGCGCGACACGACGCCGAGCTTCGGCCGGCCACGGCCGCGTTGTTCGGCCGCGCCGGCCGGTTCACCGGCGGGCGCGGACGCCTCGCCCGGCACGGGCGCGTAACGCGCACGAATATCGTCCGCCGTGCCGCGCAGGTCGAGGTCGATCGAGCGGCCGGTCGCGTCGTCGAAGATCACGATCGTGCCGGACATCGCGTCGCCGTCCGCCTGCCGGACCGCAATCGCCACCGTCGCGAGCGAGCCCGACGCGACGCGCCGATGGCCGTCGAACGCCGTGTAGGAAGGGAGAAGTGTGGAAAGCGTCATCGTGGTCGCCCGTGGGCAGAAATCGGAATGACGCCATTTTTATCCGGGTATAAATAGATTGTCAATATCACCCGGGTAAAAAAAACATGCCGACGCCGTGGATCGATCCAATTCCTGAATCGATCAAGTCAGCAATTGGCATGAAAGCGTGATTTTCGCCATGCCAGAATGACCCGGACGCCCGCCTCCGCGCATCGGCGTCCGGCCTCCGGCCGGCAAGATGACCACGAAAAAACGCGCGCACCGACGCGCAGCCGCTCGACGGCACCTTCCGCCCTTCGGAGGAGACAGTCATGAATCCGCTTCACGCATTGCCGGCGTCCGCGTCGGCAACGGCCCGGCGCACCCGCGTGCGCTGGCTCGTGCTGACCGTGCTGTTCGCGGTCACGACGATCAACTACGCGGATCGCGCGGCTATCGCGATCGCGGGCCCGGCGCTGGCCCGCGCGATGCATCTGAGCCATGTGCAGATGGGCTTCATCTTCTCGGCGTTCGGCTGGTCGTACGTGATCGCGCAACTGCCCGGCGGCTGGCTGCTCGACCGCTTCGGGTCGCGCGTCGTCTATGCGTTCAGCATCTTCTTCTGGTCGCTGTTCACGCTGCTTCAGGGCGGCATCGGCTTCGTCGGCGGCGCGGCCGCGTTCGCGCTGCTGTTCGGATTGCGCTTCCTGGTCGGCGCGGCCGAGGCGCCGTCGTTCCCGGCCAACAGCCGGATCGTGTCCACGTGGTTTCCGGCCGCGGAGCGCGGCACCGCGTCGGCGATCTTCAACGCCGCGCAATACGCGGCGACCGTCCTGTTCGCACCGCTGATGGGCTGGCTCGTGCACGCGTACGGCTGGCAGTCGGTGTTCGCGGTGATGGGCGTGCTCGGCTTCGCGTTCGTGTTGGTGTGGAACCGCACGATGTACGACCCGAAGGCGCACCCGCGCATCAACGGCGCGGAGCTCGACTACCTCACCGAAGGCGGTGCGCTCGTCAACATCGACCAGGCGACCGGCGCGCGCGACGGCGGCCCGTCGATGCGTCACGTGAAGGCGCTGCTGAGGAACCGGATGCTCGTCGGCGTGTACGTCGCGCAGTATTGCATCAACGCCCTCACCTACTTCTTCATCACGTGGTTTCCCGTCTATCTCGTGCAGGCGCGCGGGATGTCGATCCTCAACGCGGGGCTCGTCGCGTCGATCCCGGCCGTGTGCGGGTTCCTCGGCGGGATTCTCGGCGGCATCGTGTCCGACGCGCTGCTCAAGCAGGGCCAGTCGCTGTCGGTCGCGCGCAAGGTGCCGATCGTGATCGGCATGCTGCTGTCGATGTCGATGATCGTCTGCAACTACACCGATTCGCACGTGCTCGTCGTGCTGTTCATGGCGCTGTCGTTCTTCGGCAAGGGTCTCGGCGCGCTCGGCTGGGCCGTCAACGCCGATACCGCGCCGCGCCAGATCGCCGGCCTGAGCGGCGCGCTGCTCAACACGTGCGGCAATCTTTCCAGCATCACGACGCCGATCGCGATCGGCTACATCGTCGACCGCAGCGGCTCGTTCAACGGCGCGCTGGTGTACGTCGTCGCGCACGCGCTCGTCGCCGTGATCTGCTACCTGTTCGTCGTCGGCGAAATTCGTCGCGTCGAGCTGAACTGAACGGCGCGGGCCGCGCCGGCGCGTCCGGCGCCCCGCGCATGACCGGAATCAGGAGCGAACCGATGTCCGAATCCCGCCGTGCCGGCACGCCGCGCGTCACGCGCATGCAGGTGATTCCCGTCGCCGGCCGCGACAGCATGCTGCTGAACCTGTGCGGCGCGCACGCACCGTATTTCACGCGCAACCTCGTGATCCTCGACGACAGCAGCGGCCACACGGGCGTCGGCGAAGTACCCGGCGGCGAAGGCATCCGCCAGGCGCTCGAACGGATGACCGATCTCGTGGTCGGCCAGTCGATCGGGCGTTACCAGGCGACGCTCAATGCGGTGCGCGCGGCGTTGTCCGGCACCGGCGCGGCGGCAGGACGCACGATCCGGCACGAGGTGACGTCGGCCGGTGAGGCCGCCGTGCTGCGCCAGCCGCACGAGATCAACCTGCGGCTCGACAACGTGATCACCGCGATCGAGGCCGCGCTGCTGGACCTGCTCGGCCAGCATCTCGACGTGCCCGTCGCGGCGCTGCTCGGCGAAGGCCAGCAGCGCGACGCGGTGCCGATGCTCGCGTACCTGTTCTACATCGGCGAGCGGCGCCGCACCGACCTGCCGTATCGCGACGAGACGCACGCGGCCGATCCGTGGTTCCGGCTGCGCAACGAAGCCGCGCTCACGCCGGCCGCGATCGCGCGGCAGGCCGAGGCCGCGGTCGAGCGCTACGGCTTCGTCGATTTCAAGCTGAAGGGCGGCGTGATGGCCGGCGCGGACGAGATGGAAGCGATCGCGGCGATCAAGGCGCGCTTTCCCGACGCGCGCGCGACGCTCGACCCGAACGGCGCGTGGTCGCTCGACGAAGCCGTCGCGCTATGCCGCGGGCAAGGTCATCTGCTCGCATATGCGGAGGACCCGTGCGGGCCGGAAGCCGGCTACTCGGGCCGCGAGGTGATGGCCGAATTCCGCCGCGCGACCGGCATCCCGACCGCGACCAACATGATCGCGACGGACTGGCGGCAGATGGATCACGCGGTGCGGCTGCAGGCGGTCGACATTCCGCTCGCCGATCCGCACTTCTGGACGATGCAGGGTTCGGTGCGGCTCGCGCAGCTGTGCCGCGACTGGGGGCTCACGTGGGGTTCGCACTCGAACAACCACTTCGACGTGTCGCTGGCGATGTTCACGCATGCGGCCGCGGCGGCGCCCGGCACGATCACCGCGATCGACACGCACTGGATCTGGCAGGAAGGCGACGCGCGGCTCACGCGCGAGCCGCTGGAGATCGTCGGCGGCCAGGTGGCCGTGCCCGAGCGCCCTGGGCTCGGGATCGAACTCGACATGGCGCAGGTCGAGGCTGCTCATGCGCTTTACGGGCAAGTCGGCGGCACGGCGCGCGACGATGCGATGGCGATGCGGTATCTGGTGCCGGGGTGGACGTACGATCCGAAGCGGCCGAGTTTTGGGCGCGGATGACGGCGGCGGAGCGGACACACGAAAAACAAAAAGGGCTCGGTCTGGCGACCGAGCCCTTCGAATTCCGTTGGTGGAGCGGAGGAGGATCGAACTCCCGACCTTCGCATTGCGAATGCGAACAAGTCGACGTTTCTCAAGCTGGATCAGCGTTGATCTAATTTATTAACATATTGTATTTAAACGATTTTATCTTTCACGCCTTCAGGTCGATGTTGATCCGCATACCTTCATTGCCGCATAATTCGGTTACATGGCGGTTACATGGGATCGCCAGCTGACGAATGCGGAGGCTAGGTGGCGAAGGTAAACTTCACTGCGGCTCGGGTAGAGGCGCATCGCTGCGAACAGGGTAAGTCGCAGTCGTTTCTCTGGGACAGCAAGACCCCCGGACTCGGCTTGCGAGCCACTGCTGGCGGAGCCAAGGCTTACATTTTCCAAGGGAGGATCCATGGCTCGACCGTGCGGATTACGATCGGCGATCCGAGAAGCTGGACGATCGACCAAGCTCAGGAGCGAGCCCGTAGTCTCCAGACGGTTATTGATGGTGGCGTTGATCCGCGCGAACAAGAGGCCGAGCAGAAGGCTGCGCACGAAGCTCGGCAGGCAGCGAAGCGCCGTCAGGATGTGACTGTCGGCGAAGCGTGGGAGCATTACTTGGAGCATCTGCGGACAAAGATCTCGCCCAAAACGAAAAAGCCGCGGTCGGAGAGATACATCCTCGACCATATCAACCTCTCGTCGCCCGGCGGAGGTATTGCAAAGCGCGGCGGGAAAGAGAAAGTGCGTGGACCACTGGCTCCGCTCATGCCGCGCAGGTTGACCGAGATCACGGCAACATCCATGTCCGAGTGGCTCGAATCCGAAATACCCAGGGGACCAACGAATGCTGGCCATGCCTTCGGTCTTTTCAAGGCGTTCATTCGGTGGTGCGACACTCACGAGACGTACGCGGGCATCATTCCCCAAGACGCCTATGCTTCGCCCAAGGTCAAGGGCATTCTCCCTCGCAGCGCCGCGAAGGACGACTGCCTTCAGCGCGAACAGCTATCTGTTTGGTTTAACGCGGTACGTGGCATCGCCAATCCAGTAATTAGCGCGTACCTTCAAGGCCTCTTAATCACCGGCGCCCGTCGAGAAGAGTTGGCCGCGCTGCGTTGGGAGGACGTGGACTTCCGGTGGCGCAGCCTGACCATGAACGACAAAGTTGAAGGCACTGGCGGCCGAACTATTCCGCTCACCCCGTACTTGGCAAGTCTATTGCGGAATCTTCAACGTCTAAACGAAATGCCACCAAATAAGCGCCAAGCCGCCCGTCTCGCTGAAAGGGGCGAACAGTGGGAACCATCCGAGTGGGTGTTCGCCAGCAAAACGGCATCGGACGGGAAAATTGCCGAACCGCGTCATGCGCACAATCGAGCGCTGGCGCCGACAGGTTTACCTCATATTTCGCTGCATGGCCTGCGCCGATCATTCGGAACGTTGTCAGAGTGGGTCGAGGTTCCCGTCGGCGTTGTCGCCCAAATCCAAGGGCATAAACCGTCTGCCCTTGCTGAGAAACACTACCGACGTCGCCCTCTCGATCTTTTACGAATGTGGCACGACAAGATTGAAGCGTGGATGCTTGAGCAGGCGAAGATCATTCAAGTATGAGCCCTGAAGTGATGCAACCGTTCGCCTGTTCGCCTCGCGGCCGACGGGGATAGGAAACCGATCGCGCCGCCTGATGGAATCTGGGCGCAACTGTCGTCACCCATTCACCCCAGGTTGAGCGTCTCTTGGGCGAATCCGCCACCTCGATGCCGCTGTTTCGACGATCAAGCGGACAGGAATGCGCATCCTGCAAATGGGACGCAGTTTTTTGCGCTGCATCAAACGCGGGATCGAACTCCCGACCACGATACAGATAACCGTCATCCGAACGAGAAGACGGAGATGCCCCAAAATATGCCCCCACGCTTCATCCCCTGCAAGGCATACGCGTTTCGCCCTATCCGCAGCCCCAAGCATTACCTTCCCGATATCGCGCACGCACGACGCACGTTATCCGCTCTGCCCGCTGCGCGCGGCCTCGAAAAAGTCGACTCGGCGAGCTACGATTGGCAATTATCGTCACACGAAAGACTGCAGCCCGGACGCTCTTACCCGGGAGGGCTAGCTACCGGTCAAACGCTCGGGGATCGGACAGCAGTAGATCGAATGTACGGGTTTTTCTCGTGGTCCCGATTGTACAGAGGCAGGCCCGCTAACGTAGGAACGAGGTTTCTAACATGAAAGGAAATGGTCCGCAACGCGGCACTTGGAGTCAACCGTCCCCGAGGGCGGAAATGTTGGCCGAGCTCGAAGCCCTTGATGCAGCGGTGCGGGCCCAGCGACTATCGATCGGTTACGACAAAAAGGGACACATCGATGACGAAGTGGTTGTAACGGCAATGCTCAGGGCGTGGCATGCAGGCCGTCAGGACGCAAATACTTACGCAAGCGAAGTCCTGCGCCGCGTGACCAAGCAGGTTAGAGCCCATGTGCGGAAGAACCCGGGCTGGCAAAGCCTGGGGGGCGGCTCGAAAGCGGCGACCGAAGATTTTTGCCAGTCTATCGTGTTGAACATATTGGGAGATACCGCAGTGCCGTGTCATGCGGAGCAGGCTTTCGGCAACTACGTGTATCGCCGGTGTCTCGACGAGGCGGCGAAGCTATACGCAAAAAAACATAGCGCGGGCGTGTCACTCGATGGCGAAGACGAAACCATCGAGGTGGTGACGCAGGATACTGATCCTGATGACTTGCCCGCGATGCCGAAGTCGCCCGAACAGGTTCTGATCGACATCGAGGAATACTTGGCTGATCAGCAAGTGCTGGAGAACATCCGCCGCATCGTGCAGGACGACCTGCCGGAAAAGCCCAAGCTGGCTTTTACTTTCCGCTTCTTTGGGCACATGAAGATTGAATCCAAGAAGAGCGATGAGGTAACCGTCACCAGCCTGATGGGGGTCACGGAAAAGACCGCGACCAAATACATCAATGAAGCCATCAAAATCATCAAGCAGAGGTTGAGCAATGACTAACACCAAACGCACTGCAAGTCTGGACGAGGTTCTCGCCGACTACGCAAACGCATCACAGGAATTCGATGCAAAGGTGCTGCGGACGTTCGTTGAGCAGTACCCAGAGCATGCTGGGGCACTGCAGCGCTACGCGCAGGTCCAGCTTACCTCCGTGCCCGCAACTGCCGACGAAGTGGAAAACGAACCGTTATCGGACGAAGAAATGTTGCCCCTACAAAGCAAGCTGTTGCAGCGTATGCAGCAGTTGCGGGGCGCTCCGTCAGCGTCGGACCTCCAGCAAGCTTCGAGCAAGCTAGCCTCCATTTCTGGAGAAAGGGCTACGCAAGCCGTCGCTGCTGCCGTCTTCGGGTCTTCTGAGCACGGTGAGGATTTGCTTCTTCTGTCAATCACCGAGTCAGCATCCGGGGCACAGCACGTCCCCGATTGGTTCTATGAGGAGCTCGGATCACATCTAAGTCTGTCAGCAACGGTTATCCAAGCAAGCCTTGGCTCCCGAATACAACCTACAGGCTTACAGCGATTCAGCACGAGAGGAAAGCCAGCCGAATCTCCTCCCGTCACATGGGAGCAGGCGGTTGAGGACTGCATTACCGATGATGCAGTTAAGAGATCAATATTGGAGCGGTCCAGTCGCTCATAAGCTCTTGCTAGGGAGCCTACGAAGTGAATCCATTCGAATCGTCGCGTATCGAGGCGACCAAGCTTCGCGATGAACTGGAAGCTAAGGGCGTCGACCTCCACCAGACCGGATATCAGCTTGTTGAGGCAACCTGCAAAGCGCTGGACGTAACGCTCAAACAAGTCAAACCATCGATCTCGCTCTTGAAGGGTGCCGATGCAACGATCAATGTTGCAAGGAAGTGGGCGCTCGTGCGAAATGACGTGTCCGACGAGGTCAAGGCCTTCCTAATTGCACATGAGCTTGGACATCTTCGCCTACATCCGACCACAGCCGGCACGGTGGAGGTCACGCAAAGCGCATTGACTGGTGACGCTGAGACGAACGGCGCCAAAGAAGTGGAAAGCTATGGCGCACGCGAGCGGGAAGAGCTACAGGCGAACGTATTCGCCCGCGAGTTCCTGTTGCCACGAGATTTCGCTCGATCTTCATTCCTAGACGATAGACAAGGCGCGACGGCCTTGGCCCAACAGCGCGGTCTTCCCGTAGAGCTCGTTCGACTCCAGCTCTACGACGCCGTATTGTTGCCGCGTGTATCAGTATCGGCCAAAACGTTCAAGCTACCCGATGGACCTACCAAGGCGCAGGAACCAGCAGTTAATAGCGATGCCACGACGACTTTAGTGGAAGCCGGCCCCGGTACAGGCAAGACAACGACACTTCTGCTACGCTTGCGCCGCCTGATCAAACAAGGCGTATCGCCCAACAGCATCGTCATTCTGACGTTCTCGAACAAAGCAGCTCGAGAGCTCGTCGAGCGCGCTCGCGCCGGAAACATTCCCGGAGCCGACCGTGTCTGGATCGGCACTTTTCACGCGTTCGGGCTGGAGTTCCTACGCAAATTTGGCAACCTGCACGCGCTGGAATCTCGCTTTCCAGTACTAGATAAGCTCGCGACCCTCGCGATGTTGGAGACCGATGTCGCAAGCGTCGACCTCGAAGCGTTTGATCCACTCTCCAACCCGTCGCCATGGTTAGAAAATGTCGTAGACACCATCCGACGGGCCAAGGATGAGGTCTTTGACGCAGAGCACTTTGCCGCAGCAGTGAATCAGTCCTCAAGCGGCGACGTGGAAGTTGACGCCAAACGTCGCGATGTGGCAACGATATTTTCACGATACGAGCTACTGTTATCGCGCCGCAAAGCTGTAGACCTGACGGACCTGTTGTGCGTATCAATCCGGCTCATGCAATCGGATGACCCGAACGTGACTCGGTTCCTCACGAGCATCCGCCACGTCATGGTGGATGAATATCAAGACGTAAATAGAGCGAGCGCTTTACTTGTCAAGGTCCTGAGGCGTGCTGCGCAAACGCTTTGGGTTGTGGGCGACGCTAATCAAGCCATCTATGCATTCATGGGGGCGTCGTCGAGCAACCTCGAACATTTTCAGGCGGATTTTCCCGATGCAGTAAGTATTCCCCTGCTGCTGAACCACCGCAGTTCTCAGGAAATTGTCGATGTCTTCGGCAAAGTCGCAAGTCGAAACCCTGCAGGCCGTCAGACAGTTTCGCTGGAAGCCGAACGAGGCTATATTGGGCACGGCCCACGTATCGTGAGCACCTCCAATGAACACGAGCAATTGCGCGCGCTGGCTTGGCGAATCCGTGAGCTGCGAGCAGACGATACCCCGTTGGCTGAACAAGCGATCATTGTCTATAAGAACGCCACAGCAGCCGATATTGCCATGGGCCTAGAGCAGCTCGGTATCCCCGTGCTGTATCTGGGCAACATTTTTGAGCGGCAGGAGATCAAAGATCTGATATGCCTTCTGCAGCTAGCTATAGATCCGTACGGAGTGAACCTTGTACGCGAGTGGCACTCGCCGCTCCTAGCGCTCAGTAGAAGTGGCGCCGATACGATATTCGCGCAGACACGGCAGCAACAATTGGGGTGGCGGGATGTCACCGGCGAGGGGCTGACCGAGCACGACTACCTTTGTTGGCAAAATCTGCGACGGCTCTGCTCTTTGCTCCAAGAAAACATGTCGCCGTGGGATGCCCTGGCTGCGGTGTTGCTCGATGACGGCGAGTGGCTTAGGGAACTCGCCGGCCACCCAGGGCAAGCGGCTGCCAATGCATTAATGGCAGTGTGGCAATTCGTCCATTTCTGCCGATCACCGGACGGTACGGGACGGTGGTCGACCGTGAAAAATCTATCGCAGCGCATTCGCGATCGTATTCGGCTCGGGGAAGACCGTAGCATGCGCGCCGTTCCTCCCGAAGCTGAAGGAATGGATGCGATACGGATACTCACAGCACACGGGAGCAAAGGGCTCGAGTTTGACGCCGTTCATTTCCTATCCGTCACCAAGAGCATCTACGAAGCGCCGAAACCTACATCAAATAAGCTCCTGCCCAACGCGGTCCTGGACAGCAACAGGACCTTAGACATCTTAAAGAATGAACGCCACAACCTGCTGTATGTAGCCGTCTCCCGCCCGAGGCTCTATCTGACGATATATGCAACGGCTGTCGAAGAGCTTCCCGAGGCGCTTAGTGGCTTGCTGCAGCCGCTAGATGGGGCATGGGAAAAACAAGCGCGCGAAGTAACGGCTCCGCAACCCGCCCCGTCCGTGCAGACCTCGGTGTCGCTCGACGAGTACCTACAGTTCGTCAAGTGTCCCCAACGTCATGAGATGTCGGCCAGAGCGGGCCGCGTGCAGCGTGGCGACCTGAAGCTGTACCAGGCCGTCGATTTAGCAACCCGCCGTGCCATGTCGGCCTTGTCGGCCGATGCCTCGCTGCTGCTAGAGGACAAGTGGAAGGGGGAGGTACAAGCCGCCCTCGCCCACTTCAACCTTCATGAGCATGTCTCGGCCAACGCCATCCGGGAGAAGGTGGAGCAGCGGGTCAAATGTGGGCGAGACCGGTTGCTGGAAGGTGGTGCGGCAAATGCGAAGGTGCCGATGGAGCTTGGACCGCTGCGGGTCGAACTCGAACCCGACCAGATCTTTCAGGCGAACGGCACGCAACGTCTGCGCTTCATCCGATCACACGAAAGCAGTTTGAAGTCCATGAAACAACCTTTGGCGGCTTTGCTGGACGCCCACCATCAGGCGGGCGGAACGAAAATGAGCATTGAAGTGACAACGCTTTCGAGCGGGGAAACCACTTCCGTCGGCACCATCAAGGCGCCGACACGCGCCAAGTACCAGACAATCGCGATCGGCCTGTGCTCGATGCACTTCCCTGCCTCTCCGGAAAGCGAACGAACCTGTGACAACTGCGCCTTCATCTTCCCCTGCAACAAGCGCGTGTCAGATTGAGCGCGGGTGATTTACGGCTTTTTTTTGTGACCCCGATTGACCTAGGGAAACACTGATTTATCCGGCTCTGTGGTCATCGCTGACGCAGCCGAGGACGTTGTAGAAGATAGTTCACGGAACGGGTCCACGACGATGAAACGGCAAATGAGCTTTGCGGAAGCGGAAAGCACGGGCAAGAAGCGCATGACTCGGCGCCAGCGTTTCCTGGAAGAGATGGAGAAGCTCGTGCCGTGGTCGCGATTGCTGACG
>NZ_CADFEC010000041.1:0-46150 GCF_902833195.1 Burkholderia sp. BCC1638
CGATCACCAGCCACCCACCAGGCCCGGTGACAACACCCCCCGGATCATGACTGCGACTGGGGGCGAGAATCATGCCGGGCCTGGCTGGCCAAAGCCCCGATTATCGGGGCACGAAGATAGTAACGAGGGGCGCGGTGATGCGCATGCGCAACAGATGCCGACGATTTTGCCAAAGGGTTCCGGAACGCGCTGGCGACGCGCGGATACCCATGAGCCTTTCAGGGGTGCAAGGTACGGTCTGGGGATTGTTGCAGAAATCAACCCAATCTCAGAATAATTACCAATCTTTACGGCGATTGGGCATGTCTTCGCATCGACGCACAAATTTCCACGAAACGTTTGATTTTCAAGACTGCAATATGCCTGCAAAGCGCTTACGCTAACGTGAACGAGGTGGTATCAGAATGGTTCGTCGGCCGCACAGCTTTGCCGAAATTGCACCAGTCCGTTTCGCGAGGCGTCCGAGCGCGGGGCGGCGCGGGCTGATAAAATCCGGCGCCTGCCCATGTTGTGCCGATGGTAGCCATTCGAATCTTCCCGCATCCCGTCCCGGGCATCGCGCGAGGATATGCCACGCGAAGCCGGGCATGGCCGCCTTCGGGGACCGGGCCGTGCCTCCCCATTACACAGACGCTGCTGGAACAAGGAGTCGGGTCGTGCCCGCGTTCGTTGCTGTCGGAATATCCAATCACGTTCAACCCGGTTCGATCGATCGGCAGGGCGCGCGCGTTGCCGGAGAGCGTCGCGCATGACGCCGGCCGTCACGTTGCTGGACTGGCTCCTGACGGTGTTTACGCTGGCCGCGGCCGGCTATGCGCTCGTCGCCGCGTTCGCGCCGCGTCCGCGCACGCCGCGCACTGCCGCGCGCGACGGCTTCGAGCCCGTCAGCGTGCTCAAGCCGCTGTGCGGCGCGGAGCCGCACCTGTACGAGAACCTCGCGACGTTCTGCGAGCAGCGCCACCCGCGCCATGAAGTGCTGTTCGGGGTCGCGTCGGCGGCCGATCCGGCCATCGCCGTGGTCGAGCGGCTGCGCGCCGATTATCCGGAATGCGACATCACGCTCGTGGTCGACGCGCGCGTGCACGGCAAGAACCTGAAGGTCAGCAACCTGATCAATCTGGCGGAGCGCGCGAAGTACGGACGCATCGTGATCGCGGACAGCGACATCGCGGTGCAGCCGGATTATCTGGAGCGCGTGACGGCGCCGCTCGCCGACGCGTCGGTCGGGGTCGTCACGTGCCTGTATCATGCGCGCAGCGTCGGCGGGTTCTGGACGCGGATCGGCGCGCAGTTCGTCGATGCCTGGTTCGCGCCGTCGGTACGGATCACGCACCTCGGTCGCTCGAGCCGCTTCGGCTTCGGCGCGACGCTCGCGCTGACGCGCGACACGCTCGACCGGATCGGCGGCTTCATCGCGCTGAAGGACGAACTGGCCGACGATTTCTGGCTCGCCGAGCTGCCGCGCCGCCTCGGGCGGCGCACCGTGCTGTCCGAGGTCGAGGTCGCGACCGACGTGATCGAGCCGTCGTTCGGGCCGCTCTGGCACCGCGAGACGCGCTGGCTGCGCACGATCCGTTCGCTGAATCCGGCCGGCTTCGCGTTCCTGTTCATCACGTTTACCGTACCGTGGCTCGCGATCGGCGCGGCACTGGCACTGCGTCTCGACGGCACCGTCGCCGGCACGCTGGCGGGTGGCGCGGCCGTCGTCGGCGCGTTCGGGCGGCTCGTGCTGCACGCGCGCGGCGAGGACGGCTGGCGCGCGTTCTGGCGCGATCTGCCGCTCGTCGCGGTGCGCGACACGCTGCTCGCGCTCGAATGGCTCGCGGCCGCGTTCGGCACGCACGTCGTGTGGCGTGGCGCGAGGATGACGGTCGTCGGCGGCGAACGCGCGACGGCGGCAGTGGAAGGCGGGGACGGCCGCTGAGGTGTGTTCCCCGAGGGAGCCGGCCATGCGCCCGGCCCCGATCGAATCCGGCCCGAAGGCCGAGACGCGCCGCGCGGCAACGCCGCGCGACGCGACATGACAGAGAGGCGGGCGCCGGCAGGGCGGCCCGCGGTTGATTGACTGAATCGTTGAAACGAATCGAACTATGCAGGCTACCGGAGCATTCATGAAAACGCTGTTCTTGCAGGCCCCTTCGTATGACGGCTTCGACGGCGGAGCCGGCTCGCGCTACCAGGCGAAGCGCGAAATCCGTTCCTTCTGGTACCCGACGTGGCTCGCGCAGCCGGCCGCGCTCGTGCCGGGCAGCCGCGTCGTCGACGCGCCGGCCGACGGCCTGTCGGTCGAAGAGACGCTGAAGATCGCCAATGACTACGACCTCGTGATCATCCACACGAGCACGCCGTCGTTCCCGACCGACGCGATGTTCGCGCAGGATCTCAAGAAGATGAAGCCGTCGATGCTGGTCGGCATGGTGGGCGCGAAGGTGATGGTCGATCCGCACAACTCGCTCACGGCGAGCGAGGCGATCGACTTCGTGTGCCGCGAGGAATTCGACTACACCTGCAAGGAAATCGCCGAAGGCAAGCCGTTCCCCGAGATCAAGGGCTTGAGCTGGCGCGCGAAGGACGGCTCGATCGAGCACAACGAAGCGCGTCCGATCCTCGAGAACATGGACGAACTGCCGTTCGTCGCGCCCGTCTACAAGCGCGACCTGAAGATCGACAACTACTTCATCGGCTACCTGAATTACCCGTACGTGTCGATCTATACGGGCCGCGGCTGCAAGTCGCGCTGCACGTTCTGCCTGTGGCCGCAGACGGTCAGCGGCCATCGCTACCGCACGCGCTCGGTCGAGAACGTGCTCGCCGAAGCGAAGTGGATCCGCGACAACATGCCGGAAGTGAAGGAACTGATGTTCGATGACGACACCTTCACCGACGACCTGCCGCGCGCCGAAGCCATCGCCATCGGTCTGGGCAAGCTCGGCATGACGTGGTCGTGCAACGCGAAGGCGAACGTGCCGTACAAGACGCTGAAGGTCATGAAGGAAAACGGCCTGCGCCTGCTGCTGGTCGGCTTCGAATCCGGCGACGACCAGATCCTCGTGAACATCAAGAAGGGCGTGCGCACCGATTTCGCGCGCCGCTTCAGCGCGGACTGCAAGAAGCTCGGCATCAAGATCCATGGCACCTTCATTCTCGGCCTGCCGGGCGAGACGCAGGAAACCATCAAGAAGACGATCGAGTACGCGAAGGAAATCAATCCGCATACGATCCAGGTGTCGCTCGCCGCGCCGTATCCGGGCACGACGCTCTACAAGCAGGCCGTGGAAAACGGCTGGATGGAAGAGAACAAGACCATCAACCTGGTGAGCAAGGAAGGCGTGCAGCTGGCGGCGATCGGCTATGCGCACCTGTCGCGCGACGAGATCTATCACCACCTCGAGCAGTTCTATCGCCAGTTCTACTTCCGTCCGTCGAAGATCTGGGAGATCGTCCGCGAGATGCTGACGAGCTGGGACATGATGAAGCGCCGTCTGCGCGAAGGCGTCGAGTTCTTCCGCTTCCTGCGCGCGCACGAGGCCTGATTCGTGACGACGCAGCGGGCGGCGCGGGCGCTGATCTTCACCGCGGACGACTTCGGGCTGCACCCGCGCGTCAACGCGGCGGTCGAGCGCGCGCATCGCGACGGCGTGCTGAACGCCGCGAGCCTGATGGTCGGTGCGCCCGCGGCGCAGGATGCGATCGAACGCGCGCGGCGGCTGCCGTCGCTCGCGGTTGGCCTGCACCTCGTTCTCGCGGACGGGCCGGCCACGCTGCCCGCGCATGAAATTCCCTCGCTCGTCGGCCCCGACGGGCGGTTCGGCGATGCGATGGCGAAGGACGGCTGCCGCTTCTTCTTCCTGCCGCACGTGCGTGCGCAGCTGCGCCGCGAGATCCGCGCGCAGTTCGATGCGTTCGCGGCGAGCGGCCTGCCGCTCGACCACGTGAACGCGCACAAGCATTTCCACCTGCATCCGACCGTGCTGTCGATGATCATCGAGATCGGCCGCGACTACGGGCTGCGCGCGGTGCGGCTGCCGTACGAAACGCGCGCGCCCGCGCTGCTCAAGCCGTGGATCGCGCTGGTGCGCGCGCGGCTCGACCGCGCGGGGCTCGCGCATAACGACTATGTGGTCGGGATCGAGCATACGGGCGCGATGGACGAGGCCGTGCTGCTCGACGCGCTCGCGGCGCTGCCGCCCGGCGTCGGCGAGATCTACTGTCATCCGGCGGAAGCGGGCGACGGCCCGATCACGCCGACGATGGCCGATTACCGCCCGGTCGACGAACTGGACGCGCTGCTGTCGCCGCGCGTGGCGGCCGCGCTGAAGGCCGCGGGCGTCGCGACCGGCGGTTTTGCCGACGTGTTCGGCCAGCCGGCGGCGCGGTGCGGCACGCGAGCGTCGCGCGAAGCGGGGGCGCAGCCGTCATGACCAGGTGGATCAAATGGCTCGGCTGGCCGATCGGCATCGGGATCCTGCTCGCGCTCGGTTTGCACGAAGGTATCGGCGACGTGACGCAGATGCTCGAGCGTGCCGGTTTCGCGCTGCTGTGGCTCGTGCCGTTCCACGCGCTGCCGTTGCTGCTCGACGCGTACGCGTGGCACCAGCTGCTCGACCGGCGCGCGTCGCTGTCGTTCCTGTGGTGGGTCGCGACCGTGCGCGAAGCCGTGAACCGGCTGCTGCCGGTGGTCGGGATCGGCGGCGAGCTGGTCGGGATCCGGATGGCCCGCTGGCAGGTGCCCGACGCGAGCCGCGTGACCGCGTCGGTGATCGTCGAGGTGCTGGTGACGATCGTCGTCCAGTATGCATTCGCCGCGCTCGGCCTCGTGCTGCTGCTCGCGACGACGCACGACATGGGCGGCGGCACGATCGGCCTCGCGCTGCTGCTGACGCTGCCGCTGCCGGTGCTCGGCGTCGTGCTGATGCGTCGCGGTGGGATCTTCCATGCGATCGAGCGGTTCGCGGGGCGTCTGCTCGGCGATTCGCACCGGTTGCTGCAGGGCGTCGACGGCCGCCGCCTCGATGGCGACATCGACGCGCTGATGTCGCGCACGGCGCTGCTGTTCAGCGCGTTCTTCTGGCAGTTGTCCGGCTACGTGCTCGGCGCGCTCGAAATCTACTGGGCGCTCGCACTGCTCGGCCATCCGGTATCGATCGGCGGCGCGATCGCGATCGAGGCGATGACGCAGGCCGTGCGGCATGCGGCGTTCATGGTGCCGGGCGGCCTCGGCGTGCAGGAGGCGACCGTCGTGCTGCTCGCGCAGATGTTCGGCGTCGATCGCGAGACGGCGCTGTCGCTCGCGCTGGTCAAGCGCGGCCGCGAGGTGCTGTTCGGCTGCCTGGCGCTCGGTTCGTGGCAGCTGGCCGAACTGGTGCGCACGCGCCGCCGGATCAAGGCGACGCCAGCCGGGGCGCGCACCCCGCAGGCACGCCGCGAGGCCGAGGTGCAAACCGAAACGATGCAGTGAACACGAGACGGGCCGCGCGCCCGTCTCGCGCTTTTGGCGTTGCACGGGTATCCTTGCCGCGTGTTTTCTCGACGCGCATTTCTTCCGATGATTTTCCGTTTCCGGCTGCTTCCCGTGACGATGCTGGCCGCCGCGCTGGCGTTGACCGGCTGCGACGACAAGCAAGGCAATCTCGACGTGCAACGTATCAGGGACTTTTTCAACGCGATCAAGCCGGCGCCGCTGCTGCTCAAGGGGCTGAAGGCCGGCGTATCGACCGAAGCCGACGTGCGCGCCACGATGGGCAAGCCCGAGACCGAGCGCGCGTTCACCGACGGCTCGAAGCGTCTCGAATATCCGCGTGGCCCGATGGGCAACCAGACCTGGTTCGTCGACCTCGACGCGAGCGGGCACTACACGGGCGCGACGCAGGTGCTGACCGCCGAGAACTTCGCGAAAGTGCGTCCGGGGATGACCGAGGACGAGGTGCGGCGCCTGCTCGGCAAGCCGGGCGACATCGCGCAGTACCCGCTGAAGCCCGAGATCGTGTGGAGCTGGCGGTGGCTCGAGGACGGCGTAAACACCGACGCATTCTTCAACGTTCATTTCGGCCCGGACGGGCTTGTCTATACGACTTCGCGCTCCGACATCCTGAAGGGGCGGTGAGACCACCCGCGGCGCTATATCGAAAAAGCGACCGGAAAATTGCAAAAAGTCCGCTTCCCTGCGTGTCATCCGACTGTCAGGAAGCGGCTTTTTTCCTTTTGAAACAGTGGCGTAGGTCTTGCCTGCAAATGGTGCGACGAATTGCTGCGACGCAGCAATCACGCGCACGGTGATTTGAGGCAATCAATTTCGCTTGCGACTATCCGCGTCAGCCCGGCGCGGGAAGGTATGCGTGCCGGTGTTCATATCAACACTGGAGACGCGCGTGTTCCTTTACGGCTTTGGTCCTGTCCTCTGGGCCGGCACCGTGCAGACCATCGAGCTGTCGGTGCTGTCGCTCGCCGCTGCGGTGGCGCTGGGGCTGATCGGCGCGGTGGCGAAGCTGTCGCACAACCGGGTGCTGCGAGCGATCGCGACCGGTTATACGACGCTGATCCGCTCGGTGCCCGATCTCGTCCTGATGCTGCTGCTGTTCTACAGCATCCAGATCTGGCTGAACCAGTTCACCGACCTCGTCGGCTGGGACCAGATCGACATCGATCCGTTCGTCGCCGGCGTGTTGACGCTCGGCTTCATCTACGGCGCGTACTTCACCGAGACGTTCCGCGGGGCGTTCCTGTCGGTGCCGCGCGGCCAGCTCGAGGCCGGCGCGGCGTACGGGATGAGCGGGATGCGCGTGTTCGTGCGGATCATGTTTCCGCAGATGATGCGTTTCGCGCTGCCCGGCATCGGCAACAACTGGCAGGTGCTCGTGAAGGCGACCGCGCTGGTGTCGATCATCGGTCTCGCGGACGTCGTGAAGGCCGCGCAGGACGCCGGCAAGAGCACGTTCAACATGTTCTTCTTCATCCTCGTCGCGGCGCTGATCTACCTCGCGATCACGACCGTTTCCAACCTCGTGCTGATCCAGCTCGAGAAGCGTTATTCCATGGGCGTGCGGCACGCAGAACTATGATCGAGATCCTCCAGGAATTCGGCCAGGCGTTCCTTTATTGGGACGGCCAGCGCCTCTCCGGCCTTGCGGTGACGCTGTGGCTGCTCGTCGCGTCGATTTCGCTCGGCTTCGTGTGCGCGGTGCCGCTTGCGGTCGCGCGCGTGTCGAAGAAGAAGTGGCTGTCGATGCCGGTGCGGTTCTACACGTACGTGTTTCGCGGCACGCCGCTCTACGTGCAGCTGCTGCTGATGTACACGGGCATGTACAGCCTCGAGTTCGTGCGGTCGCACTCGCTGCTCGACGCGTTTTTCCGCAGCGGCTTCAATTGCGCGATCCTCGCGTTCGCGCTGAACACCTGCGCGTACACGACCGAGATCTTCGCCGGCGCGATTCGCGCGATTCCGCACGGCGAGGTCGAGGCGGCACGTGCGTACGGGATGTCGCCGTTCACGATGTACCGCCGGGTGATCCTGCCGTCGGCGCTGCGCCGCGCGCTGCCGCTGTACAGCAACGAGGTGATCCTGATGCTGCATGCGACCACCGTCGCGTTCACGGCGACCGTGCCCGACATCCTGAAGGTCGCGCGCGACGCCAATTCCGCGACCTACATGGCGTTCCAGTCGTTCGGAATCGCCGCGCTGATCTATCTTGCGGTATCGTTCGCACTCGTCGCGGCATTTCGCCGGGCGGAGCGCCACTGGCTCGCGTATCTCGCGGCCGGCCGTCATTGATTTCACTTCGAGGAGAGCCAGTTGGCCGAGATCACTCAAACGAGCGCGTCCGCTTCCGTCAAGCTTGCCGCCGTCGACATTCACAAGCGCTACGGCGATAACGAGGTGCTCAAGGGCGTGTCGCTGAACGCGAAGGCGGGCGACGTCATCAGCATCATCGGCGCGAGCGGTTCGGGCAAGAGCACGTTCCTGCGCTGCATCAATTTTCTCGAGCGGCCGAATGCGGGGCAGATCGTCGTCGACGGCGAGGCCGTGCGCACGAAGACCGACCGCTCTGGCGCGCTCGAGGTTGCCGATCACAAGCAGTTGCAGCGCATCCGCACGAAGCTCGCGATGGTGTTCCAGCACTTCAATCTGTGGGCGCACATGAACGTGCTCGAGAACGTGATGGAAGCGCCGGTGCACGTGCTAGGCATTTCGAAGAAGGAAGCCGAGGAGCGTGCGCGCGAGTACCTGGAGAAGGTCGGTTTGCCGCCGCGCGTCGAGAAGCAGTATCCGTCGCATCTGTCGGGCGGCCAGCAGCAGCGTGTCGCGATCGCGCGCGCGCTGGCGATGCACCCCGACGTGATGCTGTTCGACGAGCCGACCTCGGCGCTCGACCCGGAACTGGTCGGCGAAGTGCTGAAGGTGATGCAGAAGCTGGCCGAGGAAGGCCGCACGATGATCGTCGTCACGCACGAGATGGGTTTCGCGCGCAACGTGTCGAACCACGTGATGTTCCTGCATCAGGGGCGGACCGAGGAAGAGGGCGATCCGAAGGAGGTGCTGGTGCGTCCGCAGAGCGAGCGTCTGAAGCAGTTCCTGTCGGGCAGTCTCAAGTAACGCGAAAGGCGGGTTTCATACGTGGTACCGGTGTCTCGTCCCGCAGGCGCCACCCGCACGACGCAGGTGGCGATCGTTGCATTGCCGCCCGTGTCGATGTCGGGTGTGGGTCCGATCGTCGATGCGTTGCATCTCGCGAACGAGATCGACGGGCGCTTGCTGTATCGCTGGCAGGTGTGTTCGTGGGACGGGCGGCCGGTGCCGCTCGCCGGCGGTGCGCAGTGGCATGCCGATGCGGCGTTCAACGATGCGATTGCTTGCGACTGGCTGATCGTCGTGTCGGAGCGGTTTCAGCAGTTTGCGGACTATCGGTTGTTTCTCGCGAGTCTCGCGCGGGTCGGGCAGCGCACGCCGGTTGTGACCGGGATTCACCACGGCGTGTGGTGGCTCGCGATGGCCGGGCAGCTTTCCGGATATCGCGTGAGCGTGAACTGGGAGACGTATCAGCAGTTCGCCGAGCAGTTCGAGCGGTCGATCGTCACGCAGCAGATCTTCGAGATCGATCGCGATCGGGCGACGTGTGCGGGCGGGCAGGCGACCGTCGATTTCATGCTGGCCATGATCGGCCGGGAACACGGGGCGGATCTGGGTGAGCGCATTGCCGATGCGCTCGGGGCCGGCACGCTGCGCAGCGGCGAGGAGCGGCAGCGGATTCCTTTCGTGACCGCGCCGGGCGAGCGGCATCCTCGGCTGAACGATGCGTTGCTGTTGATGGAAGCCAATGTCGAGGATCCCTTGACGACCGATGAGATCGCCGGGCTCGTGGGCGTTTCTCGGCGGCAGCTCGAAAGGCTTTTTCGCCAGTATCTCGGGGCGATGCCCTCGAAGTATTACCTCAATCTCCGGTTGCTCAAGGCCAGGACCCAGTTGCAGCGGACCAGCAAGTCGGTGGTTCAGGTCAGCCTCGCTTGCGGGTTCTCTTCTGCTGCGCATTTTTCCAACGCTTATCGCGAGCGGTTTGGTGTGACGCCTCGGGAAGATCGGCGAGCGTGGCTCGAGAAGCAGACCGGCGGGGGCAGTGAGCCTCGTGGGGGGGCGCTTGTCGAGCGTGGTGCCAAGGATTGAGGTTTTTTGCGGTGCGCGGTTTGTTGGCGTGAAGCACCTGAGGTCGTGTCGGTCTATTAGCGTCGCCCCTGCGCGGGGCGGCGGTTACTTTTCTTTGTCTTGCCAAAGAAAAGTAACCAAAAGAAAGGCGCTCGGATAACGCATGACTTCCCGGTGCCATAGCCATCAAAGTGGCCCTCGCCTAAGTGTCCGCGCCAGGCGGGAACCCGGAGTGGTTCGAGCAATGGATCTGACATCACTCGCCACCCCACGGAGCGGTATACCGCCCGCTGGCTCCGTCCTCGCTTCGCTCGGCCGACAGGTCCACCCATCGCCTTTTCAACGCGGTTGGACGAATGTTTTCCAGAATCGTGGTGGGTAGCACATTGATCCAATAAATCGAATTTGTCGTCGCTATGCAGCGGAGCCTCACTGATTCGGCGAACTGATCAGTGGGCGTTCCTGATGACGCGCGCGCTCATGAATTGCGGCTGAAGAACCTTGCAGCCGAGCGAAGCGAGGACGGAGCCAGCGGGCGGTATACCGCTCCGTGGGGTGGCGAGTGATGTCAGATCCATTGCTCGAACCACTCCGGGTTCCCGCCTGGCGCGGACACTTAGGCGAGGGCCACTTTGATGGCTATGGCACCGGGAAGTCATGCGTTATCCGAGCGCCTTTCTTTTGGTTACTTTTCTTTGGCAAGACAAAGAAAAGTAACCGCCGCCCCGCGCAGGGGCGACGCTAATAGACCGACACGACCTCAGGTGCTTCACGCCAACAAACCGCGCACCACCAAACGACCCCAAATAAAGCCCACAAAAAAACCACCCCCGCCGAAAGGGCAAAATACGCCGAACCATCCGCTTCCGATAGAACCCGTCGCAAATCCGCAAGACGCTTGCGCCACCCTTACCTAAACTTGATCCTGTTGAACCCTCTTACGAAACCGAAAGGAACGACCATGACGACCTCGACCGTGACCCGCCAGACATTCGACGAAGTGATGGTGCCGGTATTCTCCCCCGCGCCGTTCGTGCCGGACCGTGCAGAGGGCTCGCGCGTGTGGGACACGGCCGGCCGCGAATACGTGGATTTCGCCTGCGGCATCGCTGTGACGTCGCTGGGCCACGGCCACCCGGAACTGCTGAAGGTTCTGGACGAACAAGGCCGCAAGCTCTGGCACATCGGCAACGGTTACACGAACGAGCCGGTGCTGCGCCTCGCGAAGCGCCTCGAATCGCTGACCTTCGCCGACCGCGCGTTCTTCGCGAACTCGGGCGCCGAAGCGAACGAAGCAGCCCTGAAGCTCGCACGCCGCGTCGCATTCGACCGCCACGGCGCCGACAAATACGAAATCGTGTCGTTCGTCCAGTCGTTCCACGGCCGCACGTTCTTCACGGTCAGCGTCGGCGGCCAGCCGAAATACTCGGAAGGCTTCGGCCCGGTGCCTGAAGGCATCAAGCACCTGCCGTTCAACGACATCGAAGCCGCCAAGGCCGCGATCGGCCCGCAAACCTGTGCGGTGATCGTCGAGCCGGTGCAGGGCGAAGGCGGCGTGATCCCGGCCGATCCGGCCTTCCTGAAGGCACTGCGCGAAGCCTGCGACGCCAACGACGCACTGCTGATCTTCGACGAAGTGCAAACGGGCGTCGGCCGCACGGGCCAGTTCTACGCGTACATGGACACGGGCGTCACGCCGGACATCCTCACGACCGCGAAGGCGCTCGGCAACGGCTTCCCGATCGGCGCGATGCTGACGACGAACGAACTGGCCGCGCACTTCAAGGTCGGCGTGCACGGCACGACGTACGGCGGCAACCCGCTCGCGTCGGCGATCGCGGACAAGGTCGTCGAACTGATCGGCGACCCGGCACTCCTCGAAGGCGTGCGCGAACGCAGCGTGCGACTGAAGGGCGCGCTGGAACGCATCAACGCACGCTTCGGCATCTTCAAGGACATCCGCGGCAAGGGCCTGCTGGTCGGCGCGGAACTCACCGCCGCATTCGACGGCCGCGCGAAGGACTTCGTCACCGCCGCCGCCGAGAACGGCCTGATCATGCTGATCGCCGGCCCGAATGTGCTGCGCTTCGTCCCGTCGCTCGTGATCCCGTTCGACCTGCTCGACGAAGGCGTGAAGCGCTTCGAGAAGGCGGTCGAGCAGGTGCTCGCGGCCCAGGAAGCCACCGCGC
Organism: Burkholderia sp. BCC1638; assembly: GCF_902833195.1. NCBI lineage: Bacteria > Pseudomonadati > Pseudomonadota > Betaproteobacteria > Burkholderiales > Burkholderiaceae > Burkholderia > Burkholderia sp. BCC1638. Next base: position 11,824 of record NZ_CADFEC010000041.1, read on the forward strand.
GCTGATCGGCGCACCCATCGCAGACAGGAACGACGATGCTATTTGTTCGCCCCGGCAAACTCACGGATCTCGATGCGCTCGCGCACATGGCGCGCACCGCGCAGCCGGTCCTGCACTCGCTGCCGCACGATCGCGCGGCGCTCGAAGCGCGCGTGGCGCTCTCCGAGGATTCGTTTCGCGCGGACGTCGATTTCGCCGGCGAGGAGTTCTACCTCTTCGTGCTCGAGGATTCGTCGACGGGCAAGCTGCTCGGCACGGCGAGCATCGTGGCCGCGGCCGGCTACTCGGAACCGTTCTACGCGTTCCGCAACGACGCACTGATCCACGCGTCGCGCGAGCTGCACGTGAACCGCAAGATCCACGCGCTCACGATGTCGCACGAGCTGACCGGCAAGAGCCGGCTGGCCGGCTTCTACGTCGATCCGTCGCTGCGCGGCGACGCGGCCGCGCACCTGATCTCGCGCGCGCGGATGATGTACATCGCCGCGAACCGCCGCCGCTTCACGCCGGAAGTATTCACGCTGCTGCTCGGCGTGAGCGACGGCACGGGCGCATCGCCGTTCTGGGAAGCGGTGGGCCGCAAGTTCTTCGGCCGCAACTTCACCGACGTCGACATCGCGTCGGGCGGCCGCAGCCGCACGTTCATCGCGGAAGTGATGCCGGCGTATCCGCTTTACGTGCCGCTGCTGCCGGAAGCCGCGCAGCGCGTGCTCGGCGAGCCGAACGAATCGGCGCTGCTCGCGTATGACATCCATCTCGAGGAAGGCTTCGAGCCGGACCGCTTCGTCGACATCTTCGACGCGGGCCCGGTGTTGACCGCGCAGGTCGACCGCACCGCGTGCGTGAAGCATGGTGCGGAGCGCGTCGTGCGCGAGGCCGCGCACCAGCAGGGCGACGTCGCATACATGGTGTCGACCGGCAGCGGCGACTCGTTCCGCTGCGTGCTGGCCGACCTGCCGGGCGACACGGCCGACGCGCGGGGCGCCGATGCGCCGCTGGCCGGCGACGTGCGCGCGGCGCTCGATGTGAAGGAGGGTGACGTCGTGCGTTGCGTGCCGCTGCACCGCCGCGACGATGAAGACATGAAGGGAGACGCAGCATGATCGTCGTTCGGGTCGTACAAACGGGCGACGTCGACGCGCTCGTATCGCTCGCGAAGGAAACCGGGCCGGGCCTGACCACGTTCAAGCCCGATCGCGACGCGCTCGCCGCGCGCATCGAACGCACGCGCCGCACGCTCGACGGCGAGGCGGCGCCGGGCGAAGCCGGCTACTTCTTCGTGATGGAAGAATCGAAGACGGGCGACATCGCGGGCGTGTGCGGAATCGAGTCGCAGGTCGGCCTCGAGCAGCCGTTCTACAACTATCGCGTGAGCACGGTCGTGCATGCGAGCCAGGAGCTCGGCGTGTGGACGCGGATGCACGCGCTGAACATCTCGCACGACCTGACGGGCTATGCGGAAGTGTGCTCGCTGTTCCTGAGCCCGCGCTATCGCACGGGCGGCGTCGGCGGCCTGCTGTCGCGCTCGCGCTTCATGTTCATCGCGCAGTTCCGCGACCGCTTTCCGGAACGCATCTGCGCGGAGCTGCGCGGCCACTTCGACGACGACGGCACGTCGCCGTTCTGGCGCGCGGTCGGTTCGCACTTCTACCAGATCGATTTCAATGCGGCCGACTACCTCAGCTCGCACGGCCGCAAGTCGTTCCTCGCGGAACTGATGCCGCGCTATCCGGTGTACGTCGACCTGCTGCCGCAGGACGCGCAGGACGCGGTCGGCCTCACGCACCGCGACACGCTGCCGGCCCGCAAGATGCTCGAGGCGGAAGGGCTGCGCTACCAGAATCACGTCGACATCTTCGACGCGGGCCCGGTGCTCGAATGCCACGTCAACGACCTGCGCACGGTGCGCGAAAGCGTCGTCGTGCCGGTCGCGATCGGCGAGCCGGACGTCGGAGCCGATGCGCCGGGCGGCCATTCGCCGAAGTCGCTCGTGTCGAATACGTCGCTCGGCGATTTCCGCGTCGGCGTCGCGCCGGGCGTGGTCGCGAATGGCGCGTTCGTGCTGTCGGCCGACGATGCCGCCGCGCTCGACGTGAAGGCCGGCGATCCGGTTCGCGTGCTGCCGCTCAAAGTCAAACAGGGATAAACGAATCATGACGGAACTCTTCATCGACGGCGCCTGGGTCGCAGGCTCGGGCCCCGTCTTCGCTTCGCGCAACCCGGGCACCGATGCGATCGCATGGCAGGGCGGCAGCGCATCGGCGGCCGACGTCGACCGTGCGGTCGCGAGCGCGCGTCGCGCATTCGCCGGCTGGTCGGCACTCGATTTCGAATCGCGCTGCGCGATCGTCAAGCGCTTCGCGGCGCTGCTCACCGAGCACAAGGAAGCGATCGCCACCGCGATCGGCCGCGAGACGGGCAAGCCGCTGTGGGAAGCGCGCACCGAAGTCGCGGCGATGGCCGCGAAGGTCGGCATCTCGATCCAGGCCTATCAGGAACGCACCGGCGAGAAGCGCCAGGACATGGCCGACGGCGTCGCAGTGCTGCGCCATCGTCCGCATGGCGTCGTTGCGGTGTTCGGCCCGTACAACTTCCCCGGCCACTTGCCGAATGGCCATATCGTGCCGGCGCTGATCGCGGGCAACACGGTCGTGTTCAAGCCGTCGGAGCTCGCGCCGGGCGTCGCGCGCGCGACGGTCGAGGTGTGGCAGGAAGCCGGGCTGCCGGCTGGCGTGCTGAACCTCGTGCAGGGCGAGAAGGACACGGGCATCGCGCTCGCGAATCATCGGCAGATCGACGGGCTGTTCTTCACCGGCAGCTCGGACACCGGCACGCTGCTGCACAAGCAGTTCGGCGGCCGTCCGGAAATCGTGCTCGCGCTCGAGATGGGCGGCAACAACCCGCTCGTGATCGGCGAAGTCGAGGACATCGACGCGGCCGTGCATCACACGATCCAGTCGGCGTTCCTGTCGGCCGGCCAGCGCTGCACGTGCGCACGCCGCATCTTCGTGCCGCAGGGCGCGTTCGGCGACCGCTTCCTCGCACGTTTCGCCGACGTCACGTCGAAGATCACGGCCGACGTGTTCGACGCCGATCCGCAGCCGTTCATGGGCGCGGTGATCTCGGCCCGCGCGGCCGCGAAGCTCGTCGACGCGCAGTCGCGGCTGGTCGAGCAGGGCGCGAAGCCGATCATCGCGATGACGCAGCGCGATCCGCGCCTGGGTTTCGTGAACGCGTCGATCATCGACGTGACCGGCGTGGCGCACCTGCCCGATGAAGAGCACTTCGGCCCGCTCGCGCAGATCGTTCGCTACGCGACGTTCGACGAAGCGATCGAGCGCGCGAACGACACGGCGTTCGGCCTGTCCGCCGGCCTGCTGGCCGACGACGCGCACGCATGGGACCACTTCCGCCGCACGATCCGTGCGGGGATCGTCAACTGGAACCGCCCGACCAACGGCGCATCGTCGGCCGCGCCGTTCGGCGGCACGGGCCGCTCGGGCAACCATCGGCCGAGCGCGTACTACGCGGCCGACTATTGCGCGTATCCGATGGCGTCGGTGGAAAGCACCGAATTGACCTTGCCCGCGAGCCTGTCGCCGGGCCTGCATTTCTGATCGAGGGAACGACGATGAACGCACAAGAAGCCAATTTCGACGGACTCGTCGGCCCGACCCACAACTACGCCGGGCTGTCGTTCGGCAACGTGGCGTCGCTCAACAACGAGAAGTCGGCCGCGAACCCGAAGGCCGCCGCGAAGCAGGGGCTGCGCAAGATGAAGCAGCTCGCGGATCTCGGTTTCGCGCAAGGCGTGCTGCCGCCGCAGGAGCGCCCGTCGCTGCGCCTGTTGCGCGAGCTCGGCTTCTCCGGCAAGGACGCGGACGTGATCGCGAAGGCCGCGAAGCAGGCGCCCGAATTGCTCGCCGCGGCGAGCTCGGCGTCGGCGATGTGGACCGCGAATGCGGCGACCGTCAGCCCGTCGGCCGACACGAGCGACGGCCGCGTGCACTTCACGCCGGCCAACCTGTGCAGCAAGCTGCATCGCGCGATCGAGCACGAGGCGACGCGCCGCACGCTGTCGACGCTGTTCGCCGATCCCGCGCACTTCGCGGTGCACGAGGCGCTGACGGGCACGCCGGCACTCGGCGACGAGGGAGCCGCGAACCATACGCGCTTTTGCGCGGAATACGGCCAGCCGGGCGTCGAGTTCTTCGTGTACGGCCGCGCGGAATACCGCCGCGGCCCGGAGCCGAAGCGCTTCCCGGCGCGCCAGACCTTCGAGGCGAGCCGCGCGGTCGCGCATCGCCACGGTCTCGCCGAAACGGCGACGGTCTATGCGCAGCAGGATCCGGACGTGATCGATGCAGGCGTGTTCCACAACGACGTGATCTCGGTGGGCAACCGCGACACGCTGTTCACGCACGAGCGTGCGTTCGTCAACAAGCAGGCGATCTACGACACGCTGACGGCCACGCTCGACGCGCGCGGCGCGCGGCTGAACGTGATCGAGGTGCCCGAAGCGGCCGTGAGCGTGAACGACGCGGTGACGTCGTATCTGTTCAACAGCCAGCTGCTGTCGCGCGCGGACGGCTCGCAGGTGCTCGTCGTGCCGCAGGAATGCCGCGAGAACGCGAACGTCGCCGCCTATCTGGATCAGCTCGCGGCCGGCAACGGCCCGATCCGCGACGTGCTTGTGTTCGACCTGCGCGAAAGTATGAAGAACGGCGGCGGCCCCGCGTGCCTGCGCCTGCGCGTCGTGCTGAACGAAGCCGAGCGTGCGGCCGTCACGTCGAACGTGTGGATCAACGACACGCTGTTCGCGTCGCTCGACGCGTGGATCGAAAAGCATTACCGCGATCGTCTCGCCCCGGAAGACCTCGCCGATCCGACGCTGCTCGACGAATCGCGCACGGCGCTCGACGAGCTCACGCAGATCCTGCGTGTCGGGTCGCTGTATGACTTCCAGCGCTGAGTCCCGCATGCCGGCCGCCGCGCTGCTCGACGACTTCCTCGCGTTCACGCTCGCGGGCGACGCGCCGGCCGTGAAGGACGGCACGTGCGCGGACAGTGCGGTGCGCTGGCAATGGCTCGGCGACGGGCTGCTCCAGCTCGAGCCGGCGTTGGCCGACGGGGCCGGCGACGCGGCGAGCGTGCTCGTGTCGGCCGGCGTGCATGGCGACGAGACCGCGCCGATCGAGCTGCTGTCGATGCTCGTGCGCGATCTCGCGGCGGCCACGCTGCCGCTCGCGTGCCGATTGCTCGTCGTGCTCGGCAACGTGCCGGCGATGCGCGCGGGCGAACGCTATCTCGACGACGACCTGAACCGCCTGTTCAGCGGCCGCCACACGCAAGTGCCCGCGAGTCGCGAAGCGCCGCGCGCGGCGCAGCTTGAAGCGGCGGCCGCCGCGTTCTTCGCGGCCGCGCCGGCGGGCGGCGCGCGCTGGCACGTCGACATGCACACGGCGATCCGCGCATCGGTGTTCGAGCAGTTCGCGCTGCTGCCGCACACGGGCACGCCGCCGACCCGCGCGATGATCGAATGGCTCGGCGATGCGCGCATCGCGGCCGTGCTGCTGCATACCGCGAAGGGCAATACGTATTCGCATTACACGGCCGAGCATTGCGGCACGCTCGCATGCACGCTCGAACTCGGCAAGGTGCGGCCGTTCGGCCAGAACGATCTGTCGCGCTTCGCGCCGGCGGACCGCGCGGTGCGCAAGCTCGTCTCGGGCGGGTGGGGCGGCCGTCCGCCGCGCGACGTCGACCATCCGCCGTTGCCGCGCGTGTTCACCGTCATCGACCAGATCACGAAGCAGAGCGACGCGCTCGAATTGTTCGTCGCGGCCGACGTCGCGAACTTCACCGCGTTCGCGCGCGGCACCGTGCTCGCGCAGGACGGCGACTATCGCTATACGGTGCAGCACGACGAGGAGCGCATCGTGTTTCCGAATCCGACCGTGAAGCCGGGTTTGCGCGCGGGCCTGCTCGTCATCGACACGACGCGCGAGACGCTCGCCGCACTCGTCTGACAAAAAAACGGTTGCGCGCGGCTTCGGTGATCCGTCGCCCGCGCATCGTCCCGCGGCATCCCCGAATTGCGTCGACGCACGCATGCCGCGCAGACGGCCCGCGCGTCGCGCCTTGCGTATTTGCGACATCGTCTTGCAAGTTCGACGGCGCATCCGGCCGTCATCGCGCATGCAGTGCAGCATCGTGTGCCGGCGGCCGCTTTGCCGTATCAGGCCGCGCGGATTGGTACAATCGCGGCCTTGCGGCTGTTGCGCCGCATCAAGGCACGGCATCGGCGTTGTCGTTGTCATCCGACCCTGCAATGATGCATGTGCCCGTAGTTCCGGAACATTCGAGTATCGAGGAGAACACCTGATGAAGTTGGATTGGCGTAAAGTGGCCGCGCATGCGGTAGTGGCGGCATCGGCCGTGGCGGCAGGCAGCGCGATGGCTGCGGATCTGAAGGAGATCCGGTTCGGCGTCGAGGCCTCGTACGCGCCGTTCGAATACAAGACGCCCGACGGCAAGCTGACCGGCTTCGACATCGACATCGGCAACGCGGTGTGCGCGAAGCTGAAGACGAAGTGCGTGTGGGTCGAGAACGACTTCGACGGCCTGATCCCCGCGCTGCAGGCGCGCAAGTTCGATGCGATCAACTCGGACATGACGATCACCGACCAGCGCAAGCACGCGATCGCGTTCACCGATCCGATCTACACGATTCCGAACCAGCTGATCGCGAAGCAGGGCAGCGGCCTGCTGCCGACCCCGCAAGCGCTGAAGGGCAAGCGCGTCGGCGTGCTGCAGGGCACGATCCAGGAAGCGTACGCGAAGAAGAAGTGGGCGCCGGCCGGCGTCGACGTCGTGCCGTACCAGACGCAAGACCTGGCCTACGCCGACCTGAAGTCGGGCCGTCTCGACGCGACGTTCCAGGATTCGGAAGCGGGCTCGAAGGGTTTCCTGTCGAAGCCGCAAGGCCAGGGCTTCGGCTTCGCCGGTGGCACGGTGAGCGATGCGGAGATCCTCGGCTCGGGCGTCGGTTTCGGCCTGCGCAAGAACGACGCGGCGCTGAAGACGGCGCTCGATCAGGCGCTGAAGGAACTGAAGGCCGACGGCACGATCGACAACCTCGCGAAGAAGTACTTCAGCGTGCCGGTCACGCTCAAGTAAGCGTTTCAATCCGTCGCACCATGCAGCCGGCCGCTTTCGCGGCCGGTTTGCTTTTGGGGCGCCGCTTGCGTTACGCGGGGAAGAACCGTCCCAGTTCGCGCGCGAGCTCGTTGAGCACGCTCATCTCCTGCTGCGTGATCTTGCGCGCCGGCTGCGCACCGGCCCAGTCGCCGTACAGCAGGCCGACGGTCTTCGTGCCGACGCGCACCGGCAGCAGCACGAACGCGCGCGTGTCGGGAAGCGCATCGAGATACCACGCGGGCAGGCGCTTCACCATCTTCGGGTCCTGCGCCTGCTCGATGAAGATGCCGACCGAGTTCGTGATCGCGAGATGGAACACGTCCGGCTCGAAGCGCTCGTCGAAGCACAGGCGGTCGAGCGCCGCGTCGACGTCCGGGCCGAAGCCGAGTCGCGCGGCGAACGCGCCGTCTTCACGGCGCACGAACATCACGGTGCGCGTGAACGCGAGGCCCGCCAGCAGGCTTTCCGACGCGAGCGCGAGCACCGGCGTCAGCACATGCTCGGACGGCAGCGCGCGCAGGTCCGCGAGGCCGGCTTCGAGGCATGCCTCGGGCTCGGGCTGCGCCCGCGCGATCGCGTCGGCGTTCGCGCGCAGCTCGACGATCTCGCGCATCACGGTGTCGCTCGCCTCCTCGCGTGCGAGCCGGTCGGCGATTTCCACCAGCGCGCCGGCGTCGATGTCCAGTTCCTGCTCGTAGTGCTGCGCGAGCACTGCGATATGCGCATCGCGCTGCGGGCCCGCGGGCATCGCGAGCGCACCGGCGACGTCGGTCGAGCAGCGGCTCACCGCGCGCAGCCAGCGCACGCGCTCGGGGCTGTCGTCGGCGCAGGCGTCGCGGGGCCGCTGGCGGTCTTCGTCGATGTCGTCCTCGTCGGCGCTGGCCGCGTGTGCGCCGTCGCCGTCGGCCATGCCCGCGCGGATCACGTCGGGCAGCCGCCAGCTCGCGGCGGCCTCGAGACCGATCTCGTCGAAGCCGACGCCCAGCACGTCGACGCACGCGGCCGCTTCGTCGCCGTTCAGCTCGGCGGCGCGGCGGCGGATCCGGTCCCATTCGCTGTCGAGATAGCAGACCACCAGCAGCTTGCCGACCTGACGCATCAGCGTGCAGACGACGGCTTCCTCGCCGCCGCGCAACTCGGCATGCTCGGTCAGCTTGCGGGCGACGCAGCCGGACAGCAGCGCGCGGTTCAGCTCGAGCTTCGCGTCGATGCGGCGCGGGGTGCTGTGGTGGAAATGGTCGACCAGCTTGAGCCCGACGACGAGATGGCCGACGGTGTCCATGCCGAGCACCATCAGCGCCCGCGTGACGGTCGTGATGTTGCCGCCGAACGCCATGTACATCGCGGAATTGGCGAGCCGCAGGACTTTCTGCGTGAGCGCGAAATCCGACAGCACGACGCGCACGAGCGCGGTGAAGTCGAGATCGTCGTTCTTCATCGCGGCCATCGTCGCGCGCAGCGACTCCGACAGCAGCGGGAAGTCGCCCCGTTCGTTCATCCGGGCCCACAGCTTGTCGAGCAGCGCCGTGCGGGGCAGGTGTGCGGTGATTGACATACGGATCTATCCGGTTCGCCGCGCGCGTCAGGCGGCGTGCAGGCGCAACTGCTGCGCCTCGAAGCGCCGCGCGAGCTCCTCGGACGGCAGCGCCTGACAGACGAGCCAGCCCTGGATGTGGTTGCAGCCCATCTCGGTCAGCAGCTCGCGCTGCGCCTCGGTCTCGACGCCTTCCGCGACGAGCTCGAGATCGAGCGTTTGCGCGAGGCCGACCACCGCCGACACGATCGCGCGATCGTTGCGCGACGTCAGCAGGTTCTCGACGAAGCTGCGGTCGATCTTCAGCTTCGCGAGCGGGAAGCGCTGCAGGTACGCGAGGCTCGAATAGCCGGTACCGAAATCGTCGATCGCGAAGCGGATGCCGAGCGCGGTCAGCTCCTCCAGCAGCCCCTTCGCCTGCACGGGGTCGTGCATCAGCAGGCTTTCGGTGATTTCCAGCACGATGCGGCGCGGGTCGATGCCCGTCAGCGCGATCGCCTCGCGCACGCTCTGCGTGAAGCGTGGGTCGCGGAACTGCTGCGGCGACACGTTGACCGCCACGTACTGCAGCGCGAGCCCCTGGCGATCCCAGGCGACGAGCTGCATGCACGCGGCCTTGAGCACCCAGTTGCCGAGATAGTTGATGAGGCCGATCGATTCGGCGAGCGGAATGAAGGTCGCCGGGGGCACGAGGCCGTGCACCGGATGGCGCCAGCGGATCAGCGCCTCCACGCCGTCCACCGTCCCCGACTGGCTGCGCGTGATCGGCTGGAAGTGCAGCGAAAACTCGCCGTTGCGCACGCCGTCGTACAGGTCGGCCTCGAGCTTCAGCCGTTCCGCGTCGGCCGGATCGTCGACCGGTTCATGGAACGCGAGCGCATTGCCGCCGGACGCCTTTGCCTGCGCGAGCGCATGGTCGGCGCGGCGCAGCAGCGGGCTGTGATGCTGGGCGCGATGGGGCGCGGCGCGCTCGTCCGGGTACAGCGCGATGCCGATGCTCGCGGACAAGTGGACGGTCTGCCCCTGATACGCGTAAGGTTCGCGCACCGCGGCCTGCAGCCGGCGCGCGAGCGCGTCGGCGGCATTGCTCGCGCGCGTGCGGTCCGGCGCGGTGAACACGATCGCGAACTTGTCGCTCGCGACGCGCGCGAGCTGTTCGCCGGGTGCGACGAGCGCCTGCAGCCGCTGCGCGGTGTCGCGCAGCAGCGTGTCGCCGGCGTCGTAGCCGAGCGCGCGGTTGATGCGCTGGTAGTCGTCGAGGTCGAGCAGCAGCAGCGCCGCGCAGGTGCCGCTTTCGTCGGCGGCCTGCTGCGCGCGCATCAGCGCGGGCACGAGCGCGGACAGATTGTCGAGCCCCGTCATCGGATCGTGGTGCATCTCGTACGTCAGGCGCGCCTCGAGCGCGCGCCAGGCCGACACGTCGAAGGCCGCGATCGCGAAGCCGTCGACGCCGTGGTGGCGGCTCTTGAACGCGCGGATCTCGACGTCGAGCGGGTAGGTGAGCGACTTGACGATGCACATCGTCGCCTTCTCGACCTGGCCGGAACGCGCGGCGCGCGCAAGCAGGCCTTCGAGCACCGCGGTATCCTGTTCCGCGATCAGGTCGCGCAGCGTCAGCGTGTGCAGGTAGTCGCGGTGATAACCGATGAAGCGCAGGCTCGCGTCGGACACGTACAGAAAGCGCAGCTCGCGGTCGACATGGGCGAGGAAATCCACCGTGCCGACCGTCTGTTCCAGCCAGTTGCGCACGGTGTCGTCGCGGCGCGGCGCGCCGGCGCGCGCAGGCATCAGCGCGCCGCCCGACCAGGCGAAGCGGCGCAGCGTATGCAAGGCATTGCGCCAGGAGCCCTTGCGTGGCGTCTGTTTCCTGTTGGCTTCCATGTATCTCGCTGACGTGAAGGGCTGGAACCGGCTGTCCGGAAGGAATAACGGCAGACTGCGCGGAATCTTTAACCGGCCGGCCGCGGCTGGCGCTGCCGCCGGGCCGGGTCGTGCACACCGGCGTTCGACAGGCGAACGCCGGTATGGCCTACATCGAGGCTGACTTTATAAGAAATGAGGACGCAGATGAAGCGAAAACTGTTGGTGGGCGGCGCGGCGGCGCTGCTGGTGGCCGGCCATGCGCTGGTCGCGCAGGCGCAACTGAAGCCGGGCGACGCGGCGCCCGACTTCACGACGCAGGCGTCGCTGGGCGGCAAGACTTACACGTACTCGCTGGCCGATGCGTTGAAGCACGGCCCGGTCGTGCTGTACTTCTACCCGGCCGCGTTCACGAAGGGTTGCACCATCGAGGCGCATGCGTTCGCGGATGCCGTCGATCGTTACAAGGCTTACGGCGCGACGGTGATCGGCGTATCCGCGGACAACATCGACACGCTGACGAAGTTCTCGGTGAGCGAGTGCCGCAGCAAGTTCCCGGTCGCGGCCGATCCGGACGCGAAGATCATCCGCGAATACGACGCGAAGCTGCCCGCGCTCGATCGTGCGAACCGCGTGTCCTACGTGATTTCGCCGGAGGGGAAGGTGCTGTACGAATACACGAGCCTGTCGCCCGACAAGCACGTCGAGAACACCCTCGGCGCGGTGAAGGCGTGGGCTGACGCGCATCCGAAGCCGTAAGCGGCAGTCAGCAAGCGCGCAGTAAAGCGGCCCGCATCGCGGGCCGCCGGCACGACGAAAACGCGCCGCCCGGGCGGGCGGCGCAGGCGTGCGTTACGCGCGCAATGCCTGTTCGATCGGCACGCTGCCGCCGACGAAGCCGATGACCTTGCGCGAAATGCCGAGCTTGATCGCCTCGATCGCGGCCCATGCGACATCCTGGCGTGACACCGGCGGCGCCGGGTCGAGCGGCTCCTCGGTCAGCGCGATCTTGCCGACGCCCGGGCCGTCCGCGAGCGGGCCGGGGCGCAGGATCACGTAGTCGATGCCCGATGCGATCACGCGGTCGTCGCCTTCGCGCTTCATCCGCGAATAGTGGCGCAGCGCGTCGCCGCTGCGCTCCGGCCAGTACGCGCTCAGCGAACTGATCACGACCAGCTTCTGCACGTTGTAGGCGAGCGCATGCTCGGCCGTGCGCGCGACCGCGTCGCGGTCGATCTGCTCCTCTTCGGCGGCGCCTTCCGATTCCGCCGAGCCGGCCGCGTAGATCACGTGCGTGATGCCCTGGAACGCGTGCGAGAAATCGCCCGTCAGATCGGCCTCGACGACCTTCGCGCCCGGCAGCGCATAGCCGTGCCGGCGCACCAGCGCAGTCACCTCGAATTCCGGCTGCTCGAGCAGCAGATCCGCGCAGGCTCGACCCGTGCGGCCGGTCGCGCCAATCAGCAATACCTTCGTCGTCATGAAACCGCTCCTTGCGCGATGCGTCATCCTCCCAGATAGGGACGGACGACCGATACTCAAGTGTATGTCGATTTGGGGAGGCGGCGCGCGGGTAATTGGGGCTGTACCGCTCCGTAACGGCCGGCGCGGCACCCCGTTATCCGCGCGGTCGCGCGCATGGATGGCGGAATCGACCCGCCGACCGGCTATCATGTGCGCGATGCATTTTTCGCCGCTACGCAATACAACGCGGCGACCAACCGGTTGGAGTACACATGGCATTACCCCTGGACAACGTCAGCATGGCCGTGTTCTGCGACTTCGAGAACGTCGCGCTCGGCGTGCGCGACGCGAAGTACGAGAAATTCGACATCAAGCCCGTGCTGGAGCGGCTGCTGCTGAAAGGCAGCATCGTCGTGAAGAAGGCGTATTGCGACTGGGAGCGCTACAAGGGCTTCAAGGCGTCGATGCACGAGGCGAGCTTCGAACTGATCGAGATTCCGCACGTGCGCCAGTCGGGCAAGAATTCGGCCGACATCCGGCTCGTCGTGGACGCGCTCGACCTCTGCTACACGAAGTCGCACGTCGATACGTTCGTGATCATCAGCGGCGACTCGGATTTCTCGCCGCTCGTGTCGAAGCTGCGCGAGAACGCGAAGAAGGTGATCGGCGTCGGCGTGAAGAAGTCGACCTCGGACCTGCTGGTCGCGAACTGCGACGAATTCATTTTCTACGACGACCTGGTGCGCGAGCAGCAGCGCGCGCTGGCGAAGCGCGAACAGCAGCGCACGGGCAACGGCGGCGCGAAGCGCGCCGACGAGCCGTCGCGCAAGCCGGAGCTGGAAGTGCGCCGGAGCGAGGCGATCGCGCTCGCGGTCGAGACGTTCGACGCGCTGGCATCGGAGCGCGACGACGTCGGCAAGATCTGGGCGTCGGTGCTCAAGAGCGCGATCAAGCGCCGCAAGCCGGATTTCAACGAGTCGTATTACGGCTTCCGTGCGTTCGGCAACCTGCTCGACGAAGCGCAGGCGCGCGGCCTGCTCGAGGTGGGGCGCGACGACAAGTCGGGCGCGTTCGTGTCGCGGCCGCGCCAGTCCGCCACGGCGGCCGAGCCGATGGCGGCGCGTGAAACGGGTGGCGCGCAGCACGGTCACGGCGGGCGCCACGGCGAGGCTGCAACGGCCGAGCGTGAGCCGCGGCATCGCGGGCAGCGTGCGGAAGCGGCCGTTCACGAAAGCGTGCAGGTCGATGCCGAAGAGGCGGACCTCGTCGACGTCGTGAGCGACGCGGCGCACGTGCCGGCCGCGACGGCTGAAGCGAATGAAGCAGCCGAGGCGCACGGCGACGCGAAGGACGGCCGCAAGCGCGCGCGCAAGAGCGCGGCGAAGAAGACCGGCGCGAAGAAGGGTGGCGAAGCGAAGGGCGCCGGCCGTCACGCGGCGGCTAAGCCGGACGAGGCTGCGCACGGCGGCGCCAAGCACGGCGGCGAGAAACATGCCGAAGCGCCTCATCGCGACGCGGAGCACGGTGAGGATCGCCACGTCGCGGCGCAGCATGCGGCGCCGACGGCCGGCGAGCACGGTGCCTCGACGGCGGCCGCGCAGCCGCCGCACGAAGCAGCACCGGCTGCCGAATCGACCGGTGAAGCGGCTGTCGAAGCGGCACCCGGCGCCAAGCCGAAGAAGCCGGCCCGCAAGACGGCGACCCGCGCGCGTCGCCCGCGCAAGACGGCAGCCGCCGCCGAGTAACGGCGTCACGGCGGGGCGGCATCCGATCGGGGGCGCCGCCCGCGTCGCCACGTCGGCCGGTGCAATGCCGGCCGACGCGTTCGGCTATCCGTTCAGCACGTATGGCTGCGTCATCACTTCGAGGAAGTGACCGTCCGGATCGTCGAAGTACACACCGCGCCCGCCGTTGTGGCGGGAGATGTCGCCGGTATGCCGTTTCGCAGGATCGGCCCAGTGCGGTAGCCCGCGCTCGCGAATGCGCGCGAACACGCGATCGAAGCCGGCCTCGTCGGTCAGGAAAGCGTAATGCTGGGCCGTGATGTCTCCCTCTTTTTCGTAGAAGTCGAGCGACACGCCGTTGTCGAGCTGGACGACCAGCATCGCGCCGAACGGCGTCGGCGCCGGCAGTTCCAGAAGCTCGGTGAGGAAGCGGCTCGACGCGTGCTTGTCGCGGCACCAGACGATCGTATGGTTCAGCTGGACGTTCATGGCGGGTCCCCGGGAAGGGGCGCGAGGGTGGGCATGGACACACGATAGCCGATCACGGCTGGCGTGCAAGCCCGTCACGCGGCCGCTTGATGCGGCCGCGTGCCCCGTTACCCGCTTACTCACCCGCCACCGCCGGTCCGCCAGGGTTGCCGCGGCGGTTGCGGCGCTTTTCGCCCCACACGCGGAACCGGTCCATGTACAGATAGACGACCGGCGTCGTGTATAGCGTCAGCACCTGCGACATGATCAGGCCGCCGGCGATCGCGATCCCGAGCGGCGCACGCAGCTCGGCGCCGTCACCGCTGCCGAACGCGAGCGGCAGCGCGCCGAGGAGCGCCGCCATCGTCGTCATCATGATCGGCCGGAAGCGCAGCAGGCACGCCTCGTGGATCGCATCGAACGACGACTTGTTGCCGTTGCGCGTCTGGTCGATCGCGAAGTCGACCATCATGATCGCGTTCTTCTTCACGATACCGATCAGCAGGATCACGCCGATCAGCGCGATGATGCTGAACTCGGTCTTGAACAGCAGCAGCGCGAGCAGGGCGCCGACGCCGGCCGACGGCAGCGTCGACAGGATCGTGATCGGGTGGATGTAGCTCTCGTACAGGATCCCGAGCACGATGTAGACCGCCAGGAGTGCCGCGAGGATCAGGATCGGCTGGTTGTTCAGCGACTGCTGGAACGCCTGCGCGGTGCCCTGGAAGCTGCCGACGATCGTCGGCGGCACGCCGATCTGCGCCATCGTCTGGTAGATCACCTGGGTCGCCTCCGACAGCGACACGCCCGGCGGTAGGTTGAACGAGATCGTCGTCGCGACGAACAGCCCCTGGTGGTTGACCGACAGCGGCGTCGTGCTCGGGCCGAAGGTCGCGATCGCGGACAGCGGGATCATCGTCGACTTCGACGTCGACACCGCCGCGCCCGACGACGCGCTCGACTTGCCGCTCGACGCGATCGAGTTCAGCGCCTGGTTGCGCGCCGAATCGGACGCGATCGCCGCGGCGCTGGTGGCGGCCGTCCCGGCGCTCGACGTGCCGGCCGAGGTCGCGACGAAGGTGCCGGCCGCGGCGTTGGTCGTCTGCGAGCCGTTCGCGCTGCCGCCCGACGTGCTGATCCACACCTGGTTCAGCATCTCCGGGCTCTGCCAGTATTTCGGCGCGACTTCCATCACGACGTGGTACTGGTTCAGCGGGTTGTAGATCGTCGAGACCTGGCGCTGGCCGAACGCGTCGTACAGCGTGTTGTCGATCTGTGCGGGCTTGATGCCGAGCCGCGCGGCGGTCGCACGGTCGATCGTCACCATCGCCTCGAGGCCGCCTTGCTGCTGGTCGGAGTTCACGTCGGTCAGCTCGGCGCGCTTTTGCAGCGCCTCGGTCAGCAGCGGGCCCCACTTGTACAGCTCGGCGCTCGAATCGCCGAGCAGCGTGAACTGGTACTGCGCATTGCTCTGCCGGCCGCCGACGCGGATGTCCTGCGCGGCCTGCAGGAACGTGCGCGCACCCGCGACGTCCGCGAGCGGCTTGCGCAACTGCTGGATCACCTGGTCGGCCGACAGCTTGCGCTCGGTGCGGTCCTTCAGCGTGACGAACATGAAGCCGGAGTTGGTCTGCGTGCCGCCGGTGAAGCCCGCAACGCTCTTCACGTTCGGGTTGGCCTGCACGATCCGCATCATTTCGGAGAACTTCAGCTTCATCGCCTGGAACGACGTCGACTGGTCGGCCTGGATGCCGCCGATCATCAACCCGGTGTCCTGCTGCGGGAAGAAGCCCTTCGGCACGATGATGTACAGGTAGACGTTCAGGCCGATCGTCGCGAACAGGATCAGCAGGACCAGCAGCGGACGGCGCAGCGCCCACGACAGCGTGCGCTCATAGCCGCGCTGCATCCGCGTGAAGAAGCGCTCGAGGAACCGGCCGAGGCGGCCTTCCTCCTGCACCTCGTGCGACTCGCGCAGCAGCCGCGCGCACATCATCGGCGTGACGGTCAGCGAGACGGCGAGCGACACGCCGATCGCGAGCGACAGCGTCAACGCGAATTCGCGGAACAGGCGCCCGACGATGCCGCCCATCAGCAGGATCGGCAGGAACACCGCGACGAGCGATATGCTCATCGACAGCACGGTGAAGCCGACCTCGCGCGCACCGTCGAACGCAGCCTGCAGCCGCGGCTTGCCGTTCTCGATGTGGCGCGTGATGTTCTCGAGCACGACGATCGCATCGTCGACGACGAAGCCGGTCGCGACGATCAGCGCCATCAGCGACAGGTTGTCGATCGAGAAGCCCAGCAGGTACATCGCGCCGAACGTGCCGATGATCGAGATCGGCACCGCGACGCTCGGAATCAGCGTCGCGCGCCAGTTGCGCAGGAACAGGAACACGACCATCACGACCAGGCTCACCGCGATCAGCAGCGTGTGCTCGGTGTCCTTCAGCGACGCGCGGATCGTCGTCGAACGGTCGAGCACCGGCGTCACCGTGATGTCGGCCGGCAGCGACGCCGTGAGTTGCGGCAGCGCCGCGCGCACGCGGTCGATCGTCTCGATGATGTTCGCGCCGGGCGAGCGGTAGAGGATCACGAGCACCGCGCGCTTGCCGTTCGACAGGCCCAGGTTGCGCAGATCCTCGACGCCGTCGACGACCTCGGACAGGTCGGACAGCCGCACGGCCGCGCCGTTGCGGTAGGCGACGACCAGGTCGCTGTACTGCGACGCCTGCGAGGCCTGGTCGTTCGTATAGAGCTGGTAGTGCTTCGGGCCGAATTCGATCGCGCCCTTCGGGCTGTTCGCGTTCGCGGACGCGAGCGCGGCCCGTACGTCCTCGAGGCCGATTCCGTAGTGGAACAGCGCGTGAGGCTCGAGCTCGACGCGCACGGCCGGGTTCGCGGAGCCGCTGACCGACACCTGGCCAACCCCGTCGATCTGCGACAGCGACTGCTGCAGCACCGTCGACGCGGCGTCGTACAGCTTCGCGGGCGACGACGTTTCGGATGTGAGCGACACGACCATGATCGGCGAATCGGCCGGGTTGACCTTGCGGTACGTCGGGTTGCTCTTCAGCGACGCGGGCAGGTCGGCGCGCGCCGCGTTGATCGCGGCCTGCACGTCGCGCGCGGCGCCGTCGATGTCGCGGTTCAGCCCGAACTGCAGGATGATCCGCGCGTTGCCGACGGTGCTGGTCGACGTCATTTCGCTGACGTCGGCGATCGAGCCGAGGTGCCGCTCAAGTGGGCTCGTCACGCTGGTCGCGACCGTCTCGGGGCTCGCGCCGGGCAGCGACGCCTGCACCGAGATGGTCGGGAAGTCGACCTGGGGCAGCGGCGACACCGGCAGCTTGATGAACGCGAACAGGCCCGCGAGCGCGACGCCGAGCGCGAGCAGCGTCGTCGCGACGGGGCGGGTGATGAAGGGGCGCGACAGGTTCATCGCTTACGCGCCCGTATGCTTGCCGGCGTCGCGGCCGGGGCCGTGCCGTTCGAACCAGCCGCGCACGCGGCGCGCGAGGCTGTCGAAGCCGAGGTAGATCACCGGCGTCGTGAACAGCGTCAGCACCTGCGACACGATCAGGCCGCCCGCGATCGCGATCCCGAGCGGCTGGCGCAGCTCGGAGCCCGCGCCGGCGCCGAAGATCAGCGGCACCGCGCCGAGCAGCGCGGCGAGCGTCGTCATCAGGATCGGCCGGAAGCGCAGCAGACACGCCTGGTAGATCGCCTCGCGCGGTGGCTTGCCTTCGACGCGTTCGGCTTCGAGCGCGAAGTCGATCATCATGATCGCGTTCTTCTTCACGATGCCGATCAGCAGCACGATCCCGATGATCCCGATGATGTCGAGATCGTGCCCGCTGATCATCAGCGCGAGCAGGGCGCCGACGCCGGCCGACGGCAGCGTCGACAGGATCGTGATCGGGTGGATGTAGCTTTCGTACAGCACGCCGAGCACGATGTACATCGTGACGACCGCCGCGAGGATCAGGAACAGCTGGTTCGACAGCGATGCCTGGAACGCGAGCGCCGCGCCCTGGAAGCGCGTCTGGAACGAGCCGGGCAGGCCGATGTCCTTCTCGGCGGCGTCGATCGCCTTCACGGCCTCGCCGAGCGACGCGCCCGGTGCGAGGTTGAACGAGACCGTCGTCGACGGGAACTGCGACAGGTGCGCGACGAGTAGCGGCGACGGCCGTTCGTGGAACGACGCGATCGACGACAGCGGCACCTGGCCGCCGCCCGCGGACGGCAGGTAGATGTCGTTCAGCGATTCGGCGTAGTGCTGGTCCTTCGGCTCCGACTCGAGAATCACGCGGTACTGGTTCGACTGCGTGAAGATGGTCGACACGATGCGCTGGCCGAACGCGTCGTACAGCGCGTTGTCGACGGTCGCCGGCGTGATGCCGAAGCGCGCGGCGCTTGCGCGGTCGATCTCGATGTAGACCGACTGGCCGTTGCTCTGCAGGTCGGTCGCGACGTCGGCGAGCGACGGCTCCTTCTGCAGCCGCGTGACGAGCTTCGGCACCCAGGTCGCGAATTCGTCCGGGTTCGGGCTCGTCAGCATGAACTGGTACTGCGTCGGGCTCACGGTCGAGTCGATCGTCAGGTCCTGCACCGACTGCATGAACAGCGTGATGCCGGTCACGTTCGCGACGCGCTGCTGCAGGTCGCGGATGATCTGCGCGGCCGACTCGGCGCGCTCGTCGCGCGCCTTCAGGTTGATCAGCATCCGGCCGCTGTTCAGCGTGATGTTGCTGCCGTCGACGCCGATGAACGACGTGAGGCTTTCGACGTTCGGATCCTTCAGGATCTCGGCCGCGAGCGCCTGCTGGCGTTCGGCCATCGCGCCGTACGAGATCGATTGCGGCGCCTGCGTGATCGCCTGGATCACGCCGGTATCCTGCGCGGGGAAGAAGCCCTTCGGCACGTACACGTAGAGCAGGGCGGTGAGCCCGAGCGTCAGCAGCGCGACGACGAGCGTCGAGCGCTGGCGGTTCAGCACCCATTCGAGCGCGACCGCGTAGCGCGCGATCACCCAGTCGATCGCGCGGTGCACGCGCGCCTCGAAGCGGTGGCTTTCGGGCGGCGGCGAGTGGCGCAGCAGCTTCGCGCACATCATCGGCACGAGCGTGAGCGACACGATCGCCGAGATCACGATCGTCACCGCGAGCGTGATCGCGAACTCGTGGAACAGCCGGCCGACCACGTCGCCCATGAACAGCAGCGGAATCAGCACCGCGATCAGCGACACCGTCAGCGAGATGATCGTGAAGCCGATCTGCCGCGAGCCCTTCAGCGCGGCCTCGAGCCCCGAATCGCCTTCCTCGACGTAGCGCGCGATGTTCTCGATCATCACGATCGCGTCGTCGACGACGAAGCCGGTCGCGATGGTGAGCGCCATCAGCGACAGGTTGTTCAGCGAGAAGCCGGCCATGTACATCACCGCGAGCGTGCCGATCAGCGACAGCGGCACCGACAGGCTCGGGATGATGGTCGCGTAGATGTTCGCGAGGAACAGGTACATCACCAGCACGACCAGCGCGACCGCGAGCAGCAGCTCGAACTGCACGTCGCGCACGGCGGCGCGGATCATCGTCGTGCGGTCGGTGACGATCTGCACGTCGAGCGCGGCGGGCAGCGTCTCCTGCAGCTTCGGCAGCTGCGCCTTGATCGCGTCGACGGTCGCGATCACGTTCGCGCCCGGCTGGCGCTGCACGTTCAGGATGATCGCGGGCTCGGCGTTCACCCACGCGCCGAGCTTGGTGTTCTCCGAGCCGGCGACGACCTTCGCGACGTCGGTCAGCATCACCGGGCGGCCGCTCTTGTAGGCGACGACCGCGTCGTTGTATTGATCGGCGCTGGTGAGCTGGTCGTTCGCGTTGATCGTGTACGCGCGCGTCGGGCCGTCGAAGTTGCCCTTCGGCGTGTTCACGTTCAGGTTCGAGATCGTCGTGCGCAGATCGTCGAGGTTCATCCCGTACTTCGCGAGCGCGGTCGGGTTCGCCTGGATCCGCACGGCCGGCCGGTTGCCGCCCGACAGGCTGACGAGGCCGACACCCGCGATCTGCGAGATCTTCATCGCGAGGCGCGTGTCGGTCAGGTCCTGTACCTGCGTGAGCGGCAAGGTCTTCGACGTGATGGCCAGCGTCAGCACCGGCGCGTCGGCCGGGTTGACCTTCGCGTAGATCGGCGGGGCGGGCAGGTCGGACGGCAGCAGGTTGCCGGCCGCGTTGATCGCGGCCTGCACTTCCTGTTCGGCGATGTCGAGCGGCAGGTCGAGCGAGAACTGCAGCGTGATCACCGACGCGCCGGCCGAGCTTTGCGACGACATCTGGTTCAGCGACGGCATCTGGCCGAACTGCCGCTCCAGCGGCGCGGTGACCGACGACGTCATCACCTCCGGGCTCGCGCCCGGATAGAAGGTCTGGACCTGGATCGTCGGGTAGTCGACTTCGGGCAGCGCGGCGAGCGGCAGGAAGCGCAGCGCGACGAGACCGGCCAGCATGATCGCCGCCATCAGGAGGGCGGTGCCGACCGGCCGGAGAATGAAGAGGCGGGATGGATTCATCGAGCGGCCCGCGCGTTACTGGGCCGCGGGGGCCGCTGCCTGCGACGCGCCGTGCTTCTGCCCGCCGCGGTGGGCGGCCGCACCCGATGCACCCGACGCCGCGCCGGCGCCGTGCGCGCCCGACGCGCCTTTCGGCTTGTCGGCCGGGATCGTGATCTTCGCGCCTTCGCGCAGCCGGTCGGAGCCGTCGGTGACCACGCGCTCGCCGATCGCGACGCCGCTGACGATGCTCGTGCGCTCGCCGTCGACCGGGCCGACCTTGACCTTGCGCACCGTCACCGTGTTGTCGGGTTTCACGATGTACACGAACTGGCCGATCGAGCCCGTCAGCACGGCGGCCGTCGGCACGATCGTCGCATCGCGCATCACGTCGACCAGCAGCCGCGTGTTCACGAACTGATTCGGAAACAGCAGGCCTTCCTTGTTGTCGAAGGTCGCGCGCAGCTTGACCGTGCCGGTGCTCGTGTCGATCTGGTTGTCGAGCGTCTGGAGCGAACCCGTCTCGAGCGGCACCGTGTTGTTGCGGTTGTACGCGGTGACCGACAGTTTCCGGCCCGCGTTCACCTGCTTGACGATCTGCGGCAGGTTGTCCTCCGAGGTCGTGAAGATCACGCTCATCGGCTGCAATTGCGTGATCACGACGATCCCGTTCGTGTCGCCCGGCGTCACGTAGTTGCCGGGGTCGACCTGGCGCAGGCCGACGCGGCCCGACACCGGCGCCGTGATGCGCGCGTACGTGAGGTTGAGCTTCGCGGAGTCGATCGCCGCCTGGTCGGTCTTCACCGTTCCTTCGTATTGCTTGACGAGCGACGCCTGGGTGTCGACCGTCTGCGACGCGATCGAGTCCTGCGACAGCAGCGTCTGGTAGCGCTTCAGGTCGATGCGGGCCGTCGCGAGCAGCGCCGAGTCGCGCGCGTGCGTGCCTTCGGCATTCTCGAGCGCGACCTGATACGGGCGCGGGTCGACCTGCGCGAGCAGGTCGCCTTTCTTGACGATCTGGCCTTCCTGGAACGCGACGGACTGCAGATAACCCGACAACTGCGTCTTGACCGTCACGTTCGCGAGCGGCGTCACGGTGCCGAGCGCGGACAGCACGATCGGCATCTCGCCCTGCGTCGCGGTCGCGACCGATACGGGTTGCGGAACGTTCGCCATGGCGGCGGGGCCGCCGCGGCCGCGATGGCCGCCACCGCCGCCGGCGCTCGCGCCGGAGGCCGCGCTGCCCGCTGCCGACGCGTCCGCCTGCGTACGGTTCCACGGGTGCCACCACAGCAAGCCGCCGATGACGACGACCGCGAGCGTCCCGATCACCAGCGTGCGGCGCGGGCGGCGCGCGGCGGGGGAGGCAGGATCCTTCGAAGGGGGCGTGGGCTTTTGTTGGTTGTCCATCGTGTTCTGTCAGGAAGACGGCGCGGCGGGCCGGGAGACGGGCCCGGGGCGGCGCGTGGGCTTGCGGTGCCGGAGGGCCGGCTCGATCCGGGCCCTTCCGGCCCGCGCGGGAAAAGAAAAGAGCGGTGCGCGCCGCGAATGCGGCGCGACGATGGGCATGATGCTACGTCCCGTCCCCGTTACAGTCCAGTCGTCTATCTTTCAACGGGTTACGGTCGTTACAGAAGGCGACGGGACGATGGCGGATCGATTACACGGCGCTGCGCCGGGCGGGTGCGCCGCCGATCTCGCGGGTGATTTTCGCGATGCATTCGTGCAGCGCGGGCACCACGTGTTCCTGCAGCCATTCGGGCGGGCACTGACTGGATGCGCCGCCGCAGTTCACCGAATAGCGCTGGCCCGACGGGCCGACGAAACCGGCCGCGACTGCGTTCAGCCCTTCGCGCCATTCGCCGATCGCGATCGCATGGCCCGTGCGCATCGCATCCTCGACGCCGGGGGTCAGGCGCGCGGATATGTGCGGCCAGTCGTCGCCGGCCGTCGCGCGCAGCGCGTCGAGCAGCACGCGGCGCTCGTCGTCCTCCAGTGCCGCGAGATACGCGCGGCCGACCGCGGTGCGCGCGATGTCCATCCGCGAGCCGATCTCGAGACGCGTGACGAGCACGGCCGAGCGCGGCCGGATCACGTCGATCGCGACCATGTCGAGCCGGTCGCGCACCGCGAGGTGCACCGACAGCGACGTGCGCTCGGCGAGTTCGATCATGAACGGCCGCGAGCGCGCGCGGATGTCGAAGTTGCGCAGGAAGCCGTGGCTCAGTTCCAGCACCGACGCGGTCAGCACGAAGCGCTCGCTGTCGGGCAACTGGAACAGGAAGCCGGCGCTGACGAGCGTCGCGGTGATGCGCGACACCGTCGGCTTCGGGATGCCCGTCAATTCGGTGAGTTCGCGGTTGCTGACCGGGGCATCGGCGGCCGCGATGCGCCGCAGCACGGCGAGGCCGCGCGCGAGCGCGGTGATCTCGTCCGGCGACGATTCGCGGTCGCGGGGCGCGGGAGGCGTTACAGGTGTCGACACGAGGGATTCTCTCTATTTCCGAAACTCGATTTCAATTTTGTTGGTATTGTAGGATGATTGTCAAAAGATGCGTGTTCCATGGGTGAATCGTTCATCGGATGATATTTTACGGGTTCACCCTTGGTTTATTAGGAAAGCGCTCAAATGTGCATTACCGGGAAGTGAACAAACCGGTGCAAATACCGCTTGACTTGTCGGGCGGAAACGGAAAGAATGTCTCACGTTTTCGAAACATCGTTTCACGAGTTTAACCGGCAACGGTGTTTCGCGCAGTCTCTCAGGTTCTAGCACGGCCCTCGGAATGGCTAGAACTTTTTTAGCGCCACGGTCTCCGTGGCGCTTTTTTTTGCCCGTCCGCCGGACGCATCAGGTCCGTATTATCCCCCGATCGCTGAAATCGCCCGTTCGACCGTGCTCGTGCGCGCCTGCGTGCGTGCGGCGCGCGCAAAAAAAAGCGCGATGCCCGCAATGGGCATCGCGCGTAAACCGGCGTGGAGCGCCGACGAATGAAACGTGAAGAAGAAAGCGTGACAGGGGCACGCGGCCCCACGGTGCAGAGGGTCAGCCCTTCGCGAGCTTGATGCTGGTCGGCTCGGCGGTCAGGTAGCCGACGCTGGCGCCGAAGCGGTCCTTGAAGTTCGCGCGCACGAGCGGATCGAGCGTCGGCTTGACCTTGTCGTGCAGCGGCGTCTCCCAGTCGCCCGCGTGCTGGAAGTTGCTCATGATGTAGGTCCAGCCGTTGATCTCGTCGACCGCGTGCAGGCCCGTCGATTCGGCGCCGGCCGGGCACGACAGCACGCGCACGAGCGACTTCGTGTCGACGTTGTACGCCCACAGGAAGTTGTTCACGTGCATGCCCGAGTCTTCGCCGATGAAGAGCGTGCGCAGCTTCTCGGAGAACTTCAGGTTGTCGGGGTTCGCGATCTTGTCCGGGTTCGCGAGGTTGCCGAGCGCATCGGCCGCGGCGAGGTCCTCGCCGACGAGCGCGGCCGGCGCGCCCATGTCGACCGGCACCCACTCGCTGTCGATCGCGCCGCCCGACGTGTCGCGCTGGCCGGCCTTCAGGTTCAGCGCGTAGACGGCGCCTGCTGCGATCTTCTTGTCCACCGCGACGTCGCGCGACACCGCATTGCCCTGGACCATCGACGTCTCGATCCGCGACATCGCCGTGTAGACGATCTTGTCCTTCGCGTTGACCGTCGTGCCTTCGAGCTTCGTGAACGCCATGCTGCCGCCGATCAGCGCCGCGTAGCGATGCGTCTCGAGGAACGCGGCCGCCTTTTCCATCCCGGGCTTCACGCGCATCCAGTTGAACTTGCCGCCGAAGTGGATCTTCGTGAAGCTCGCGTCGTTCGGGTCGGTCGTCGTCAGGTCCATGATGTCCGACGCCTTCAGCGTGTTCGCGAGCGTCTCGATCTCGCTGCTGGTCGCGTGACCGATCCTGATCCACGTGAGCGTCGCGCTGCCGGCGCCGGCGGACGACGTCTGCGTCCACTTCGCGACGTACAGCGTGCCGGCCGACAGGTCGGCCGCCTTGTCGGCGACGAACATGAACAGGCCGCCGTTGGTGGCGTCGTCGCCCATCATCACCGTGCGCTGGTCCGGCATCACCTGGATCAGCTCGTGCGAGATGCGGCCGAGGCAGTAGTGCTTCTTCACCGAGCCGGTGCCGTCCGGGTTCACCGTGATCTCCGGCAGATGGCCGTAGTGATAGGGGTTCGCCTTCGTCTCGTCGCCGAACGTGTTCCGGCTGAATGCCTTGAACTGCGCGTCGGTCGCGGCCTTCGTCGCGTCCGGCTCGTATTCCTCGCTTGACAGGTGCGTGCCCCACGGCGACAGGCTCGCGCCGCACGTGATCCACAGGCCGTGCGCCTTCGACGTGTCGACGTTGTGATACTTGACCACCTTCAGCGCGCCGCTGGACGGATCCTGGTCGAGCGTGATCACCGCGATCGGCGACGGCAGCTGGCCGTACTGCGATGCGCTCGCCTGGTCGCGCGTCGTGTATTCGAACTGCACGACCGCGAACACCGTGTTGCCCTTCACGCCGGCCACGTTCGCATTCTTCAGCGTCAGCAGCGAGCTGCCGTCCGGGCAGTCCGAATAGAACTGGCGCTCCTTGCCCGCCATCGAGCGGTCGATGATCGGCTGGTTGTTGATGTCGTAGTAGCCGCCCGCGAGCGTCGTGCCGCCCTTGCCGTCCGGCACCATGTCGCCCGTCACGAAGAACGGCCGGTACGCGAGCTTGAAGTTGCGCGACGAGCCGTCCGAGAACGACACCGACAGCGTCGAGCCGACCGTCGTCGTGGCCATCGCGGCCGCGTTGTCGAGCGTGGGCGCGGCCATCGCCGAGAATGCCGCCGACGTGTACGCGGCGGCGGCCGGCGTTGCCGCCGGATTGTCGTCGCCGCCGCAGCCCGTCAGCAGGGCCGGCAGCGCGAGGCCGGAGAGGGGCAGCATGGGCGCGCCGGCGAGGATCTTCAGGGCCTGACGACGGGAAGCATTGGGCAACGCGGGCATGTGGAGTCCAGTTTCGAATGTTGGAAGAATGGCCTTTCGCGAAGCAGGCGATCAGCAAGCAATGCGAAGGCAAGTTGAAAACTGGACCGAAGTTTAGGGACGCTCGATGAAAGTTTTTTGAATTGAAAACGTAATGATGCGTTGGGCGTCCGTCAGGCGCGCTGCCGGACGCCGGTTAGGTGTGTGTTCGCGCTCAGTCGCGCTCGGGCGTCGCCGAGATGCGGTGGATCGACAGGTCGGCGCCGTCGAATTCGGCTTCGCGCTCGAGGCGCAGGCCGACGGTCGCCTTCAGCGCGCCGTACACGAGCGTGCCGCCGGCGGTGGCGATCGCGATGCCGCCGAGCGTGCCGATGAGCTGCGACACGAACGACACGCCGCCGAGGCCGCCGAACGCGGGTTGCCCGAACACGCCGGCCGCGACGCCGCCGAGCGCGCCGCACATCCCGTGCAGCGGCCACACGCCGAGCACGTCGTCGATGCGCCACTTGTTCTGCACGCAGGTGAACATCGCGACGAACAACGCGCCGGCTGCCGCGCCGGTGACGAGTGCACCGATCGGGTGCATCACGTCGGAGCCCGCGCAGACCGCGACGAGGCCCGCGAGCGGCCCGTTGTACGTGAAGCCCGGATCGTTGCGGCCGGCCATCCACGCGGCGAGCGTGCCGCCGACCATCGCCATCAGCGAGTTCACGGCGACCAGGCCGCTGATCTTGTCGAGCGTTTGCGCGCTCATCACGTTGAAGCCGAACCAGCCGACCGCGAGCACCCATGCGCCGAGTGCGAGGAACGGAATGTTCGACGGCGGGTGCGCGGCGATCCGGCCGTCCTTCGCATAGCGGCCGTGGCGTGCGCCGAGCAGCAGCACGGCCGGCAGCGCGACCCAGCCGCCGAACGCGTGCACGACGACCGAGCCCGCGAAATCGTGGAACGGCGCGCCGAACGCATGCGTGAGCCAGCCCTGCACGCCGAAGCGTTCATTCCATGCGATTCCTTCGAAGAACGGATAGATGAAGCCGACGATGATTAGCGTCGCGACGAGCTGAGGGTTGAATTTCGCGCGTTCGGCGATGCCGCCGGACACGATCGCGGGAATGGCCGCCGCGAACGTCAGCAGGAAGAAGAAGCGCACGAGCGCGTAGCCGCTGTGCTGCGACAGCGTGCCGATGTCGTCGAAGAACTCGACGCCGTACGCGATCGTGTAGCCGATGAAGAAATACGCGAGCGTCGACACCGAGAAGTCGACCAGGATCTTCACGAGCGCGTTGACTTGGTTCTTCTTGCGGACCGTGCCGAGCTCGAGAAATGCGAAGCCCGCGTGCATCGCGAGCACCATGACGGCGCCGATCAACAGGAACAGTGTGTCGACGCCGGATTTCAGACCATCCATGCTGTGGCTTCCTTGCGCAAAAAACGGGCAAGGAATGCAAATATCGAGCCAACTTGGTGAACGAGTGCGTATAAGTGGTGCGGGCGGCCGTGCGATGCGGCATGTCGGCGACGCGTGCACGGAAGCGGGGCAGGCTGCGTGTGGGGCCGGTGGGGCAACGAATGCACGCGCGTGGTGCGATGCGAGCGCAACTGGTGCGTGCGATGCGCGGCGTGGTGCGCCGCGATGCACCGGTCTGGCGCGTCAGCGGCGGGCGAACAGCACGCGCGAGCGCCGTAGCCGCAGTGCGCAGGCACACCAATAGGCGGCAACGGTGGTGAGCCCGAGTGCGGCAAACGCGAGCGCCGCGAAGCCCGCGTGCGACTGGCCGTCGCCGTCGGGGCCAAGGATGCCTTGCGCGACGATCAGCGCGGCCGTCCAGAAGCCGATCACCGCCTGGGCGAGCAGGCGAGCGCACGCCACGCGGCGCGGGCGCCCGGCAGCGCGCAGGCACGATGCGGACGGTGAGCGAAGGCACAGGAACAGGGTGGCGGCGAGCGCGGCGGCCAGCGCAATGAACCAGTCGATGAGGAAAGCCATGAAGAAACGGGCAGCAGACGGAGCGGATTGAGGCCCGCCCACTTTAGTCTCGGCACGCCTGCGATTGAATCAGACAAATCCGAAATTGAAAGGCATTTTTAATCACCAGTCGTCATTGGCCCTGTTCCACAGGCGGTATCATCGACGCTGGTCCAACCATTCAGGCCGTGCGGCGCACGGCCGGAGATCGCTGATGAAGATGAAGACTTGGCTGGCGCGTCGCGTGCCCGGGTCCGTGCTGGCGGCCGCGGCCGTCGGTGCGGCGCTGTTGCTCGCAGGCTGCGAGAAGTCCGGCACGCCGGCCACGCAACCCGATACGGCCGCCAGCGCGGCCGCCGATGCCGCGAACAACGCGGCCAAGGCGCTCGACCAGGTGGCGAGCACCGTCAACCAGCAGATCAATGCCGCGAAGGCCGGCATCGCGAGCGCGGCCTCGGCCGTGCCGCCGCTGTCCGCGAGCGGCCTCGCGTCCGCCGCGCAGGCGCAGATCGATGCGGCCGCGTCCGCCGTCGTCGCACACGCGGCATCGGAAGCGGGCGCGAAGATGGCGGAGGCCGGCAAGAAGCTCCAGCAGTGGAGTCAGCAGAACGCATCGGGTGCGAAGCCGGCCAGCGGCGAGTAAGCGCCCCTTGCGGAATTCGTGAAATGTAACTATAGTGCGTACACATTGCCGCCGGCTGCCGTTCGGGCCGGCGTCACCGAGTGAGTGAGGAATGAATACCAGCAGCCGGTTCGCGTTTGCCGTTCATGTGCTTGCCTTGCTGTCGATGCAGGAAGGTGCGCCGCTGTCGTCCGACATCATCGCGGGTAGCGTGAACACGAATCCGGCGCTGATTCGCCGTCTGCTGTCGATGCTGGCGGCCGCGGGGCTGACCACGTCGCAGCTCGGTGCGGGCGGCGGCGCGCTGCTGGCACGCGAGCCCGGCGAGATCACGCTGCTCGACGTGTATCGCGCGGTCGACGATGCGCAGCTGTTCGCGCTGCATCGCGAGGCGCCGAATCCCGCGTGTCTCGTCGGGCGGCACATCCAGGGCGTGCTGATCGACTATATCGGCGACGCGCAGCGCGCGATGGAAGCATCGCTTGCCACGCGCACGCTTGCGGACGTCACGGCCGACGTGCTCGAATCGGAGCAGCGCCGCCGGCCGGCGGGAAGCACCGGCGGGTGATGGCGAGCAACGGCTGATGCAGGGCAGGAGGCCGGGTGACCCGTACGCGCGGCGACCGGCACGACGGAGTGTTGCTCCGTTTTTTTTCGATCTTATATGTAATCAACGTAGTTACTTTTTACTTCTGGAGAATCGACATGACGCAACGTACCTTGAACATCGCACTGTTCGGCGCCACCGGGATGATCGGCTCGCGCATCGCCGCGGAAGCCGTGCGCCGCGGCCATCGCGTGACTGCGCTGTCACGCCATCCGGGCGCGGCCGGCGACGGCATCACCGCGAAGGCGGCCGACCTGTTCGATGCGGCCAGCATCGCGGCCGCGCTGCCGGGCCACGACGTCGTCGCGAGCGCGTATAGCCAGAAGCAGGACGAACCCGCGAAGATCGCCGCCGCGGCGAAGGCGCTGGTGGAAAGCACGCGCCAGGCGGGCCTGAAGCGGCTCGTGGTGGTGGGGGGCGCCGGTTCGCTCGAGGTCGCGCCGGGCAAGCAACTGGTCGACACCGAAGGTTTCCCGGACGCGTACAAGGCAGTCGCGCTCGCGCATCGCGATGCGCTCGATTATCTGAAAACGGTCGGCGATATCGACTGGACGTTCTTCGCGCCGGCGGCCCTGATCGCGCCGGGCGAGCGCACGGGCACGTTCCGCACGGGCACGGGCAAGCTGATCGTGGACGCAGAGGGCAACAGCAGGATCTCGGCGGAAGACTACGCGGTCGCGTTCGTCGATGCGCTCGAGCAACACAGCTTCGTGCGCGAGATCGCAACGGTCGCGTATTGAGCGATCCCACGGCAAGGCGGCGCGCAGGTGCCGCATTCGCCGTGAGCGGCCAGCAGGCTGCGCAGCCGCAATGACTTCAGGCGATTCCATCTCGGCGGGTGGAATCGCCTGTTTCGTCTGGTGTGCCGATGATCGATGGGCCGCTGCGCGCGGGATCGCGCGTGACGCGGATGCTTCCCGGCCTGATTGGTATTTATCCCGGTCGACGCCGCGCGGCGGTTTCCATATTGTTCCCCGTCATGCAGGATGCATAGAAAAAATTTCTATCTACGAGGGACCGGGTAAATGGATGCCATCGATCGCAAACTGCTTGAGCTGTTGCAAGCAGATGCCACATTGCCGATCGCGGAACTCGCGCAGCGCGTGAATTTGTCGCAGACACCCTGCTGGAAGCGCGTGCAGCGGCTCAAGGAAACCGGCGCGATCCGCGCGCAGGTCGCGCTGTGCGATCCGCGCAAGCTCGGTGTCGGCACGACTGTGTTCGTCGCGATCCGCACGAACCAGCACACCGAGGAATGGGCGCAGCGCTTCACGCAGGCCGTGCGCGACATGCCGGAAGTCGTCGAGGTCTACCGGATGAGCGGCGAGACCGACTATCTGCTGCGGGTCGTGGTGGCCGGCATCGACGATTACGATCGCGTGTACAAGCAACTGATCCGCGCGGTGCCGCTGTTCGACGTGAGCTCGTCGTTCGCGATGGAGCAGATCAAGTATTCGACCGCGCTGCCGGTGCGCGATCTGTCCGAGCCGGCATAGCGCGCGGGGCGGCAACGGACCGCGTCGGTGCGCATGGGCGTTACGTGTGCGCGCCGCCGATACGTGCCGTTATCGCCCGGTCAGCGGCCGCGCGACAGCGCGCGTGCGCGTTCGTCCGCGAGCGCGTCGCGGCGCACGAATTCCGCGACGAACGAGCTGGCCGGATGGTGGTGCAGCGCGTACGGCGTATCCCATTGCGCGAGCCGGCCGTCCTTCATCACGCCGATCCGGTCGGCGATCGCGAACGCTTCCGCCTGGTTGTGCGTGACGAGGATCGCGGTGTGACCCGTGCGCTTCAGGATGTCGCGCAGCTCGAACGCGAGCCGCTCGCGCGTATCGACGTCGAGATTCGAGAACGGCTCGTCGAGCAGCAGCAGCTCGGGCGACGGCGCGAGCGCGCGGGCGAGGGCGACGCGCTGCTGCTGGCCGCCCGACAGTTCGTGCGGATACGCGCTGCCGGAAGCGGCGAGGCCGACGAGTTCGAGCATGTCCACGACGCGCGCGCGCCGTTCGGCCTTCGGCATGCGCCGCAGGCCGAACGCGACGTTGTCGGCCGCACTCAGGTGCGGGAACAGCGCATAGTCCTGGAACATCATCCCGATGCGTCGCCGCTCGGGCGGCACGTCGAGCGACGGCGCCGCGACGGGCGTGCCGTCCAGCACGATGCGTCCCATGCGCACGGGCTCGAAGCCCGCGATCGCGCGCAGCACGGTGGTCTTGCCGCAGCCCGATGCGCCGAGCAGGCAGCCGATGTCGCCGCGCGGCAGCGCGAGGCTCAGCCCGTCGACCACCGTACGGCGGCCGTGCGGCGTGTCATAGGCGACGCAGAGGTCGTCGAGTTTGAGCAGGTTCACGGTGTCAGGCTCCGATCTTGTGACGGGTGCGCGCGAGCAGGATCACGGGCACGAGCCCGGCCAGCACGATCGCGAGCGCGGCGACCGCGCCTTCCTCATAGGTGCCGCGCGCGGCCTCCGCATACAGCCAGGTCGCGAGCGTGTCGAAATTCAGCGGGCGCAGCAGCAGCGTCGCCGGCAGCTCCTTCATCGCGTCGACGAAGACGAGCAGTGCGCTCGTCGTGAGCGCGGGCCGCAGCAGCGGCAGGTGCACGCGGCGCAGCGTGCCGCCGGCCGTCTCGCCGAGCGAGCGCGCCGCGTGTTCGAGCGACGGCGGAATGCGCGCGAGGCCGGCTTCGATGCTGCCGGCCGAGATCGCTAGAAAGCGTACGGTGTAGGCGATCACGAGCGCGGCCGCCGACCCCATCAGCAGCAGCCCGTCACGGCCGAGCGCCGCGCCGACCAGCCGATCGGCCGCCGCGAACGGGATCAGCAGGCCGATCGCGAGCACGGTGCCCGGCACCGCGTAACCGAGGCTCGCGATTCGCGCGCACACACGGGCCGGGCCCGCGCGCGCGCTGTCGCGCTGCGCGCGCGCCGCCCACGCGACGACGAGCCCGCATGCGAGCGTCGCGACGGTTGCGGCGGCGGCGATCGTCAGCGTGTTCGCGAGCCCGGTCATCAATTGCGCGGATACGCCGCCGACGAGATGCAGCCGCTTGCCGGTCTCGACCGCGAGGTACGCGGCCGGTGCGCCGAAGCCGAGCAGCACCGGCAGCCAGCCGAGCGCGGCGGCGCTCCACGCGGCCGTGCCCGTCAGCTTGCGCGGTGCGGCCGGACGCATGCGCCGGCCGTGCGCGTAGCGCTGGCGGCGGCGCCCGTAGCGTTCGAGCGCGATCATGCCGACGACGATCGCGAGCATCGCGAGCGCGATCTGCGCGGCGCCGGCGAGATCGGAGCGCGTGATCCACGTCGTGTAGACCGACACGGTCAGCGTCTGCACGCCGAGGAATTCCGATGCGCCGATGTCGTTCAGCGTTTCGAGCAGCGCAAGGCTCACGCCGACCGCGATCGCGGGCCGCGCGAGCGGCACGACGACGCGCCAGAACGTCGCGATGCGTCCCGCGCCGAGCGTGCGCGCGGCTTCGAGCAGACTCGCGGACTGCGTGACGAACATCGCGCGCGTGCTCAGGTACACGTACGGATACAGCACGAAACCGAGCACGAAGATCGCACCGGGCAGCGAGCGCAGGTCGGGCAGACGGAACTGGCGCGGGCTGTCGAAGCCGAGCAGCCAGCGGATCGCGCCCTGCACGGGGCCGATCGGATGGAGCAGGTCGAGATAGGCGAACGCGACGATGTAGGTGGGCACCGCGAGCGGCAGCAGCAGCGCCCAGGTCAGCATCCGGCGGCCGGGAAAGTCGTACGCGGTGACGAGCCACGCGCAGCCGGTGCCGACCACCGTGACGATCGCGCCGACGCCCGCGAGCAACAGCAGCGTGTTGACGAGCGCCTGCGGCAGCACGAATTCGGCGAGATGCTTCCAGTGCGCGAGATCGGCGCCGAACGCGGCGGCGACCAGCACCGCGAGCGGCGCCGCGACCGCCGCGGCGATCGCGACGGCCGCGCCCAGCCAGAGGCCGCCCGCGCGCGAACGGAGCGGCCGGCGGGGCGCGCGGACGAACGTTGCGTCAGTTGTCAAAGCCGACCTTGTCGACGAGCTGGCTGGCCGCCTTGCGGTGCTTCGCGATGTCGGTCAGCGGCAGCGGGTCGACCTTCAGCGTGCCGAAGCTCGCGATCACCGGATCGAGCTTCACGTTCGCGCGCACCGGATATTCGTAGTTCGCCTGCGCATACAGCGCCTGCGCTTCCGGCGACACGAGGTACTCGAGCAGCTTCACCGCGTTGGCCTTGTGCGGCGCGTGCTTCGCGACCGTCGCGCCGCTGATGTTCACGTGCGTGCCGCCGCTTTTCGCGTTCGCGAACGTCGGCCGCACGACCTTGATCGCGTCGCCCCACTTGCGCGCATCGGTGCCCGGCTCCGCGTTCTTCATGTGACCGACGTAGTACGCGTTGGCAAGACCGACGTCGCAGATGCCACCGAGGATGTCGCGCGCGACGTCGCGGTCGCCGCCCGTCGCCTTGCGGGCGAGGTTCGCCTTCACGCCCCGCAGCCACTTTTCGGTCGCGGCTTCGCCGTCGTGCGCGATCATCGCCGCGACGAGTGCCGTGTTGTACGGATGCTGCCCCGAGCGGATGCAGACCTTGCCCTTCCATTTCGGATCGGCGAGATCCTCATAGCGGAACGCGTCGACCTTCAGGTCCTTCTCCACGTACAGCACGCGATCGCGCAGCGACAGCGCGTACCAGTCGCCTTGCGCGCCACGCAGGTTCGCGGGAATCGCATCGTCGAGCACCTTCGAGCGCACCGGCTGCGCGAGGCCGCCGTCGACGAGGTCGAGCAGGTTGCCGATGTCGACCGTCATCAGCACGTCGGCGGGCGACTGCGCGCCTTCCGCCTTCACGCGCTCGAGCAGGCCGTCCTTCACGAACACCGTGTTGACCTTGACGCCGCTCTGTTTCGTGAACGCGTCGATCAGCGGCTGGATCAGCTTCGGTTCGCGGGTGGTGTACAGGCTCACTTCCTCGGCCGCGTGGGCCAGTGGCGCAAATGCGGCGGCGGCAAGGGCGAGGGCGCCGGCGAGCGGCAGCAGGCGGGTGCGCGGATTCGACATGGAGACTCCGATGAGGCAGGCGGACGAAGAAGCGTTCCGGGGCGTGCCTGCCGCCCGAGCAACCCGAAACATTACAAAGCGAAAGATTTAGGATTCTAGATCGAAATGGGAATGATTATCAAATGAAAGGTGTCAGCAAGCCGGGAGGAAGATGGGGGGGGGGCCCCTATGTGTTTCGTCAAGCGGTAGGGGCTGACTTGGGTTGGTAAATGGTGCCGTCGCGCAGCATGGCGAACAGGACGTCACAGCGTCGCCGTGCGAGCGCGATGAGCGCTTGGTTGTGGCGC
>NZ_CADFEC010000042.1:0-43513 GCF_902833195.1 Burkholderia sp. BCC1638
GATGATCGCTCGTTTCGGAAACCGGTGATCAGCGATCACCTTCGACCGAAACGGCCGATCACCATCAATCGGAACCACTGATCACGTTCAACCGAAATCGCTGATCACGTTCGCCGAAATACGCACCATGCGGCTCTGGCAGCGATGCCAACCCGTCTTTGTCGCCTTGCGACAGGCAAGCCCGACCTCACGGGAGTCGTACCGACTAGGACTTCACGACTTTCTTCCAGCGGTAATTGAATTGCCTCGGCGTGAGTCCGAGTATCTGAGCTGCGCGCGACTTGTTTCCGCTCGTGCGCAACGCTTCCTTAAGTTGCTCCGCCGTATGCGAATTGTTCGTCAGATAAGGCCGCGCGACGGAGGCGTGATGATGTCCCGGCAGCGACCGTTCCACCGAAGCCTTCTTATCCACGAGTTCCGCAGCGGGCATGAAGCGATCGATATCGTCAGCCTCCAGAATAGCTTTTTCCGCAAGTAGCACGACTCGCTCGATGAAGTTCGACAGTTCGCGAATGTTTCCTGGCCATGTATGCTCTTCCAGACGCCGATAGGCGTCGGCCGATAGGCTGACATTACGCTGGTTCGCCTGATTCGTCCGGTTGAGGAAATGCAGCGCCAACGCACGAATATCGCTTTTTCGCTCGGCAAGCGACGGGAGTGTGATCGGAATGACATTCAACCGATAAAACAGATCCTGCCTGAAGCGCCCTTCGCTCACTTCTTTTTCGAGCGTTCGATTCGTCGCCGCGACAAGCCGGATATCAACGCGAATCTCGTGCTTCCCACCGAGTCGTGTGATCATCCCCTCCTGAAGTGCGCGCAATAACTTGCCTTGCATCGACAAGGGTAACTCACCGATTTCATCGAGAAAAATGGTCCCCGACGACGCCTGCTCGAATAGGCCCTGTCGGCCTGTGTTCGCTCCAGTGAATGCACCACGCTCATACCCGAACAGCTCCGACTCGAATAGTGAGTCGGGAATTGCCGCGCAATTCACCTTGATGAATGGCTTGTCGCGTCGCCGGCTCGCGAGGTGGAGCGCCCTCGCGAATAGTTCCTTACCAGTGCCCGATTCCCCAAGCAACAGGACGCTAGCCGTCGCATCCGATACTCGTTCGAGCTCGGATATCGCCTTGAGCAATGGCGCCGATGTCCCGACGATCCCATAGCGAGCGCTTTCGTGTTCCAGCGCATGCAAAAGGATGCGATTTTGTTCTTCGAGTGCGCGTGTCTTTGCTTCGAGAATCGTCTGTAGTTGCAGCAACTGTCCAATCAATGTTGCGAGGATGCGTAGCATCGACACATCGTTCGCGATCGCGCGATGACGTGTGCGAATGCGATGGCAGGCGAGTACGCCGACCGTCTGATCGTCGATGCGAACGGGCAACGCGATAAACGAAACAGGACCCGGCGGTAGATCTTTGCGCGCGACAGCACGTGCAAGGAAAACATCGTCGCGATCGATATTTTGCACGATCACCAATTGTCCATGGGCGAGCACGTGGCCTGTCACGCCTTCGTCGAGACGGTAGCGGCCACGGTCGATTTCGGACCGCGTTAAGCCGTATGCATGCCTGATCCGGCAGGTCTCGCCATCGGGATCTTTGAGAACCACACGGCCACGATTCAAACCGAGCAGTTCCGACATCAAATGCAAGATCTCCCTCAGGACGATATCCGGAGTAAGGCTCTTCCCTACCAGATTCATGACATTCTGGAAGAGCAACATCTCCTGCTCGCGCCAAAACGCAGGAGAATCACTTTCACGACTCAATTGCTTGTCAGGAAGTTTCATACGGGACCACACACCAGAGCGATGCATCGAGTCTACTCGCGCCAATTTTCCCCGCACAATTCCGATCGCACCGATCGGTTCAAGGTTCGGGCTGGTTCACTCCGGGCAGCGACCGAAGCGGAATCAGCGGACTCAACACACAACTCATCAAGTGCACTGACCCCAACAGCAGCTTCTCGGCGCCTCTCGATTCTGCCTCCACATCGGTGACAATCAGGAGTGCCAGCGCCATCAGTCACTTCCAAAGGCTTCATGGCACTGCCGTTGTGAGGTCGGGCAACAGTCACAGCACAATTCTTCGATCCGGTCAGTGGAACAGCGGTGCATGCGAACTCGAAGCACGGCCGTGCCTCTGCGTCGCCTGGCAATTATCGGTGTAGCCCTCACACGCAACGTTTCAGAAAGCCACTCCTCGCCCTCTCAATCCGGCACTCGTTGGTCGACCGACGAGAATTGCCTGAAGGTAAGAAAAGACAATGTCAACAATGCGCTTCCGATACCAACGGCCAGCGGAAAAATCCAGTTGGCATGGGGCATGACCTGTGGCAAAAGACCGACCGCAAGCGCAGGAGTAACGTACACGCGACTGAGACGCAACGTCACGACCCCGGCCAGCATAGCAAGGATCGTTGATTCGAAGCCTGGTCCAAAGAGAGCGAGCGCAGCTACACCAGCCGCTGCTGTGATCATGCAAACACATGGCAATATAATAGGACGTTGCGCCCATGGCCATATGTCTGCGTGCGCAAACATCTCGAAAGCAATGACGACGAGGGGTGGGAAGAAGATCATCCTGATCCCCACCCACGTCGAAACAAGATATGCAAGCAGCAAGAATGCTGTAAAGAACGGCACCCATGTGAATTGCCGAGGTACACGCTCCAGTTCGTCATCGAGAACGTCAACCGGGCTAGACCGTGTTGAAAGTTCGCTGGCGGCAAAAAGCCCCTGGTGCGCCATCGACAGACCAGCGAGTAAGCAGGTTCCGACTAGTATCGAAGCAGGATACTACCAACTCGTCTCGCCTAGCGCCAACGCCAGAAAGCAGGCTGAAATTGCTGGCGCCACGGGTGATCGCAGTACCTTGATGATCGCGATCGACCCGAGGACGCATGCTGCGATCGACCAAGGTCCATATGGCATGTAGTGGGTAACAGCTACGCCCAACAGAGCTGCAATTACGGGCGTGATCGTGAGCATCAATGGCGCGCGCGCCCATATCCGCACGGCCGGACGAAGACGTCGTAAGAAAGCGCCGCAAGTTCAGGAAATAGGATCGACGCAATACCAATCACCGACGCAGCCTTGGCGATACCGCCCATGAAGCAAAGAGAGGCAAAGATGCCCAACAGGAGGATTCGGGAGTCTGGCTTGAACATGGAGCGGACTTCTCTGGAGCGCAGTAGGATTGAGACTTGTTGGACTTTCACCGCCAGGTCGCCTGAAAACCACGACACCATTGCGACTTGATCGTAGTTTTGCGTAGAGTCGACCGAACGGGCCACACAATGACTTTCATTGAACCCGGGGACTCAGCGGCGGAGTCTGAAGGAAATTGCAAAAGCGGGCGAGAGCCTCAGGGGACTGACCCGACCGTCAGCACGACGGTTTCCTCTAGTGGGAATGTCAAGCAAAAAATGTTCTTTTGAACACCGTGACTCGCACGCAAGAGTTCAATCTCAGCGAGAAATTCCAGCGGCTTTCAACGAGAGTCAGCGCATGATTGACGTTGTAGCTGCCGGTGGGAAGATAAACGAAAGGCTTGATGCCAAGATGGCGATTGCTGCCCGGATCGTTGAGCAACCACACTGTTCGGCGTCTTCGCGCGGGCCGTCTGACTGTCGATGAACAAAGGCAAGCGGCGTACTGCTCAACCCGTATCGCCGCCCGCGACCGGCAGCACCGTGCCGGTGATGTAGCTCGCCTCGTCGGACGCGAGGAACAGGATCGGCGCGATCTGCTCGTCGAGGCTGCCGTAGCGCTTGAAGTACGTCGATTCGGTCACCTGCCGCACGGCCTCGCCCATCCATGCCTGTTCCTGTGCGCTGTCGCCGGCCGCATTGCGCGGCACGCGGCGCGGCGGCGCGCTGGTGCCGCCCGGCGCGGTGGCGACGACACGAATGTTGTGCTCCGCGTACTCCATCGCGAGCGCCGACGTCAGCGCGTTGACGCCGCCTTTCGCCGCCGAATACGGCACGCGACGGATGCCGCGCGTCGCGTTCGACGAGACGTTGACGATCGTGCCGCCGCCGCGCGCGATCAGGTGCGGCAGCACGGCGTGACAGGTATAAAGCGTCGGCATCAGCGAGCGGCGGATTTCCGCGTCGATCTGCGCCGGCTCGAATTCGGCGAACGGGCGCATGCGAATCGCGCCGCCGACGCCGTTGATCAGGATGTCGATGCCGCCGAACGTCTGCACCGCATACGCGATCGCCGCGTGCGCGCCTTCGTAGGTTTCGAGATCGGCGACGAAGCCCGCCGTCTCGCCGCCGGGCGCCTCGGCCGCCACCTCGGCGACGAAATCCGCGCGATCGACGAACAGCACGCTGCCGCCCTCGGCCGCCGCGCGCAGCGCGACGCCTCGGCCGATACCCTGCGCCGCGCCGGTGACGACGACGACCTTGCCGGAGAATCGTTGCATAGTCATGCCGCCTTTGCCGTGACGTTGGGGGTGAACTTCTCGTAGTGGAAGCTGTTCGGCTTCACGCCTTCGTCGTCGAAATACTTGCGCACCGCGTCGACCATCGGCGGCGGCCCGCACAGGTACACGTCGACGTCGCCGTCGTTCAGCGCATCGGCCGGGATGTGCTGCGTGACCCAGCCCTTGCGCGGATGGTCCGACGCGGCATCCGCGATGACCGTCGCGAAACTGAAGTTCGGCAGTTTCGCCGCATACGCTTCGATCGCGTCGACCAGCACGAGGTCGAGATCACGCGTCACGCCGTAGATCAGGTGCACCTTCTGCTGCGAGCCGCTGCGCGCCAGCACTTCGAGCATCGACAGGAACGGCGCGAGACCCGTGCCGCCCGCAAGGAACAGCAGCGGCCGCTGCACCTCGCGCAGGTAAAAGCTGCCGAGCGGCCCGTGCAGTTCCAGCGTGTCGCCCGGCTGCGCCGATTCGAGCCACGTGCTCATCACGCCGCCGGGAATCTTCTTGATCAGGAAGCTGACCTTCGCGTCGGCCGGCGCCGACGAGAACGAATAAGAGCGATGCTGGCCGCTCGCGGGCACGTCGATGTTCACGTACTGGCCCGGCAGGAACACAGGCGCGGCCGCGCCGACGTCGAGTTCGAGCACGACGGCCGCGTCGTTGTGCTGCTCGACCTTCGTGACCGTCGCGGCAAAGCCGCTCTGCCCGGTCTTGCACGCGACCGACGAAGTCGGCACCGCGATCACGCAATCGCTTTGCGGCACCATCTGGCACGTCAGCACGAGGCCGCCGTCCTTTTCATCCTCGGTGAGCGCGTCGTCGATGTAGTCGTCGCCGAGGTCGTAGCGGCCGCTTTCGGCGCGGCACTTGCAGGTGCCGCACACGCCGTCGGAGCAATCCATCGGCAGGTTGATCTTCGCGCGGAAGGCGGCGTCGAGTACCTTCTCGCCGGCCTTGCAATCGATAAAGCGGGTTACCCCGTCCTCGAAATTCAGTGCAATCTTGTAGGTGGACATGGTGTCACCTCCACTTCTTTTCATGACAAAACAACAGCGTCAGACGTGGTAAACGTCGAGCACCTGCCGGATGTAGTCGTTCTTCAGCACGATCTTCTTGTGCGAAATCAGCAGCGCATCGCCTGCGCGGCGCAGCGTGACGAACATCGTGCCGAAGAAGTGATCGGTCACGCGGTAGCGGTGGTTGAGCGTGTGGAAGTTGTAGCGCACGTCCACCTCGCCGTCGCGCTCGGCCAGCACCTCGACATTCGTCACGTTGTGGCTCGTGCGCGGCTCGGGCGTCGACGCGCCGCTGCGCTCGGTCTTGATCCGGAACACGCGATCCTCGAGGCCGCCGCGATCCGCGTAGTACATCAGCGAGATCTGGCTGTGCGGATCGTCGGTCAACCGGTCCTCGTCGTCCCACGCAGGCATCCAGTATGTGACGTCCTCCGCGTAGCAGGTCAGCCACTCGTCCCACTCGCGTTCGTCGAGCAGGCGCGCTTCGCGATACAGCGTCGCGCAAATGGTCCGGTAATCGATGTTCATGCCGCCACCTCCCCGCGTTCCTTCTTCAGCGCATCGCGCATCACGTGCACCCAGTGTTCGTGCTGGCACACGAACAGCCCTTCGTCCTCGCTGCGCTCGCCCGAAATGCGCGGGTTCAGTCCCATTTTCCTCGCGTTGTCGTCCGGCCCGTCGACCCACAGCGGTGCGCCGCGCGACAGGTCGTTCCACATCGCCGTGATGCCCGCATAGCCAGCCTGGCACGCGCGGAATTCCTCAAGGTCGTCGGCCGTGCCCATCCCAGTCACGTTGAAGAAGTCCTCGTACTGGCGGATCCGAGTCGCGCGGTCCGCTTCGCTCTCACCCTTCGGCGCGAAGCAGAAAATGGTGACTTCGGTCTTGTCGACGCCGAGCGGACGCACTACGCGGATCTGCGTGCTGAACTGGTCCATCAGGAACACGTTCGGGTACACGCACAGGTTGCGCGTCTGGTTCACGATGAAATCGGCCTGCACTTCGCCGACGCGTGCCTTGATCTCGTCGCGGTGCTGGTACACCGGGCGCACTTCCGGGTTCATCGTCTTGGTCCACAGCAGGATGTGGCCGTTGTCGAATCCGTACACGCCCGCGACCGACTTGCTCCAGCTGTTCGCATCGACCGCCTTGGTTCCGGCTTCCTTCCGGCGGCCCATCGTGGCCGCGTAGTTCCAGTGCACGGTGCTGACGTGATAGCCGTCGCAACCGTTCTCCATCTGCATCTTCCAGTTGCCTTCGTAAATGTAGGAGGAGTTGCCGCGCAGCACTTCGAGCCCGTTCGGCGCCTGGGCGACGATCTGGTCGATGATGACGCGCGTCTCGCCGAGGTAGTCCTCGAGCGGCAGCACGTCGGCGCTGAGGCTGCCGAACAGGAAGCCGCGATAGTTCGCGAAGCGCGCAACCTTCTTCAGGTCGTGCGACCCGTGGGTGTTGAACTGCACCGGATACTCGGTGGTCTTCTCGTCCTTCACCTTCAGCAGCTTGCCGGTGTTCGAGAAGGTCCAGCCGTGGAACGGGCACGTGAAGCTGCCCTTGTTGCCGTGCTTGCGCCGGCACAGCATCGCACCCTTGTGCGCGCAGGCATTGATCACCGCGTGCAGCTCGCCGGTCTTGTCGCGCGTGATCACGATCGGCTGGCGGCCGATCCACGTCGTGTAGTAATCGTTGTTGTTCGGGATCTGGCTCTCGTGGGCCAAGTACACCCAGTTGTTCTCGAAGATATGCTTCATCTCCAGTTCGAACAAATCGGCGTTAGTGAAGATATCGCGGCGGCAACGAAAAACACCGGCCTGCCTGTCATCTTGCACTGCGGTCGACAGCAGATGATCCAATTCGTTAGCTCTGTCAATAA
Source organism: Burkholderia sp. BCC1638 (assembly GCF_902833195.1). Taxonomy (NCBI): domain Bacteria; kingdom Pseudomonadati; phylum Pseudomonadota; class Betaproteobacteria; order Burkholderiales; family Burkholderiaceae; genus Burkholderia; species Burkholderia sp. BCC1638. The sequence goes on from NZ_CADFEC010000042.1 coordinate 7,335, forward strand.
TGATGGACATGTTTGCTCTCCAGAACGCGAATCTGATCGTGCACAGAGTTCGCGCATCTATGTCGAATGACTCCACATTTCCCCGATTGGCGGCAGTGCTAGCGCACCGCTGCCATACCGGGCAGTTACGCCGTGGCCGAAGCGCGCCGGCGATGGACAATCTGGTTATCAACGCCCTGAACCAGCGGGGTCAGCACGAAGTTGAACTCGATGTCCTGATATGTGTCGGCCTTCAGGCCCAACGCCGTACCACCGGTCATGTCCGCAACATGAGGAATCAGTTCCTCGCGTGTGGCGTACGCGAAGTCGTCCCAGATAAGCGGATCGCCTTCGATGTTGAACTGGGTCGTCAGCTTGCGGTGATTGCGACTGGTGACAAAGAAGTGCACATGCGCAGGACGATTGCCATGGCGGGCAAGTTCATTCAACAGCTGCTGCGTCGCACCGAGTGGCGGGCAGCCGTAACCAACCGGCATCAGCGTGCGGAATTCGTACCTGCCGTCGGCACCAGTCCTGACCGCGCCGCGCAAGTTAAATTCGCTTTGAGCGCCCGTCGGATCGAAATGCGAGTAAAAGCCCTTCGAATTGGCATGCCAGCATTCGACGACCGCCCCGGCAACGGGCTCTCCATCTGGTCCGGTGACAGTACCGCGGATGACAAGCGGGCCTGAATCCGCATCAGGATTGATGTCGATCCTGGATACACCATCGCGCAGCGGCGCCCCAGCCACATAAAGAGGTCCCTCAATGGTTCGCGGTGTACCGTCGTTAATGCCGATAGCCTTATCCTCGGCGTCCATGCGGATGTCGAGGTACTTTTCGAGTCCCAAGCCGGCAGCAAGAAGCGCAGCTTCTCCGTCCTGGCCGAGCTTGTTCAGGTAGTTCACGCCGGCCCAAACTTCGTCGGGCGTAATATCGAGATCAGCGATGGCCTTGAAAAGATCACCCAGCAGGCGATGAACTATCTCCTTGGCGCGAAGATTGCCGCTCGTGGCTTCAATATTGGCCGCGGCTTTCAGAAGGTCCCGTACTTCTTTCGTGTCGAATACTTTGGAATTCATAGCTACCATCTCCAGTTCTCAATCCTCAGAATAATTGACTGAAGTCACGCCCACCTACTCGGAATCATGTTCCTGAAAACTTCTGGAGAATCTCGAACGAATTCTTCTATTCATTCAATCGATCTCAAATCGTGGCGCAAACTGCAAGAGTGAAGTTCGTTTAGTCTATTTATACGCCCCACCCAGTCACAGCGTCCAATACTTTGGATAACAGACTTCTATATCAGCCAGGTATCGCGCGTACGCCATTGGCGTAATATCGCTCAGACTGCCCGAACGAATGAAACGTACACCCCCTAATGGAACAACTCAGTCGGCGACGCGCGGCAAGCTCCCGAAATACGTGGCGATGTTGACGATGTCGCGGTCTGACAGCGGTTTTGCCATCGCATTCATCGTCGGGTTCTGGCGCGTTTGCCCGTCGCGGTACGCGTGCAGCGCAGCCTCCAGATAGTCAGAATTCTGACCCGCGAGATCCGGCACACCAGGAATCCTCGCGATTCCGTTTGTGTTATGACAGGCGAAGCAGACCGCGGCGCGGCGCGCACCGGCACCTACATCGGGAACCGTGTCGATCGCCTGCGCGTGGGCAGCGTTATTAATAATCAGCAGCGTGAGACCAGCAAAAAGAGTCGATTTCATGTGAACGATTTCTGAAGCATTTACCGCAGATCAAATGAAGCTGTTGCGATACGAGATCGCAATCCCGTAGGCGAGGAACACGGCTATCCAGAGCCCAAGCACCGCCAGCGCTCCAGTACCAAGGCGCCCGACCGGGCGCTCGGCGGTGTAGCAGTTCTGGACCCTGCCCGCACGGTACAGCAGCATCAGATAGAAACCGCCGACAAACCCACCGATTCCCGTGAGCGTTGTAAAGAATAGGAACGTTGACGGCCAGTCGAAGTGGACAGGGTAGCTATGCACGTCATAGCCGAATGGTCGCAGGTAGGCAATGCGAATGACTTCCCGCCACAGCGAGAGAATTGCAAGCAACGCAACGCTCGCGACAGCCGGCAGGTAGCCATGCGTTTCCGGCGCGAACCGATGCATCCACCACGCCATCACGACCAGGCCAGCGACGAGCAACCAGCCAACCGGGTGCTGCGTGAGCCCGCTCGCGTGCGGCAAATCGGCTTGCCATGCGAGTGATGTCACGACAGACAGCGTAAATCCCCATCGAGCGATACGCTGCCCGAGTCCACACACGAATGAGAGATATCCCGGTTCACGATCGGCGCGACCGGCGAAGTATTGCGCGTAGACGAGCAGGAACACGCCGACACCCGGCACAGACAAGCCCATGATGAACAAGTAGCGCGCCCATTCAATCGCGTGTAGCGCCGCTCCGCGCGTATCAACAGCGCCGCCCTGCGCGTACCACTGAATCCACTGCTGCGGCAGAAGTTCCTGATAGGACAGTGCGTGCATGATGAGACCGTCTAGGCAGAACAGCGCGAGCGCACTCCATGCGTAAAGGCCGATACGCGCCTTAGAACCCGAGTGATTGCCGTGGTAGAAGGCGAACCAGCAGCAATAGCCGACGATTAGCGTAAAGATGAATGCAATCGCCCAGCGCCCAGACAGCACGTTCGACGTGTACCACTGCGGGTCGTAGATCACTTGCGTAAATAGCAAGGGGCCGACGCCGAGCACTATCAGTAGCGACACTGCGACCTTCGCAACCTTGGTCAACGCGAACGACAGCCGCTCCCAGTACGGGCCCACGCCACGCCGGTGAAACGCGACAATAGCGAGCCCAGCGCTGCCGAGCGCTAGATGCACGAATGCGATATGCAGGACCCAGGTAATCACCATCAGCACCTGAAACACGATCGGCTGGGCGGGCAGTCCAGCTGGATCGCGCATCGTGTTCATCACAGTTCCGATATCCATGGCCTTACTTCCTTGTCGATGCGGGTACGATCGACGCTTGTTGCTGTGCAATCATTCGGTTCACGTTTTTTCCGGCGTTCACCGTCGCGAGGTAGCTGGAGATTGCGCGGATCTCGTCGTCGGGCAAATCGATGCGTGGCATGTATGGCTGTGTGCCATGCTTGAGCGGGCCCTTCATGAAGGCGGCGATCATGTCCGCGTCGGGCGCATAGTGAAACTTGCCGGGCAGGTTTCGCAGCGGCCCGCCCGGCTCTAACGAGTGGCAATTCGCACAGGCCATCTTTGCCAGCAGCCGGCCTACCTCGAGTTCGTTCGCATCCGTCACGGCGCGCAGCCGGTCTGGCACGAATGGGTTCAGCTTCAGCAGACCGTATGCGGCGATCGTGTCGACCTCGGACTCGATCCCCTTTGCCGGCACGTCACGCGCGATAACCTGGTTGCCGTAAATGTACTGGCCGGCGACGTAAGGCTTACGCATCGATTCGCGCATCCGCTCCTCCGGCCAGACTCCAAACACCGCGATAAAGAGGAACATCGCCACCGCTAGCGATGTGGAGACCTGCTGCGGGCGCCACCACGCGAAGAGCAGCCACAGCGTCGCGACGACGAACACGCAAACCATCTCCTTGCCGTAGACTGGAAGAAGATTCGCGTTGAGCATAACAATCGCGTTATTCGGCAGCGTACGCAGGTAGTACAGGAACATCAGCACCGCGACGAGACCTCCGACGAGCCCAAGGGGGGCTAGCAAGCGCACGACGTCTCGGCGCTGGTCAAGGTCACTCACTCGGCTTGCTATTAGCAGGCCGACGACCGCGGCCATCACCAGCATCGCGCCGGTGCGCGTGCCGAGTTGGGCGAAGAAATTGACATTGAAGAATGCATCGCTCGTCGAGCCGGTCTGGTACCAGCGATCGCTTCCAGGCCACATCATGAACGACAAGATTCCAACAATCAGAAGCATCGTCGCCCACGACGCGAGCGCGAACGACCAGGTGAGCTTCAGGTGGGTCTTTGGATCGACCTTGCCGATCAGGTAGACGAGCGCGTATACGCCAATCACCTCGACAGTGAAGTAGACCCATTCGCTCGCCCAGACCCACACGAAGTTGTGGATTAGGCCGCTAACACCGCGCGGGCTCGCGACGGTTATCGCATACCAAATACCTGGACCCGTGATCGAGCCGATAATGTACGAGAAAACGAGTAGAAACATCCCGTACTTCTTGATGAATTCCATCAACTGCGGTTTGTTTTCACGATAGGCGCGTGTTTCGAGCAGGGCGAACAGAAACGATGCACCGACCGACGTATGGGACGCAACGACGTGAATCACGCCGATGATGCCCATTACCCAGGCTGTGCCAATGCCTGGAACGTAGAAAGTCGGATACATGCCAAGTACCGCCATACAAATATTCCTTTTCTTATAGACAACTACTAAAATCAACTGGCCGCTAAATCTCTCAGCGTACCGTCATATTTCACCTTCTCGCATCTCATAATTTCCCACGCAATGGTCGGTCTCGATCGAATGACCTCGTTTCAACTCAAATGAGCTTGCGCCAGACTGATAGCGCGTACCGTTCCACGGCTTCTTTCCATCAGCCACGGTTTAAGAACTGCTTGATGTATTCGCGTTCGCGTTGGCCAGGTACGTGCTCACGTGCCGATCCGAGCGTTTCTCAGGTGAGCTGTTGCCGCTGCGCTTCATGTTTCAGGTGACATGAGGCGTATCGTGATATCGACGACATTGTGAATGTCTGCGCGAGCCCCTTCTCGAAATCGAATATCTTGCGGGCGTGCGACAGCGACGTCACCACGCCAATGCGAGCGCCCGTTTGCTGCGGCCCGCGATAGACCACAACACCGCACCGAAAACAGCTGGTAAGCGCATTGGCATGACGTCTGCAACCTGCACCACATTGCTCGCGGAGGTACCGAGGGCACTGTAGTCCGGCGTCCGCGCCAGCAATAGAGCTGGACGCGGAATACGCTTTCGGTGAGCCCAGCGCACCTAGCAAGTCATCGCATGAAGATTTGAGGAGTAGCTTGTGCGGTATCACCGCTCAAGCGAATCTCCTTGATTTTCTTCATTGTGTCCGCATCGATTACGCTAATTGAATTAGCCGCTCCTGCTACATATACCTTCTTGCCGGCTTTATTCAGCGCCAACACGTAGTAAGTGTGATCAAGCGGTGCCTCGCCAACAAGCTTTTCGGTCTTCGAATTGAATTTCGCGAGTCGATTTCCGACGACATACACAATATCCGGATTTGTTGGAGAACGTACACCACTGAAAAACACTTCCGCAACAGGAGCGAAGTCCTTCAGCGACACCTTGCCGGTCGCAAGGTCGATGTCAATGTAACCATACATCGTTTCATTTGTACCGGGAGTCTTCTTCTCGTCTTTGAAGCGATCGGCAGTGTAAATCGAATCGAACGAATTCTGTGGAAGTTGCTGCGGCCACGCATTCAAAACGTCTGGCTGCCCATAAAGCGGCCTTTTCCAGTTCCGAACCGCAACAGCGACGTCGAGTTTCCCGGATTTCACGTCCATGCGGTAGACATCCGCACCTGAAATATACAAAGATCCGTCGTTCGCAGCCATCATAACCCCGAGTTGACGCGGGACAGGAAACGTTCGGATCGGCTTTGCATCCATGCCACCACTGGTCGAGTACACTTGTAGACGCGGAGTCTGAACTTCATAGGTGTCGCGATTGAGCTTGGTTGGGTTGACGACGCTGTATACCTCCTTGCCATCAGGGCTCACCGCAATGGAGAACATCGATTTCACGCGTTCACCGGGTCGGTCCGAGAGATCCGCATGGAATACAACCTTGCATGTATCAAGCTCTACACCGTAAAGATCGCCGTATCGATTGTTCAGTACATACGCGCGCGTTTTATCTGGACTAATCGTCACCGTCCCCGGATTAAACGCATCTGGCAACGAGCATGTCTTATATATCTCATCGCTGGATGTGTCCACAACAGTCAGAGTATTAGGATAACCAACAATCGCGAGATACTCGCGCCCTGTCTTTAGCGCGCCATTCGTCGCAGCTACACTCACCATCGGGCCAGTCGACAGAATCGCTGACACGATAGTCATACCCAAAAACTTCTTCATTGACATATTTATTCCCCAGTGTGTGCGGTGTCGATTACTTATCCTTCGGAAACACGCTGCCAAGCTTGCGCCAGTCGGTGCTAGCTACGGAATCGGATTTGTTCCAGTTCGGGTAAGTGATCATCGTGTCCGGCACCTGAGCGGGCCACCAACACGGATCAGAGCAGCCATAAAGATCCGCCTCCATTGGCTGGCACAATGACGCAATGCCTCCGAATGCATCGGTTTCCCAGCCTGGGTCGGTTGTAGCAGTACAGCCTGCAACAGACGTCATCGCGACAACTTCTTCGAGCCGGTCTTCCTTCGCGGCTTGCTCAAGCTGCTTTGCCTTGTTGTTAAGCGGCTTTAGGTGTTTCATGTCAGTGCGCCTTCCGCGGAGTAATGTAGTTGTCGATGAATGCCGGGTTTCCTGCAATGATGCGGCTGTAGACCTCAATGCCGAAATCGATCCAGTCACGCATCAACTCACAGTAGTGATAGGTCGGGTGCGCCGGGTCGCCATAGCGTGCATAGCTCTCGTGATAGCAACCGCCCGAGCACAGATTGCGGATTCGGCAGCTGTCGCAGCCTGTGCCGCTGCGGTCGAGGCGCTGCGACAGGAAGTCATTGAGCTGATCCTGCGCGACACCATCGCGTACGTTGCCGAACGTCGGCAGTGTTGAGCCCGTGAAGCGGTGGCACAGGTTCAGGTCGCCCTTGTGATCGACTGCGAGCATCTTGAGCCCCGCGCCGCACGGCAACGACTTCTTGTTCCCTTCGTGCAGGTCGGTGATTAGTTGATGCAAGTTCGAGAAGCCGATGTTGCGGTTTTCGAGCGCCGCCGTCAGATAGCGGCGGCCGAGCGCCTTCATGTTCGCGAATACCTGCGCAAGTTCGTCTGGGCCTAAATTGAACGAGTCAAGTTGACCCGATGTGACGGGCGCAAAGCCGACTTCCGCAAAACCAAGCTCGTTGAACAAGTGATTCCAGATCCCTTCGATGTCGGTCACTCCGCTTGTCAACGTCACGCGCGCGCCGACAGGGCGGCTGCGGTAGCGCTTAAGCAGCATATCGACCTTGCGGCGCACAACGTCATACGTGCCCGAACCACCAACCGTTCGACGATTCAAATCATGAATCTTTCTCGGCCCATCAATGCTGATCGACAAACCGAAGCGATGCGCGTCGAGCCAATCGATGACCTCTTCAGTCAGAAGCGTGGCGTTGGTCGTCATTACAAAATCAACCTGCTTTCCGAGCGCGCCGAAGCGAACCTCGCAGTATTCGACCATGTGCTCGATCAATTTTCGGTTGCTGAGTGGCTCACCGCCGAAGAACACAACCGTGTAGCGCGGTTCATCCGGCGACTCTTTGAGCAACATCTCGACCGAAGCCTTCGCAGTCTCGACGTCCATCCGACGCCCAGCAGACGGCGTGTCGAGATCCTCCTTGTAGCAATATGTACAACTCAGATTGCAGCCGGTGTTGACGTTAAGCACGACGGTATTGATCGCGGTTCGCTCGATGCGCTTCGTAGCGAATTCCGGCGTCAACGGGGAGCCATCACTAACAACTTCAAGCGCCATCAGCTCATTAAGCGTTTCGGATATGTCACCACGCGGGGACGTACCTAGCCGGGCGAATAGTTCTTCGGCAGTGCAAGTACTAGCACGCAATGAGTCGATGATGGCCGCCGTGAGCTCGTCGGCAGCGAACAGTGAGCTACTCGGCACGTGGAACATCAGACGCTCATCGTCGACGCGCACTTCATGCACATTGCGCTCGACTACATTCAACAGCGCGCCCATGGGAATCTCCTAGCAATCTCTAAGTTTTGGTCGGACCGAAGCCCTGGAGAATGCCGCTCGGACCGCCTGCGCGGCCCGACGGCAAAGAGACAGCACAAATCATGGCAGCGGCGGATTATTCCAGCGCTGAACCGAAACGACCATCTGCCCCGTGCCAGTAACGGTGCGATTACCGTTGGTGACCGATGCGATGACCTTCAGATTGCCCGTGTTGTTGTTGGACCTGCGCCGCTGAGGGTTCGGCCCAGCGTTGGCCGGCGTGAAAATACCGGTCGCGCTCTGCATCACGCCTGCGTACTTGACGTCGTTGTCGTTCTTCGCCTGATCGTCGAATGGTGCGACCGACCATTGCGCCGGCATATAGCCGATTCGGAACGGCTTGCCAGCCGCATCCACCCCCCAAGCCTCCGCATCAAAGCGCCCTTGCACCTTCGGCATTGGACCGCCATTGCCTCCGATCCGAGCAATTGCGTAGTTAGGCAGAACCTTGACTTCCTTGACCTCTTGATAGACTGCGAAACCATCAGATTGCGCTGTGCCGACAGAAACCTGTCGCGGACCAGCGACGCTATCACTGCTGGACTTCACTCGCACTCGAAGATACTCAGGCGTGCGCTCGAGCACAGATGTAACCGTTACACCCGAGCCCAATGCCGGGGTTCCTTCGAGATTCGGACCGACAATCGTCACCGTCGACTCACTACCAGCCTTCACATACGCCGGCTGAACAGCAAGGATGTGCGCCTTGCCCAGTTTTGCCGCACTAAAATCGAGACCTCGTTCGCTGTGCTCGTCTTCGTACATGCGGCCGCTCAATTGACCTTCAGCGGCCATCAATACCTGGTGCATCAGCACGCCACCAACCTTGACATTGGCACGCCATTCGTAGCCGGTATAAAGCGTAGCGGTACCAGCACCAACTAACGGGCTGCCGTCCGCAAACTGTCCCTTCAACTTCACCTTGAAGCCATCCTTGTCGCCGCCCGTCACGGTCATCAAACCGAATGCGTCGCCTTTCCCCGGCATGTGTCCGCTGAAGCTCCATGTACCGGCCAGCGACGTCGCCGGCGGCTGGTTTTTCTTCCAGTCGTCCCACGCCTTGCTGTCATACGGAAAGTTCTTTGCGAGGTACGGCGCAATGTCGGTCACCGCGATCTTGAACCAATCGCGGTCGCGCCCCAACGACGAATATTCGATCGATGGGAATTGTCCAACGTGGAAGTTCACAAGCCGCTCCCACTCCTGCACTGGACGGCGCTGCAGCAATGGTCGTGCGGCGGAGTGACAACGCGCACACATCTGTTTGAACTCATCCGAGCCAGCGGTCTCCTGAGTGTTCAAGCGTTGTTCGGGCGCGTAGCGCAGGTCTTTTGTTTCCGAAGGCGCAAGCCCTTGCGTATCCGACAAATATTTAACGAGAATTCGCCGTTCTTCGTCGCTAATTGTCAAGCCATGCATCGTCTGCATCCGGCCGATCGTCAGCAACCAACCCTCCGGGGTTTTACGCTGATGGCTGATACGACTCCACGAATCCTTTGATTCCGCGGCGTGACAGGCCGCGCATGTCTGACTCAGAATCGCTCGCGCATCGCGGGGCGCTTGCACTTGTGCATGAGCCGCACCCGAAACCAGCGCGACCGGCATGGCCGCCGCCATGATGCCCATCAACCTGCTGCGTCGAATGAACGTTTTTAACAAAGCGCTGCTCCTTTGAGAGGGGTCTTGATTCGCCTAGGATCGAAGGGAACTGGCGTGGGATTACCGTTATAAGCAGGTTCCGTGCCAACGATAAACCACACGTCGGGCACCCTAAAAAACGTCCTAAAAACGCTGGCCCGCATTTCAAATACTGCGGGAAAATCCCTATTCAATTTTTTTCTTAAAAATACATCGACACCGCATCTCTCCAGGTTGGCGCAGGCCCCTGTTCCCGCGTCCCACTCCCGTCCCACGAGAATTCCCAAAATGGGACAAAGGGTCGACCTTGAGCGACACCGGCATCGCTCGATAATGCGTCGGCGGGCTCGCTCGCAAAAGGATGGGAAACCTCGCACAAGTTGAAGAGGCAACAGCCCTGAAGCTGGCATGCAATGTGCTTAATCAACCATCTGCAAGTTGCGCTGCTGCGCTCGCACGGTTTATATGTAATGCCTACCGTGGCGGCAGGCTCTGCTGGTGGCTCCTGCAGACGATTAACCGTTTTGCGTGGCGGCGTGCCTCGCAGGCATGTCATGCGCTTGATCGGGCGTCGCCGTTAAGAGTGGTTGAAGTTTCCGATCCATCATCGTGTGGGGTTGGTGGTCGGGCGACGAGTGTCGGAACGGCCAATACGAATCCCTCCGATCGGACAGATAGCGCGACCTGATTCATTCATCGATAATTTTGAGACTAGCAATCCCTATGAAGCATCAACTGAATCGCTCCCGACGCAGCTTTGTCATCGCAGTTGCCGGCACCGTATCCGCACTAACCCTCGCCAGCACAGCACGAGCGGAGGCGCCAATGCTGGACGAGAACGACCCGGCGGCAAAAGGACTGGGATATCGCGCCAACGCTACGAACGTTGAAAGGGTCAAATACCCGCGTTACCAGGCGGGGCAAGACTGCGGGAACTGCAGCTTCTATCAAGGAAAGCAAACGGACACGGCAGCTGCTTGCCCCCTCTTCGCCGTCAAGCGAGTGTCCGGGAAGGGCTGGTGCAGCGCGTACAACAAACGCGCCTGATCATGTGCGCGACGCGCCACCACACGCGTCGCGCCAAACCACGGCATCAACCGCCAATTGCGCCGTGGAGACCAGCGGCTGACGGCCAATACTCATTCCGAAGTCGACCGCGGATGTCGAATTCGGAGAAGGCAACGTCGACCGTCAAACTGTTCCGCATTTGACCAACGAGCAATCCTCCGAGCCAAGGTCCCATGTTGATGAGGTTCATTCTGCGCTTCGTGCAAATCGATGATCGAGCACAACTCGCGCGTTCGCTTGGCTGGCTGTACGGCTTCGTGCGGCCGCACCGGCTCGCGATCGCCGGCCTGCTCTCGCTGTCGGCCTGCGCGTCGCTGCTGGCGCTCTCGCAGCCGTGGCTCACGAAGGAGCTGATCGACCGCGGGCTGGTCGGCAAGGACTTCCGGATGCTCGTCGCGGTCGCGTTTGCGATGGTGTTCGCGGGCTTCGTCGGCACGCTGCTCGGCGGCATCAACCGTTACCTGCACACACGACTGTCCGGCCGCGTGCTGTTCTCGCTGCGCAGCGCCGTCTATGCGCACCTGCAGCAGCTGTCGCCGTCGTTCTACGGGCAGCGCCGTCTCGGCGACCTGCTGTCGCGCCTCGACGGCGACATCGCCGAGATCCAGCGCTTCGCGCTCGACGCGCTGTTCTCCGCCGTGTCGAACGTGATCGGGCTAGTCGGCACGCTCGCACTGCTCGTCACGCTGTCGTGGAAACTGTCGCTGCTCGCGCTGCTGCTTGTTCCGTTCGAGATCCTGTGGCTGCGCACGATGCGCCGCAAGGTCGAGCGCGATGCGCGCTCGGTACGCGAAGGCGCGGCCGACGTGTCGTCGTTCCTCGTCGAAACGCTGCCCGCGATGAAGTTCATCCAGGCCGCCGGCCGGCAGCGCGCGGAACAGGCGCGGCTCGACGGTCTCGGCGACCGCTACATGGAGCGCCTGCTGAAGCTGCAGGTGACCGAATTCGTCACGCAATCGGTGCCCGGCACGCTGACCTCGCTGTCGCGCGCGGGTGCGTTCATTGTCGGCGGCTACTGGGTGATTCGCGGCGACTGGCCGCTCGGTTCGCTGATCGCGTTCTCCAGCTATCTCGGGATGGCGATCGGCCCAGTGAAGAGTCTGCTCGGGCTCTACGTCGCGCTGCAGCGGATGACGGTCAGCCTCGGCCGCGTGATGGAGCTGCAGCGCGCGCCGGTGGCCGTGCAGCCGCCTGCCGCCGCGCGCGAGCTGCCTCCGCGTGGCGATCTCGAATTCGTCGATGTGTGGTTCGGGCACGACGAGCGCGCGCAGCCCGTGCTGCGCGGCGCCGGCGCGCGCGTACCGGCCGGCAGCAAGGTCGCGCTGTCGGGAATGTCGGGCAGCGGAAAATCGACGCTGATCGATTTGATGCAGCGCTTCTACGACCCGCAGCGCGGCAGCGTCCGGATCGACGGCATCGACCTGCGCGACGTCGATCTCGACGCGCTGCGCCGCCACGTCGCTGTCGTCAGCCAGGACACCGTGCTGTTTCGCGGCAGCCTCGCCGACAACATCCGCTACGCGGCACCGCTCGCGACACACGACGACATCGTACATGCCGCACGCGCCGCGCAGCTCGACGAACTGATCGCGACGCTACCGGGCGGACTCGACGGGCCGGTCGGCGAACGCGGCCAGCAGTTGTCCGGCGGCCAGAAGCAGCGCATCGCGATCGCACGCGCACTGCTGCAGGCACCGGCGATCCTGGTGCTCGACGAAGCGACGTCGGCCGTCGACGAAACGACCGAGCGGCAGGTCATCGCGCAGATCGACACGCTGTTCGGCGATCGCACGCGCATCCTCGTCAGCCACCGCGCGTCGACGCTCGCCGGCGTCGACCTGCATTTCGAGCTCGCGGACGGCCAACTTACGCGACGCGTGCACCGGGATGTCGCACATGCCTGACGATCGCGCCGTGGATCGCGCCGTGCGCGTGGGCGTCGTCGACAGCGGCTATCCGCCGTCGCTGAGCGCACGCGTCACCGACGCGCGGCGCTTCGCGTTCGACGCTGCGTCGGTGCTACATGCCAGCGCCGTCGAGCCGGACCGGATCGGCCACGGCAGCGCGATCTGCATGACAATCGCGGCTGCCGCGCCCGAAGCGGCGCTGGTCGTCGCGCAGGTGTTCGAGGCGCGCGGCGTGACGAGCGCCGCGCAGATCGCGCACGGAATCGACTGGTTGCTCACGCAACACATTCGCGTGATCAACCTGAGCCTCGGCGTGCGCGCCGATCGCGACACGCTGCGTGACGCTTGCGCGGCAGCCGTCGCGCAACGCGTGATCGTGTTCGCATCGAGCCCCGCGCAAGGAACGCCGGTGTTTCCGGCCAGCTATCCGGGGATCGTGCGCGTCACCGGCGATGCGCGCTGCACACCAGGCCAATGGTCGTGGCTCGACAGCCCGCAGGCCGATTTCGGTGCGGTCGTGTCGAGCGGCGCACCGCGTGCGCTGGCCGGCTCGAGCATCGCGTGCGCGGCGCTAAGCGGCTACGCGGCGCGCTGGTTCGCGCATCATCCCGATGGCGATACGACGGCACTGCTCGACCATTTACGCGCGAACGCTGCCTACCTTGGCGTCGAACGGCGCACCCACGCCTCATGAGCCGCCCGTCGATCGTCGTGCTCGGCGCGGGACCGGCGGGCGCCGCCGCCGCGCTCGGCCTCGCGCGGCTCGGCTATCCGGTCACGGTCGTCAGCGAATGGCGGCACTTCGATGCGGTTGAAGGCGTGTCCGATCGTGTGCTGCAGGGGCTGCATCATGCCGGACTCGTGCAGGCCGCCGCATGCGCATTGCCGCCGTGTGCGCGCACAACGCGCTGGAACGGCGACACGCGCACGCTCAATCACGAACACCTGATCGACCGCAGTCGTTTCGACGCGGCGCTGCGCCGCGATCTAGCCGGTGCGGGCATTGCGGTGCGTGAAGCAACGGTTCGCGTGGTGCACGCCGACGGCGACGGGCACGCGATCCGCATCGACACGCCGACCGGCGAGGAAACGCTGTACGCGGCGTTCGTCGTCGAGGCGCGCGGCCGGCTCGCGCCGCTCGCGCGCGATGCGAGCCGCGGGCCGCAGACGCTGAGCCTGCTGAACGTGTGGCAAGGCACGCCGGGCGATGCAGCATCCGGGATCGAGAGTATGCCGGACGGCTGGGCTTGGATGGCGCGCCTGCCCGACGGCCGCTGCTACTGGCAGGCAACGCTCGACGTCGCGACCACGACGCTGCCGCCGCGCAACGCCCTGCCCGGGTGGTGCGCGACGCTGCGGCAAACGCCGTTCGCACGTGACTTCTTCGACCTGGACGCCCGCGCCGAGGCGCGCGTGTTCGGTCGGACCAGCAGCGCGACGCTGTGCGGCGACACCGGCGGCACGAACTGGCTGCGCGTCGGCGACGCGGCGATGGCCGTCGATCCGCTGTCCGGCAACGGTATCTTTCAGTCGCTGTCGTCCGCGCTGCAGGCGCCGGCCGTCATCCACACGCTGCTCGCGCACCCCGAGCGCGCGGCGCTCGCGCTGCGCTTTCACGAGCGGCGGATTACCGCGCTGTTCATGCGCTTCGCGCGGATCGGCCGCGACTTCTACACGCTCGACACGCAGTGGGCGGACCGACCGTTCTGGCAGGCGCGCCGCGCGTGGCCCGACAACGCGCCATCGCATCGCGCGCCCGATTTCAACTCGCTCGCGATCGAGCGGGCGCCCGTGATCGACGGCGACACGATCGCCGAGGCCGACGTCGTCACGAGCCCCGACCAGCCGCTCGGGATCTGGCATCTGCAAGGCATCCCACTTGCGCCAATCGTCGCTGCACTGCAGCTCCAGCCGACCTGCGAAGTGCTCGCATCCCTCGATCCACGGCAAGCAATACTCGTTCAAAACTGGCTTGAATCACATGGCTATCGCCGCGAACAACCATAACAACATCTCCTACAACCTCACTGCGAATCCGCGTACTGCCCACGAATTCAGTTGACTTTGCCAACAAGTCAAACCACTTCGCCGATGTCCATGATATTTGATTTGGAATGCTTATATTCATGCATGAGAAAATCCAATCCATTGACTGTCGACATGGCTCAATAACATCAACTCAACGAATCTACGAAAATCTAACCCAACCCCATATCAACGGAGGAAATGCCACCAATTCCCGTTAAAAACAACACAAAATTTATCGTTCGGAGATTTTTATGAAAAAGAAGGTTTTCAACCTTATTTGCGGATTTTCCACCTGCATTTACGGTCATGCATTCGCGCAGTCCTCAGTTACCTTGTACGGCGTTTTAGACAACTCCATTCAGTATATCCACAATAACGGAGGATCCAACAACGGAATCTCTATGCAAAGTGGCCAGATGTCACCTACTGTTTGGGGCATGCGTGGCAATGAGGACTTGGGTGGCGGTTGGTCGGCCCTTTTCACTCTTGAGAATCAATTTGACATAAACAATGGAGCATCCTCAGATTCGCACCGTCTGTTTACACGTCAATCATATGTTGGATTGAAAAACGATAAATATGGGGCATTGACATTTGGCCGGCAATTTGACGGCCTTATAGATCTAGTTATTCCAGTTCAAGGTAACTCTCTTTTGGAATACTTTACGGCGCCCGGCGACATAGATCTGGCAGACGGAACGACGAAGATCGACAATGCTGTTAAATGGGTAAGTCCCACTTGGGGAGGACTGCAGCTCGCCCTCCAATACGGGTTCGGCAACGTTGCGGGCAGCGTCGGTTCCGGGCACTCATACAGTGCCGCGTTGAACTATTCAATCGGGTCTTTGACGCTGGCCAGCGGTTACTTCCATGCAGACAACGGCAACGCTCGTTCCGCGAGTCGCGGAGCATCAAGCGCGTCTGGCAACTTCTTTAGCCCAGTCAACTCCGCTTATGCCAGTGCAAGCAAATATAACGTTGCACGAGCAGGGGCAGCATACGTGGTTGGCCCAGTGACGATTGGTGGGTACTACAGCTACGCCGAGTATCTTGCCGACGCAGATTCAACCTTTAGAGGGGCCGAGCGATTCAACAATGTATCGGTCTTTACCGCGTGGCAGGTGTCGCCGGCGACTTTGCTTGAAGTCGGCTACGACTACATGAAGTCGCACGGTGATTCGTCCGCCACCTATCATCAGGTAACCGCTGCGGCCGACTACGCACTGTCAAAACGAACAGACCTCTATGCTTCGGCCGGATACGGCCATGCCTCTGGCTCAAATGGCCTCGGCCCTGCTCAAGCCGTAATTGCTGATACGTACACCGCCGGAGGCACAAGTACCCAGACACTCGTGATGCTCGGCATTAGGCACCGCTTCTGAGGATCTCGTTCTAGCTCTCCCGGGCTGGTCAATCTTCCAGTCCACAGGATGAGTCTTCCCCGCGGGAAGACTCATCCTTATCGCCTTTCCGACGCCGCCAATTACACTTTTGCGTACATGCATCGCGATGACTTGTTGCGCCGCTCGCAACACGACCTCACCTTCGGCTACAAGACAGAACGGCTCCAGCTGTCTGCCACGATAGGTCTATCACTAGGCGAACCTGTCCACATGAGCAAGCATTAACGACGCTGCAAACCTCGTTACCATCCAAACTCGTAGCTGCACGTTAGAAAGGTTAGATGTCTGCCCCTTGAAGCTCACCTTCAGTGGTCGGCATGTTGACCGAAGCCGGATCGCCTTTGTCGATGTGAATGTGTTTGCCTGACGGGAAACGAGTGTGTTGGGTGATTTTGAGCATCGCGAAATGGATTTCGCCGAGCTCGATAGCTGGCACGTGACCATCCACCAGGATCCTGCGGGCCCTGGCGACCGGCTCGAGCACACTGACTCGACAGCACCTGCTGCGGAACGTCTGCGTTTCGTGCTGGATTTCGGTTACGCGACCGATCTGCGTGCACAGGAACTGGTGACGGCGACGGTGGGTGACATCACGACACATGCCCGCGGGTGCGTTTTGCCTCGCGGTGACCGGCAAGGGGTCGAAGTCCGAGCGCGTGGCACTGCCACCACTTGCGCGCCCGCTGGCATCCGGCCGCACCGTCGGTGGCAGCCCTCACGGAGGAGCATCGTTCAAGAAGCCGTACCAGCGCTGGCATCAGCGGCACGCCTAAGGCAGATACGTGTGGAGTTTTTCCGCGAGGCCGCAGAACGCGTGAACGCACGCCATACACCGAGCACTTCGCACATCGCTTCTACAGAAAATTTCCTGCGGTATGTCTTGGTGAACTTGTACGCTAGTCGTGTATTCGGATACCGTGGCGACTTCGTCATTTTCGCCACCTGAGGCATCATCCGTCAGTTGGTTATAGACTCTCCACGAAATCCTGCGAACTCCATACCGAAGATTGGCTTGATGCCGACCCTCGCCACTGGATCTTTGCGGTGAAGCTGAGGGGAACTCAATGCAGGTTGCTTGCACTCAAGTCGATCGACGATCGTTTCGGAACGATTGCTCATTTAGCCATCGTTACGCTAAGTATTCCGCGGGCAGACGTACACACGATTCAATACGGAAGGCGTGCCCAAACGTCGTCAATCCGCAGGTCGTCGACACATCCGTCTCATCGGCAGAACTGTGGTTTCTCGCGAATCAGATGGAATTCCAACGAGTAACCGTATTCGTGAGCTACGCGTATCAGGATCGTGCAAAAGTGGCCAATTGAGACGTCGTTAACCCTGAATTTCCTTAATTTTTCGATAAAGCGTAGACCGGCCAATGCCCAGAGTCTTTGCAGCTTCAGCCACATTTCCGTCGTGCTTTTCCAGTGCATCGCGAATCAAATGAGCTTCTTGCTTGCGAATCAATCCAACCGAATTTGCTGGAGCCAGGCAGGCATCGGCGTCAACAAACCCAACGCACATATGATCCAGCCCAAGCTCGATCTCGCCGTCGCACCGAACCGCCAACGCAGTCCGCAACACCATTTCGAGTTGGCGAATATTGCCTGGCCACTGGTGCTTCCGAAAAACTCTCGCTAGCTCGTCACTGATACGCACCTCCGGCGCCCCGAGCCTCTTCAATATCGACAGTACAAGCAAATCGATGTCGTGCCTCTCACGCAACGCAGGGAGACGAATCGAGAAGCCATTGACCCGATAGTAAAGGTCCTCCCGAAATATCTTGTCGCGCACAAGCGTTCTCAAGTCTCGGTGGGTCGCGCAGATCACTGCCACGTCGATATCCTGTTCGCCGCCGGGGCCCAATGGAGCAACTTTGCGTTCCTGTAGAACCCGCAATAGGCGAGCCTGCAGAGCAGTGGGCATGTCTCCGATTTCGTCTAAAAAGAGCGTCCCTCCATTCGCTTGCATCAGGCGCCCAACGGCTCCTCCCTTTCTAGCCCCGGTGAAAGCCCCCTCCCGGTAGCCGAACAGTTCCGACTCGATTAGCCCTTCGGGAATAGCAGCGCAGTTCACTGCGACGAACGACTTTCCAGCACGCGTGCTGGCATCGTGCAACCCCCTCGCAACCACCTCCTTACCCGTACCCGTCTCTCCTTGTAGCAAGACCGGCACACCGTTGTTCAAGCCCTGGCGCGCCATCTGCAATGAGCGCAGCAACTGGCGTTCTCCACCGGCAAGCGCGGCCAAAGGAGATTCGTCCTCCGCCGCTCCCGTATGTGCGTTGGCGCGCACAATTCCAGGGACAGAATACCGAGGCAATGCAAGAACCTTGAACCGAAAATCATGCTGCATGCCAGAGATCTGCAGTCCGTGAGCTTGTTCTAGGACAGTCATAAATGTCGTGCCACGCAGCTGCAACGGGTCGCCGCATTGGCGACCGACGATTTCCGACCTCTCAAGATTCAACAGCTCACATGCCTGGAAATTGGCAGCCACGATCGTACCGTCATCTGTGATGGCCAATAGACCGGACCATGCCGAATCGAGATATTGCTCGTATGGGTGTATAGCAACCAGAACATGCTCGGGGAACGTAGCAGCGAACACCCGGCGCTCGATATGTCGTGCCACCGTATTCATCAGCATAAAGGTCGTGTCTTGGAACGGAAGCGGCCCGTCACGAGTCACATCCAGCACACCGAGAATCTTGCCATACGCGTCCGCGATAGGCATCGATCTGCATGAAACGCGGTTCAAACTGTCCAGAAAGTGCTCGCCGCTATCCACAAGTACGGATCGGCCTTCGATGAGCGCCATCCCGAGAGCGTTCGTTCCTCGCAGGGATTCACTCCAGCAAGCGCCAGGACGCATGTCGCGGATTCCAATTTGCTCCTTGAATCGAACCACGTGACCATCAATTTTCAGGATCGCCGCATCGGCGTCGGTCAGAATGACAACTTCTTGTGGGGAGCAACGCTCCGCAAGAAAGCGGAGTTCAGGTGTCGCTGCATCCAGCAAAGCGCGGTTCATCTCACGCATCTCTTCCTGGCACTTCGCATCCGGAAGATCCAGCAATGAATGGTCATACCAGCGAACACCCTGGTCGATGCTTCGTCGCCAAGACGCCTCAATATCCTCCCGCAGCACGCCTTCGGGCAGCACTCCGTCTGAGCGCAACTGATCGCGCACCAGATTCGCGACTTGCAACTGGTACGAGACCGAGGTTTCGGTATGGGTAAGACCGCGGACACCTCCCACGGCTCTTAGGAGCTGAGCAGCCAATTGAAATTCCACCACCACTTAACAAGCAAAATCTGCCACGATCGGCTAGCCTCGACAACTAGGGGAACCCCCTTCAAGCCGATTGCACAATATCGCCACGCGATTGGCGACGTCAACTTGTTCAAAATTGACGCGCATCCAGTCCACGCCGAGGACGTTTCCATGAAGGCCGGCCTCGCAACGTACATTGATGCTTTGTCTCCAAGCAGCCAATGGTAGCGTTCGGTACGAGACACGCGCTCACCGAAGCACGACCACACTGAGCCCGAGAGTCATCGGTGCCACCCACGATAATCGCTCCCTATTTTGTATTTGGACGGTCTGCCGTCGCCACCGATGAGCGACCCGACGAACATGGTTGACATTTCGTACCGCTCGTTCCATAATGCCTCGCAAGGTGATAGGTAAATCGCAGTTGAAGTGGAGGTAGTCTATGGCGCGGCCGCGAGAATTCGACGCCGCAGAGGTTTTGCACCAAGCAATGGGCGTGTTCTGGCGTAAAGGCTATGAAGGCACCTCGGTTACTGATTTGGTAGCAGCGACAGGACTGGGCAAGAGCAGCTTGTACGGGGCATTTGGCGGAAAGCGCGAACTGTTTCTGGCTGCGTTCGACGCATACCGGGGTGAGCGCGCTCACGACATGCGTCGTATTTTGGAGCATGGGCCGGCTCGCCACGCCATCGAAGTTTTTTTTCGAATGATCGTCGCTGATGCCCGCGCACCGGAGTTCACACGCGGATGCATGAGCATAAATCAAGCTGTCGAGATGGCTCCGCACGATTCTGAAGTTCGAGTGCGGGTTCAACAGGATTTCCAGTGTATTGAAGACGCTCTGACACGCGCGATCGAACGCGGTCAAGCAGAAGGATCAGTGAAGAGCGCCAAGCCGGCACGTGACACAGCGAGGCTGTTGGTCGTAGCGTTCCCAGGACTCCAGGTGATGGTTCGCGCCGGTTACGATTCTGAGCGACTTGATGACGCCTTGCGGCTGCTATTCTCGAATCTCGACTGAACGTGTGCGTGCGTCTCGCACGCACTTTTTTTACTTCATTATGTAACGATCGGTACTTAACCCCCCCACGCAGAAGGAGCGTCCCCATGAAGATCCAGCAAATCCGCAATGCGACAGTCATCGTCGAAATCGCCGGCACGAGGTTCCTCGTCGATCCCGTGCTGTCCCCCAAGGACACCTACCCCGGATTCGAAGGTACGGCGAATAGCCACCTGAATTGGCCGACCGTCGAACTGCCCCTCCCTGTCGATCAGATTCTCGACGTGGACGCCATCATCGTTACCCACACCCATCTGGATCACTGGGATGACGGCGCCAAATCCTTGATCCCGAAGGACATGCCGATCTTCGTCCAGCATGAAGAGGATGCCAACATCGTGAAGGAATCGGGCTTCACCGACGTTCGTCTGATGACTGAGAGCACCGAATTCAACGGATTGACGCTCATCAAGACGCCTGGCCAACATGGATCGGACGAAGCGATTCACGCCATCGGCCATTTGCTCGGACAAGTGAGCGGTGTCGTTTTCAAGCATCCGGAAGAAAAAACTCTGTACCTGGCTGGCGACACGATTTGGAACAAGTATGTGGAAGACAACCTGAAAGCCTACAAGCCGGAGGCCATCATCCTGAACAGCGGCGATGCGCAAGTTCCCGGCTTGGGTTCGATCATCATGGGCAAGGAGGACGTCTATAAAGTCCATCAGGCCGCGCCCCAAGCTATGCTGTTCGCAACGCACATGGAAGCGGTCAATCATGCGACCTTGACCCGAAAGGAACTGCGTGAATTCTCCGCCGAAAAAGGCATGACCGGGTTTCTGCTCATCCCGGAAGACGGCGAGACCTGCACTCTCTAAAGGCTTGTCGACGCAACTCGATTCATTTCGCACGAAAGGTACAAAATCATGTCAGCCGACACAAACCAAGAAATGGGCCGCGCACTCCAAGCGGCTCTTCAAGTTGAAGCGAACAAGGACATTGTCCGGCAGTTCTACGCCGCCCTGCAGCGAGAGGACTATTCAGCGGCCGCAGCCTTGTGTCATCCGGACTTCGTTTTTTACTTGCAGGTCGATACCCCGATTCAAGGCGCGGAAGGGTTCGTCGACTCAGAAAAGAAGAACTTCGACGCTTTCAAAGGTTTCCAATTCCCGCTCGAAGCGCTGCTCGCCGAGGGTGACCAAGTTGCAGCCTATTTGACCTTCGAAGGAAAACAATCAGGTCCGATCGAAGGAGTGGAGCCGACCGGCAAGACGCTACGCTTCTCGTTGATGATGCTTCTTAGGATTGCAGACGGAAAGATCATCGAGAAGCGAGCACACTTCGATCGACTGGACATTCGTCGACAATTGGGTGCTCTGGCATAGTTCTCGTAAATTGACGCCGAGGGCTTACCCGAGAGAGCCCTGAGTTCCCGTCGTGAATTGTGGGAGCCATGATCGTTTGGAGCTAGCATGCAGCCGCGCTCGACAAGCGGCTGCATGGAGACATCGCAGTCGAAGTCGTTCAATTTCAGCCGACGGAAGATATATGAGTGGGAATACGAACAAGAAGCTTGGACTGACGACAAGCTTAGTGCACAAAGACCGACTGACTGGTATCGAATACGGTGGGCTGAGAGCGCCTATTCACACCTCGGTTCAATACGGGTTTGATCGGGTCGAGGACCTCATCGGTGTCTTTCAGGGGACGAAGAAGGGTAGTTTCAACTACGCGCGCCAAGGCACGCCCACCACTGCTGCCCTGGAAACAAAGATCACGGAACTGGAACAGGGCATTGGGACGGTGTGTTTCGGTACCGGAATGGGGGCACTCTCCGCAGTGTTCTATACGCTTCTGCGTGCGGGCGATCATCTAATCTCTAGCCGCTTCATCTTCGGGAACACCAACAGTCTGCTTGGAACCCTGCGCGGATTGGGGGTTGAGGTGACGATGGTGGACACCTCATCGGCGCAATCGGTCGCAGATGCAATGACCGAAAGAACCCGGATGGTGTTCCTCGAAACGATCGCCAATCCTGGCACGCAGATTCCAGATCTTAGGCAAATTGGCGAACTTTGTCGCGAACGTGGCATTCCATATGTCGTCGACAACACGATCACTTCGCCGGCACTCTTCACCCCCAAGGCAGTCGGAGCGAGTTTGGTCATCAATTCGCTAAGCAAAACGATTGCTGGTCATGGTGCGGCGCTGGGAGGTGCAGTCACTGATACCGGTATATTTGATTGGCAGCTCTACCCCAACATAGCCGAAGAATACCGTCGAGCGCCTGCGGCGCAACAGGGCCTGCTCCAAATTCGCAAGAAGGGCCTTCGGGACATGGGGGCGTCACTCTCCTCGGAGCAAGCGCACCAGATCTCGCTCGGCATGGAGACGTTGGAGCTCCGCGTGCAAAAATGCAGCGAGACTGCACTGCTTCTGGCCGAGTATCTTCAAGGCCATGCCGCTGTCAGGCAAGTGAGCTATCCAGGTCTCGCCGATCACCCGCAACACCACATCGCCAAGACGTTATTCAGGGCGAACTCCTGGTTGCTGTCTTTTGAGCTCACCCGTGCTGACGCGACCGTCGATTTTCTCAACTACCTTCGCATTCCAATCAAGGCAACAGGTCTTGGCGACACCAGGACACTCGTCATTCCGGTTGCGTCGACCATATTCTGGGAAGCTGGAGCGGCGATTCGTTTGTCGATGGGAATTCCCGACGGGATGATTCGAGTTTCAGTCGGAATCGAAGATGCGGAAGACTTGATCGAAGATTTCGAACGGGCACTCAAGTTTGTTGACTCACCAAAGTAGAGATTTATCGTACCGTCGTCGATCATATGATTGTTCAAATATGTTACTGCCGACGGACTCATTGCATCAACGCTTTCCGTGCGAGCCTCGCTCGAGGAGCGTTCAGGCTCGGAAAGCCAGAGTGACTTGATAGCCTTTCTGGATCACTTTCAAGTCTGCAGAGAACTACGAATTCTGACGAATGAGGTACAGCAATCATGAGGCGTTCCTTTACCACATCAGAGTTCGAGCCGTGCGATCGGCTCGCCGCTTGGGAGAAGTGGATCGCGGAACACTGCGTACCCATGTCGATGTCGATAGCGAGCGCACCACGATCCCCCTTCGAAGCACAGGTTGACATGATCGATAACGGTCAGATATGCATGGCACATCTCCAGGCGTCCGACCACATCGCGAATCACCGATACGGTCTTTCAGAAGGTAAAGATGGCGATCATGTTCTCTTGTCAGTGCAATTGAGCGGGATCAGTGTGGTGTCACAAGATGGTCGGACTGCGCAGCTCCGACCGAATGACATGGTGCTATTTGACGCCTCTCGGCCGTTCGTATGGCAATACTCTGGTCAGCAATTCACGGTGCGTTTTCGCAGGACACTCTTGTCGTCACGCGGCCCTTGCGACCGGCAACATACTGCCATCAGCGTGCCCGCACAGAGCGGCCTCGGGCGCGTCGCAGTTGAACACATCAGCGCGATGCATCGAGAGGCAATCGGCATTCAGCATTCCTCATCGATCATCGAGCATCTTTCCGGTGTTACTGCTGACCTCGTCGCGACAGCACTTTCCGAACATTTCAACACCTCTCCGGTACTCATGTCGGATGTCAGGGAAATGCATCTCCGCCACGCTCGTACCTTTATCTGCGAGAATCTTCGCGACCCTAGTTTGTGCCCTTCCCAAGTCGCATCAGCTCTCGGCATCTCTCGACGCTATCTGTACCGAATCTTCTCTACCAGCAGCGAATCCATCAGCGATATGATCCTTCATGAAAGGCTCAAAAGATGTGCAAAGTGGCTTGCTCAACCGGCTTGGCAACATCGCTCAATTACTGAAATCGCCTTGAGTTGGGGATTTAACAATACCGCACACTTTAGTCGAGTCTTTCGACATCACTTCGGCGTATCCGCACGCGAGTACCGTACACAATATTCCGACTCAATCGGCGGTGTCGCATCCTTGCAAACGGAATCGAGAAATGCCGATCTCGAGATCCAATAGTGTGAGACTGAGTAACAGCCGGCACGCAAAGCCGCTCACGACCCACAAGCCCAACGATGCATGGCGTATGCGGCGTCGGCCGGCTCACAGCATCGGCTGCAGTAGCAACGGTGGTCGACGCGCGGCAATTCAAGAACGGCCGCCGTCGCGCTTGATCGAAACGGCAAGCGTCTGTACAACAAGGCACTAGCCAGCGACGAGGCCAAGCTGCGTGCCCTCATCGCCGAACTCAAAACTCACGGTCGACTCCTATTCGTCGTCTATCAGCCCTCCACCATTGGCGCCCTTCCATTAGCCGTTGCCCACGGCGAAGGCGTACTCGTCGCCAATCTGCCTGGACTGGCCATGCGTCGCATCGCCGATCTGCAGGCAGGTGAAGCCAAGACCGACGCCCGCGATGCCGCGATCATTGTCGAAGCCGCCCGCTCGATGCCACATACGCTGCGCTCGCTTCGGCTGGCCGGCGAGCAGCTAGCCGAGTTCACCATGCTGTGCGGCTTCGACAATGATTTTGCAGCCCAAGCCACTCAAACCAGTAACCGCATTCGCGGCCTGCTCACCCAGATCCATCCAGCGCTCGAACGCGTTCTCGGACCGCGCCTCGACCATCCGGCAGTACTCGATCTGCTTGAGCGCTACCCATCCCCAAGCGCGCTCGCCGCTGCCAGCGAGAAGACGCTCGCCAACCGCCTGACCAAGCTCGCACCGCGCATGGGTAAGAACTTGGCGACCGAAATCGTTCAAGCGCTGAACGAGCAAGCCGTGATCATGCCCGGCACGCAGGCTGCCACCATCGTCATGCCCCGCTTGACCCAGCAACTCGAGGCCTTGCGCAAGCAGCGTGACGAAATCGCCGCCGAAGTCGAGCGGCTGGTGCTTGCTCACCCTCTTTGGCCGGTCGCGACCAGCATGCCGGGAGTCGGCGTCAGGACCGCCGCCAGACTCCTGACCGAAGTCGTACACAAAGCGTTCGCTTCGGCTGCTCATCTGGCCGCCTACGCTGACCTCGCGCCGGTCTCCCGGCGCTCAGACTCGTCGATCCATGGCGAACACCCCTCCAGACGGGGCAACAAGGTGATCGAGCGCGCCTTGTTCCTTTCCTCCTTCGCGGTCTTACGGGACGCAGTCTCACGGGTCTATAACTCGCGCAAGATCCAGCAAGGCAAGCGCCACAACCAAGCGCTCATCGCACTGGCACGGCGACGCTGCGACGTCCTGTTTGCCGTGCGGCGCGACGGCACCATTTACCAACCCAAGTCAACCCCTAACGCCTGACGAAACACGTAGCCCCCGGCACTCTTGCATTGACCCCGCAGCACGAGACTCCCACATTTCGCTTACCAGCCAAATACGCAACTGTCTTGCGGAAATTGATCCGTAGAGTACGTTGCTCACGGCAGCCAGATTGCTGATCGCTTTGCTTGAGCGCCTCTGAACACATCGCTCTGATGTCGCGCACAAATCAGGCTCGCTAACTCAATGGCACGAACCGTCAACGATCTGTTCCCCGACAGACAAGACGGTTTGAAATTGGCTGTCGACACTGCAATCACGGTGACGCACATCGCGGTCAACTTCAGATGCTCGCGAGCGGCAGCCGCCAGCCCAGCAACTGATCTAACCGCGCCACGCCTCCGATAGCGATAGCAAATTCCCAACCGAGGTACGGCGGCACAGACAGTACTGAGACGGAGTTAGGCAGCCTTCGGTGAAATCGCATTACCGAGTCAGAGGTCGATGTGGATTAATTCGTCGGCGCAGCACGCACGAAAATATAAGCAAAACAAGTACAAGGCCAAAAAGAGCAAAAATCCACGTCAATCAAGAAGTATTGGAGGCAAGTATGGCAAAGCGTTTCAGAGCAACTATTCCGGCAATGGCGCTCGCAATGTCGGTTTCATCGATGGCGTTCGCCCAAAGCTCGGGCAGTTTTATCGCATCATTGGGTCCAACTTGGATCGATTTTGGACGATCGCATTCCACGGAACTTCAAAGTCAGTCGCCGTACGGAACCTTCACGTCAGCAGGGACAGATGCTCAAGTACATAACGTCGTTACTCCCGAACTCACCCTCTCCTACTTCGTCACCGACAACGTCGCGCTAGAAGCGGTTCTGGGCGTGCCTCCAAAACTGAATCTCTATGCGCAAGGCAACGTAACCCCACTGGGTTCTGGCGGTCCGGTGCTTCCAATGGGTGATCTACATCCGTTCGCGACGACTCGCGCATGGGCACCGATGCTTCTTGCGAAATACTTTTTCGGCCCAGCAAACAACCGGTTTCGCCCGTTCGTCGCAGCAGGCTTAAACTACACATGGTTCTCCGCGGTCCAGTTAAACCCGAACATTGCTGGCGTGCTGACGCAGTTTGGTGGCCCAGGCGGCCATGCCGAGGCGTCGCTTAGCAACTCTTGGAATCCCGTATTTTCCGTTGGTGCGTCATATCGGATTTCGGATCGCTGGTATATGACTGCATCCGCGACCTATCTCCCGCTTGTAACGCATGCGCACTTCAATGCAGTATCACAAACGGGTCAGACGACACTGACAAACTCGAGCAAGATCACCGGTGACCCAATCGCAGTTTTCGTCGGGATTGGCTACCGCTTTTAAAGCCAAACTGGGCATCCATGCATGTGTGCGTCAATCGCTAGCGACGGCACGCTACGAATAATGCTGGGCGATTCGGACAGTGCCTCATTGATAGTTTCCCCGCCGCTGTCGGAATTCCCTGGGACTCACGCCTTCCTGGCGGCGGAAAAAGCGCGAGAAGTATGCTACTTCGGAGAACCCAAGTAGGTTGGGAATCTGCGCCACCGCCATCGCCGTATATCCGATGAATTAGGATATTGAGTTTCGAACGCCACTTCGAGCATACCCGCTAAAATCGGCACAGAGCCGCCCTCGCGCAAGGCCTGGGTGGTGCTCGCGCCAAGGGCGATCTGATAGGTGATCCACCTTCAATGCTCGGCCCGAAGCAACCCTGCCGTCGTAGTCAACACCGGGGGCCGGTAAACCATCGGTTGCACGCGGAGGTTCGGAGCCAGTCATTCAACTCGGCCTCGCACCGACTGAGCCAGCGAGTGGGGCGCCTCGGAGCACTTGTACAACTGTCCTATCGAACCCAAACGTTGACGTTCCTTGCCCCCACTCCGCAATGACTGGACAGACGGCATTGCTCAATAACCAACAATACCGGATCTAGTAGGTACATTTCTCTACAAGCGTAGTTTCGATGAGCTTTTGTCGCCAGATTGAAGTTCTGCCACCACTCCGCCTTCCACCGCCAGCATGCCAAGCTCGCGTAAGCGGTGCAACCGCGCATAGACAGTTGTACGAGAGATTCGCAATTGCCGCGCCACCGCAGCAACGTTGCCGTTATGGTCACGCATAGCTTGCTGAACAGCTCCGAGCATTTTTTCCTCGAGGCTTTCTCCGCCTCTCTGCAAGCTGGGCTCGGCGTTGCCGGAAAGCACGGATTCGGCCTCCAGATCTTCCACCGTGAAATCCGAATTCATGCGACGCGCTGTGCTGCGATTAAGCGGCCCACGCGCATAAAGGACCCACAAGTGAGTACCGTCTGCGCAACAAATGCGTTGAGGACCGCGTTGCGGCCTCAGCACTCGGCTTAGGAGAGTGGTCGGCGCATCGCTGAACAGGTCGCGCAGCGTGAGCCGACCAACAGATACGTTTTGCGGCAACGAGAGCATGCGACGCGCCATACGGCTCGCAGCGCGCAGACAACCATCCTCCTCGACCGCGAGCACCCCCGAGAGGGGAGTTGCGAGCCAACGAGAATCATGATGCACACGCAGAAGATGGCAACCGCGCAATGTTGCGAATAGGCGCTGCTCAGCGGCTAATGCCGCGAGCCGGAATTGTTCACGTATTTGCGCCAAATCGCGCTGGCCAGTGCCTGTGATATCCAGCGCGCCTACCACCTCGCCATGCAGCCCAAAAAGGGGCACGGCAAGACACGACACATGCTCGAAATCGTTGAGGTAGTGCTGACCGCAGGTTATCGTCGCTTCAGCCCCCTCGTGGAGCACGCAGCTCGGTGCCGTCGTGCCGAGATGGGATTCGAGAATACGTCGGCCAGCGACAATCGGCCGGATCAAAGCGTCATCACATCCCGGGCTACGGCGCGCATGGATCACCGTACCGTGTGCATTCGCGCAGAAGATCGTCCAGCTATCGCCGCCAAACGCGTCCCAAAGCTGCTCGATTTCATCAACGATACAGCTATACAGACGTCGATCATCAGGCGTTTCAAGTGTACTGCGTGTGCCGCTGAGCAATTCGTATTCAGGCGCCTGACCTGGCACCAAACCCGCGTCCCGGGAACGCACCCACGAGCGCGCCACGGACTCAGGTAGCAAATTCGGTGTCAACTCATCGGGCAGTTGCCCACCGTCACCAAAATGCTCACGGGCCAGTTGCAGTTGCGTGAGTACGTTACCGCTCATCGACTCGGGTGCGGACGTTCGATTCATTCAGGCTCCCGTTGATGCATTGCGCTAAAAGCGGAAGATTGGCAGCAAGGCTAAGTCAACGCAAGAAGACAAGCGACACCACGTCTTTTGTGGGTCCGACTCCATCATTTCGAGTCGATCGACGTGCGCTGGATGCTGAGCTTGCCGGACACAAGCTAGGATACCTCGGCTCGGCAGCGCTCGGGCGGTGGTGGGATGCACCCTGTATGCGCCATTGCACATACCGTAAGAAACGCAGGATCTGCTTGAGCGTGACATGATGCGCGCAATCTTCAGTAGCGTTGTCGATTTGCGCCTCTCAGACGAGCATAACATGTCATTTAACCAATCGTGACAGAGTTCATAAAGCGGCAATACGCTTAAAGCCCGCAGATGTCGCCATGCTCCAGCACCGCAAAACTGCCACCCATACCTTTCTCGACTACAAAGGCGCGCAACTCGCTTCGCGTGAGCGGTCTCGTCGCCAACAGTGTCGGGTTCGGCCGATGCCATAGCCGGCAACAGATAGCGTGCTTCCTTGTCGGTCACGAGTTCAAGAGCGATGCCGAGCCCCACTTTGCAATTTTCACCGACGCGAGGATGCGCGACCACAGATGTCAGTTGCTCTGCGATATATCAGCCCACATCGGCGGGCCTGGAGTTGCCCCTGTAACTCAGGACACGCAGACACCGTTACGTTGATGATACCGCAGCACGCCTAAACTCGCGAGGCCGGCGGTATTTCAGGGCTTTATGTGGATGGCGCTCATTGTAATGTTCAAACGCGATAGCCAGACGCGAGAGCGCCGTCGGTGCGTCAGGCTTATCCATATAGGCGACGTAATTGTGCTTCATGGTCTTCACGAACGATTCGGCCATGCCATCGCTCTGCGATGAACGTATCGGTGTGGTCAGCGGCTCAAGGCCCAGTTCGCGAGCGAAGCTGCGCGTGTGATGGTCGATGTAGGCCGAGCCGTTGTCCGACAGCCATTCAATGGGTTGCGCGGCCTGCGTGGTGCCGAAGCGCTGTTCGACGGCGGCCAGCATTACGTTGCGCACAACGTCACCGTTATGTCCGCCGGTGGTCGCCGCCCAGCTAATTGCCTCCCGGTCGCAGCAGTCCAGCGCGAACGTGACGCCCAGCGGCGTGCCGTCGTCGCACCGGAACTCGAAGCCATCGGAGCACCAGCGGGTGTTACTGCGCTCTACCGCAACGCTACCGTCATGGCGCCGCTTGTCTCGCCGCACGCCGGAGCGGCACAGCAGCAACTTGTGCTCGTGCATCACCCGACACACCCGCTTCGCGTTGATGCGCGGTGCGCCGGTCTGTTCTCGACTACTGCGCAGCAGCGCCCAGACACGCCGATAGCCGTAGGTCGGCAGATGCGCCACATGCCCCAGAATTTCGTCGACCAGCCCAGTGTCATCAGTCTCGCGGGTACGGCGACCATCGCGCCAGTCAGATGAGCGAACCCGCTTCACCACCACAGCAGAGCGCGCCACGCCGAGAACTTCGCAGACCGTCTTCATCGGTCGCCCCTGGCAGCAAGGGCGAGCACGCAATCGGGTCTTTTGATCGCCCCCAATCCACGGCTTCTTTTAGGATTTCCACCTCCAGCGTCTTCTTCCCGCGTAGCCGTTAGAGTTCCTTGATTTCCTTGATGGCGGCGGCCAGTTCAGATGCGGGTACAACAGATTCACCTGCCTTCACCACCGCCAGACTGCCTTCCCGGTATTGCTTGCGCCAGCCGAACACCTGGTTGGCGTTGACGCCGTGCCGACACGCTACGGCCGACACCGATACTCCCGGCTCCAGTGTCTCTTGCACGATGTCGATTTTTTCCTGCGCCGTGCGCCGACGGCGGCGCTCCGGCTCGGTCAGAATTTCGATGCTTTCCACGTAATGACCAGGCTTACTGATAGGCACAAGACTATCCCTTATTTTGAGAGAGTCTTCGTGTCGTCAGATACGTAGGGCCGCTCCAGATCCGCTCGACGAGGCCGTCTTTAGTACGATGTGACGGCGATCGAACTCACTCAGTGGGCCTTTGATTTTCATCGCCCTCTACTGCTTCAGTGAGATTGAGACTGGCTCAATATTTCATCGTTTTGTTCATTCCCATATCTCTTGAAAAAACCATTTGCAATGCCAACGACAGCGGCGACAAGCACTAACCACGGCAGCTGAGTTGAAAGACCTTCCGTCGTTCCACTTAGAGATCCAAAATTAGTGACTGCGATAATTACGACAACAAGCAGCCCAAGACCGCCGAATGCTGGGGCGATGAAGCCTTGCCAGAGCATGCGTTTCCCAGTGCGGGCGAAGTATCCAATGACGCCGGCAGCACCGAGCGTTTGCAAGACCAAAACACCCAGCGTGCCAAGTGCAACCATCCACATGTAAATGACTTGCACGGGGTCAGCTTTGCCGAACATGAAAGCGGCAAGGACCGCTGTACAGGATATCGTCAACACGACGCTTGCAGCATGCGGGCTGCCGTGACGCCGATGGATCTTGGTTAGAGGCGCAGGTAGGAAATTTACACGAGCGAGCGCAAAGAAGTACCGGCAAAGCGCGTTGTGGAACGACAGCAGCACCGCGAACACGCTCGTAAGGACGAGTACTTGCATTGCCTGAGTCGACCATTCACCAACAAATCGCGTATTTGCCGTAAAGACGAAAGTGATGGGATTAGCGGTAGCCTCGTGCTGGATATTTTGTCCAGAGTATGCAAGTGCGAGACACCACATCGTCAGTGTGTAAAAGACGCCAATCAAGCCGATCGCAATATAAGTCGCACCCGGAATCGTTCGCTGAGGATTCCGCGCTTCCTCACCATAAATCGTGGTTGACTCAAAGCCTACGAAGCAGGAAAACGCGAACATGAGAGCGGTACCTATGCCGGAAGACTTGAGTGTCGTTGCCGAGAAAATTTGTAGATCATTCGCGTGTCCTCCCGTCTTTACGAGGACAGCGCCATCGAAAATGACGAGGATCAGGACCTCGAGGATCATCAACACTCCGAGGACCCGTGCAGAGAGGTTGATGTCCATGTAGCCAAGCACGCCGGTCATAGCGACAGCTACGAACGCAAGCATTCGCCAGTCGAGTTCGAGGCCAGTAAACGACTTGATCGTGTCGGCACCAAACGCGGCAAACTGGGCGTAAATACCGATCAACATACACACGTACGCCAGTAGCGCTACGCCGGCGGCCGCGTTGCCCGCGTGCTTGCCTAGCCCGCGACTGACGAGTTCAGCAAACCCCCCGGCACTAACCACGTATCTACTCATTGCGGCAAACCCAACAGCAAAAAGCAGAAGAATGCAAGATGCGATGAAGTACAGCCCCGGGGCAGCATTTCCGCCCATAGAAAATACAGCTGGACCGGCTCCCAATGTCGCCCCGAGGGGAGCGGCAGCGGCCACAACGAAGAACACGATGTCCGCGATACCCAACGAAGACGCCTTTAACTGCCCTGTCGACTTCTCTCGATCCATGATCCCACTCCAGTCAGATTAGTTCTTGTGCAAATAGCGTTCGGTGATTATTGGCCTGCACATTGTGTCCAGCAACGAGTCCTTACTGATCATTCAATCGCGTTTGGTGATCGAATCCGCGAGCATCAGGGGCACCGCGCTCCGCAGCCGCCTTCGGAAGCCACTTCCAAGATCGTTGCGATGAGCGTGTGGGACTGCGCAGACCTTTGGTACCATTGTTGTATGGTGCACTGACAGTGTTCGCACCCTAACTTTAGAGAGCCTGCGGTGAATGGCAGGGCGTGCTCCATGGATACGCGACAGCTTTTGTTGGCAATACGCCTCGCCGAGACCTTGCACTTTGGCAAGGCGGCGGAGATTGAAAACGTGGCTCAGTCGGGACTGAGCGCACAAATCGCGAAGCTCGAGTCGGAACTCGGATTCGCGATCTTCGAGCGAACAAACCGCAGAGTTGAGCTAACTGACGCAGGGAAAAGCTTCATCGAGCGCGCCCGCGAGATTCTTGGCGACATGTCGAACACGATTATCGAGTGCCGGGCGATCGCGGAACGAAGCCGGAGTGTCTTAAAGCTTGGTTTCTTCGGCGAGGCGGCCGGCGAGCTTACGCACCTGATCTTGGACATGTTTAGACATACCAATCCTACAGTTCGGCTGGTCTGCACCGAACTTACAATGACGAATCAAGTTCAGGCACTAATCAGCGGACGCGTTGATGCAGCACTCTTGCGATTGCCGATCAATGACGACCGGCTGGAATTCAACGTGATGTACAACGAGCCCCGGGTCGCGGTCGTACCAGCAGATCACCCGATGGCGCGCGCGTCTCTTTTGGAGGTTTCCGATCTCTTCGGGCAACCATTTGCCGTAGCAGCGGCCGGGGCACCGTCCGAATGGGCCTCGTACTGGTGCCTGGAACCGGAATGGCATGAACAAACTCGCGTTGGCGCGTTTGTTCAGTCCATACCAGAGAGTCTCGCCGCCGTTGCATATAGCGGTGCATGTGACACGTTTCCCTTGAGTGCAACGAGGCTATTCTCGCATCCTGGTGTTCGATACGTACCACTGAAAGATGCGCCGCGCAGCGCACTCGCACTTGTCAGCGTGAAGGGAAATCGAAATCCCGCAGTTCGCTCACTACGTGAGTGCATTTCGCGAACGCTGGACACATCGCTTGCTCAGTTACCCGAAGCGCGCAGGGACATCGAATAACTGATGCCACAAGCGGCTCTTTTCGAGACGACAACCAAGGCAGGCACGCTGGCGGCAAGTTTGCTACCGGTCCCGAGCTGAGCCCTCTCTGCGAAAAGATGCTCGGTCGCGCGAGTTCCGTAAGCGCGACGCGATTACCACAAGACGCGTTAGTCCCGCCCGATGTTGCTTAACCCGTGCTTGATTACTAGGTCATTACGTACAGCCTCAATCCACTGAGAGTGTTGCGATGTCGGCCGATGCTTCGCGCAAAGCGCAGCCGAAGCGCCGAGACGCCGCAACTAGTTTCGTGAACGTTGCCCCGTTGACGAAGTCCCTTACACCACACGTCGCAATGTGGCTGTAGTCAAACGGCCGCATAGCTGGTGCCGTGGCGATGCGCGAGAACGCCGCACGTGTGCGACAAATTCCGAACACTCATCCGCGCCTGCAAGTGCGAACGCGGACAGGTGGTGCCCGATAGCAACTCGCGTTTATACTCAAGCAGGAGTTAGTTGGCGCCCAGCACTTTAAAAATTCCATTTTATGGATTATCGAATTACTATTTTGGATGCCAACTTAGATTAATTAATTGCCATTTGAATAAATCAGAAGAATAATATCCTTGGTGGTCTCGATGTAGCCATTGATATCTTCGTCCGTCATCGGAAGCGTCAACCCCAATTGACCGCGATGCACCGGAAAATAACCTCTAGTTGCCATTTCGAGAGCATAAATATTCATGCTGTTTTCATCGATCTTGTGCCAATAATCTCGGTGCGTAGTAACCTGCTGCCCGACGGTTTTTGTAAAAGCATAACCTAAGACAGAGAACGAACCAAACACGGTAAACGGAAATCCACACGCCTCTGCCCAAGAGTTGAGTTCGCGCTTAACCTTTTCCGCCATCGCATTTAGCCTTTGATAGGCTTCAGCATCCATCACCTCCAGGCACGCACTTCCCGCCGCACATGCGAGCGGGTGCCCGTGGTGCGTACCTGAGATCATGACCTGATTCTCCTCTACCACGCGGAAAATTTTTCGACTTCCTCCGATAGCACCGATCGGCAGACCGCCTCCAATCATTTTCCCAAGCACGGTCATGTCAGGCTTCACTTGGTACACGCTCTGCAGTCCGCCGTAGGCCGCGCGCAACGTAATTGTTTCGTCAAAAATGAGCAGAATATCCAGCTCTTCTGTCAGAACCCGGAGTTTTGACACAAAGTCTTTCTCAAGCTCAACTATGCCTCCTGCGCACGATTGCAACTCCATGATGAGACATGCGATATCCTTCGCATTAGCCCTAAGTATCTTCTCGCAGGACTCGAAATCATTTTGAGTGAGTACGACAACATGGTCGCTCTTGTAAGATGGAATTCCATCAGAGTCGGGCAAGGACTTGGGGTTGGAACTCGGGCCGGGAAAGTTTTCAGGGCTGGGGTGAGCCGAGACCGCGAGATCGTCAGTAAAGCCGTGGTATCCGCCCTCGAATTTTGCTATTTTTCTTCTACCCGTATATCCCCTGGCAATACGGATTGCCCCCAAGCAAGCCTCGCTTGCTGAACAAAAGAATTTAACCTGGTCGACCGAGTCGATGCGCTCGCAAATAAGCTTGGCGAGTTCCAATTCGGAGTCGGCAGGGTTGCCAAACGAGAACCCATTTTGCAGCGTCTCCTGAATGGCCGCCAAAACTCCAGGATGATTGTGCCCCAATACATTGGTGGAAAAATTATTATTTAGATCGAGAAGCTTCCTTCCCTCGATCGTATGAATATATTGCGCCTCGCCCTTTTCGACAAAGATCGCGTGCGGTCCATATCCAAACGTGCGCCGACTGAATCCTCCGGGAATATGATCTTTACCCTGCTGCGTCTTTATTTTTGATAGATAAAAGGCGTTGGAAAAATTGTCGAGTGACTGCTGGTAGCTAAGATTCATGATTCCAGTGATCCGGAAGTGTTAATAGGATATGAGAAATCAGCCAAGGAAGCAGCGGGCTTTCATCGGATTATATGTCCAGCGATGTCTCGCCATGCACCTTCCCGCGATAGTATGCGCGACCTCAATTCGAAGAAAGGTTAGTTTTGATTCTCACCAAGGCCCTTCTCGTTACGCACCGACGATTGACAAAAACGCTCCACGAGGAAGGGTGGTTCATATTATTTTCACAATCAACCACACGTCAACCCAGACCTCGTGATTAATCAATCATGATTCGCGATTGATTAAAAAATATGTGAAATATAAAGACTTCCCGATAGAGCAATCGCACGTCTAAATAGCGCCCACGGACCCCACATAAATGTCCGCTTATTTGCATTATCGATTCGTGACCACAATACTTACGCGCCCACTCGACAGCATCTACGAGACGCTAAAAAACATAATTGCGCCACGCAAAATTTCGCGAACAGCATCACCAATCGATAATAGAATGGATTACTTCGACCACTACCGGCAACACTTATCAAATTAGCCGCCCCTATACAAGCAACAGAGTGGTCCGACCTTGCAGGACGTAGTTTAAATTCGTTTAAATATTGCATCCAATCCAGATAAAACCAATTCCCTATCGCCGTGCAACATACAAATCGATGCGGTCGTTTAAATGTGTGATTCAGATACCTGCGTATTTCGGCGAACGTGATCAGCGATTTCGGTTGAACGTGATCAGTGGTTCCGATTGATGGTGATCGGCCGTTTCGGTCGAAGGTGATCGCTGATCACCGGTTTCCGAAACGAGCGATCATC
>NZ_CADFEC010000043.1:0-40031 GCF_902833195.1 Burkholderia sp. BCC1638
GAAAAAGAGCGGCAAAACCAGCAGGTAACGAAGAGTTATCCACACCGGAATAGATGTACTACGCTGTCTCGGGGTGGGTCAGATTTAGATGAAATCGGTGGGTTAAGACTCGGTGGAAATCAACATCCCGTCGTCAGCAAGAAACGTAAGGGGTCTGGCAGCTCCGGAACCGAACAAGAAAAGGACAGCAATCAGCTTGCGCTGGCCGATACGATCATCGAGAACGATTTCGACGGTCAGATCATGGTCGTAGCAGGGGAAATCTTCGAATATGCGGAAGGTTATTGGCAAATCATCCGCGACGATGTATTCGCTCGCCGTCTGTCCGAGCTACCATCCGTCGAAGCGACCTATCAAACAGCGGCCCAGGTCGATAGCTTACTGCGAGCGATCAAGCTACGCCGTACGGTACCCGTATTTCCCGATGCCACGCCCATGACGATCAACGTCCGGAATGGTGTGCTTGATCTGAATACAGGCGAACTCGGCACTCATCGACCCGAGCATCATCACCGCAATCAGCTCACGACGACCTACGACGCATCGAGTGAATGTCCTCGCTGGCTTCAGTTCCTGGACGAAATATTTAGCGTCGATCCCGATCGGAAGAACAAGATTGACTTTCTTCAGGAGTGGTTCGGCTACCTTCTCGTTCCGTCAACGGCCTACCAGAAGATGCTGTGGCTGTTCGGGCCGGGGGCTAACGGTAAGAGCGCGCTACTAGAGGTTATGCAGGACATGCTCGGGGCAGAGAATAGTTCGTCAATGATGTTGAGCGAAATGAGCGGCGAATTCTATCGGTACGAACTGTACGGCAAGCTGGCGAACTTCGCGGGCGAACATCCCGCCGGTGCACGGCTGAACGACGGGTTCATCAAGTCAACCGTGGCAGGTGACAGCATCACGGCAAACCGTAAGGGACGAAGCCCCATTCAGTTTCGTCCAACGGTCCGCATCATCGCCGCGATGAACGAACTACCAACGCTGAAGGATATTTCGCACGGCTTTTTCCGGCGTCTGATCGTGCTGACGTTGAATCGGACCTTCACGAAGAAGGAACAGAATCACAGCCTCTCGAATGAACTCCGGGGCGAGCGAGCGGGTGTTCTGGCATGGGCGGTTCAGGGGTTGCTTCGCTTGCAGCAGCAGAAGGCGTTCACAACGGTGCCTTCCAGTGACACGCTATGCGAGCATTACCAGTTCACCTCCGATCCGGTCGCGATGTACGTGAGGGATCGGATCATTGTTCGTCCGAATGCTAAGACGCTGAAGAAGGAGATCTACGAGAGCTATCGCGAATATTGCATCACAAACGGGTATCAACCTGTGGACAGCGCAATGTTCGGCAAGGCGATGAAGACCAAGGGGATCGACTCTCGGGATAGCAATGGAAAAGCGTACTATTGCGCTGGAGTTCGTGAGCAAGAGATGCCACACGTCCCGACTACGCCGCCGCACGCGCCTAAAAAGATGTCGTTGGCCCATGTCATGGGAGAGACTGCGGAAAGCGAAGCCGTCGCGTAACGTCGGACATGCCAATCTTGTCGTCCGGGCGCAGGCCGGGGAGAAGTACCTCCAATATGTACAAGAGGTCGCATCGGCCTCGGAGGACTTCGCCTGCATTTCCTTCATCGAAGGCGTTCGAGATACCCGCCCCGTCCGGTCTTTCGCCGGTCGGAGGCACCCAATTTCGGCCTTCGAGCCTGCAATGAATACCTCACACCAACTCGGGAAATGGCTGAATATCCACCGGGAAAACGTGTCGCCGTTTCCATCAGGTCATCCAGTTACTTAAGAACGACAACCTGAAAACGCCTATACCTCCTTGCCTTATCGGTCAAGAAAAATTTAACCTTGGTTCTCTTAATCCGTAGGTCGAGTGTTCGAGTCACTCACGCCCCACCAGGAATTCAAAAGGCCGGTCAGCGCAAGCTGACCGGCCTTTTTCCGTTCCGGCGACCGATTCAGGCGCCCGCCTGACTCCCCCGCATCGCGGCATGCAATTACATACATGCCTCGCCCGTGCACTTTCCGCTAGAATCGTCCGACAAAATATCACACGACCGGGACGGCGATCGCCATATCGCCGCCGGCACTGAGAGAGCATGGGACGTCAGACATGGAATCATGTGAGCGAGACGCGACCATTCAGAGGGCATGGTCACGCCGACAGCGGCGCGCGCGTCGAGTCGCGCCATCCCCCCGATCGCATCCGGCCCCGTCGCACGACGCGCACCGCGGATCCGGCCATGCCACGTAAGGACGCGCTCGTCGCACTCGCGCTCGGCGTTGCACTGCTCGTGGTCGCAGCGATGCTCGCCGTCATCGCGAGCCATGCGGTGGGTGATCTGGTCCGCACGCCGGGCACGGTCGTGCGCATCGTGCAGGACAGCGACGCGATGCGTGGATACCGCCCGATCGTCGCCTATCTCGCGAACGACGGCCATCGCCGTGAAGTCGCCGGCAATACCGCATCGGTGGTCCCGGCGTACGACATCGGCGAAAGCGTGGACGTCCTGGTCGATCCGGCCCATCCGAACCGTCCCGCGGTGATCGACGATTTCACGCAACGCTGGTTTCCCGTCGCGGTGCCGACTCTGCTCGCGGTCGCGTCGCTTGCGATCGGCAGCCTGCTGTACAGGAGCGAGCGCCGCAGCCGGCACGCCGACGCGCTTGCCGCACCGGCCGCCGGCAAGTCGGCCCGGCGCCGCTGGAACATCGCGATCGTGCTGATGCCGATCGCGATCGGCACCGGCTTCCTGGCCGGCGCCGGCGCCGCCGGGCTGAGACAATGGCAGATCGCCCGCCATTACGCGCACTCGACCGGCCACGTCGTTGAGATCACCGAATTCGCCCAATCGTCCCGCACACGCACGTCGCTTTATTCGGCGACCATTGCGTTCACGACCGACAGCGGCCGCCCGGTCACGTTCGCGCAAGGCTCGGCTTCATCGCGCCCCGGGCTGTACGAAGGCGAGGTGGTCAACGTGCTGTACGACCCCGTCATACCCGAGCGCGCGGTCATCGACCGGTTCTGGGACCGGTGGGGACTCACGGCGATCCTGTTCGCGATCGGCGCGCCGTTCCTCGTCGCCGGATTGTTCGTCATCGGTGCGCTGTGGCCCGACCATCGGCCGCACGAACTCACTGAATAACGAACGCGGAGCAGCCGGGCCGTCGACACCACGGCCCTCGCCTCACCGCTCCCTGAACGCCTCCACCTTCGCGCGATTCCCGCACGTGCGCATGTCGCACCAGCGTCGCCCGACGCCACGGCCGCGATCGACGAAGAACCACGTACAGCGGCCGCACTGCCGCACGCGCGCGAAGTCGTCGCCGCGCAGCAGATGCTCGAACCCGAGCGCGGCCGCGTCGACCCAGCGCGACGCCGCACGCGCATCGGGCCGCCATGCGAAGCGGCCATCGACCGCGTCGAACGTGCTGCGCCCGATCGCATCGCGAATCACCTCCGCGAGCCGGTGCGCCGCCCGCGCGCCGGCGCTGCCGCCGCCACCGCTCGTCAGGTGCGCGAGCGCCACGTATGCATCCTCGCGAAAACCATGCAGCGCGGCGAGTTCGTCCGCGCCGTCCTGCCGGGGATAACGCAGAAACCGTGTCAGGTCGGGCCGAGCCAGCAAGCCCGACTTCTCCGCCCACGCGCGCACGGCCGCCCAGTCGACGAGTTTGTCCTCGTCGCGCGTCTTGCCCGTGTCGGCCACCGTGTTCAGGAAATCGAGCGCCGGATGGCCGCCGACGAAATCGGCCGCGGTCCATGCGTGCGCCTGTCGCGCAGGCTCGTGTCGAGTAACCATTTATTTCCACCTATCAGTTTCATATCCGGATGAACAGGCGTAACCTGTTATCAACCCAAACAGGTTAGCACGGAGGCACCGATGCTCGATCTCGCCAATTGCTTCGTTTTCGACGGTCACCGGATCGCATGGGGCACGC
This sequence comes from Burkholderia sp. BCC1638, assembly GCF_902833195.1. Taxonomy (NCBI): domain Bacteria; kingdom Pseudomonadati; phylum Pseudomonadota; class Betaproteobacteria; order Burkholderiales; family Burkholderiaceae; genus Burkholderia; species Burkholderia sp. BCC1638. The sequence goes on from NZ_CADFEC010000043.1 coordinate 3,952, forward strand.
TCGGTGAAGGGCCGCCGCTCGTGCTCGTGCACGGCACGCCGTTTTCATCGCAGGTGTGGCGCCGGATCGCGCCATGGCTCGCGCGACGCCATCGCGTGTTTTTCTACGACCTGCTCGGCTACGGCCAGTCGGACATGCCCGACGCGGACGTCTCGCTCGGCCGTCAGAACGTGCTGTTCGGCGCCCTGCTCGACGAATGGAAAATTTCGCGCCCGCGCGTGCTGGCGCACGATTACGGCGGCGCGACCGTGCTGCGCGCGCACTTCCTCGACGGCATCGCGTATTCGGACCTGACGCTCGTGAACCCGGTCGCGATCGCGCCGCAAGGCTCGCCGTTCGTGCGGCATGTCGCGCAGCACGAAGCCGCGTTCACCGGGCTGCCGGCGTATGCGCACCATGCGCTCGTGTCGGCCTATATCGGCCATGCCGTCGCGCGACCGTTGAGCGACGACGTGCTGTCGATCTATCGCTCGCCATGGCTCACGCCGACCGGCCAGCCGGCGTTCTATCGACAGATTGCGCAAATGAGCCAGCGTTACATCGAGGAAGCCGAGGCACGCTATGCGCCGCCGGACTTTCCGGTGCGCATCGTGTGGGGTGAGGACGACGCGTGGATTCCGCTCGAACAGGGGCAGGCCCTCGCCGATCGCATCGCGGGCGGCAAGCTGATCCGCGTGCCGTGTGCGGGGCACCTGGTCCAGGAGGATGCGCCCGAGGCGATCGTCGCCGCGGTGCTCGACGCACACGGACAGCAATGATCGCCCACGCAACCGCGTGACGTAGCAAATCAGAAGGCCGGCACGCCCTGCGCGAGCGTCGCGACGAACTTCGCGGTGCGCGGATCGCGCGGCCGCCCGAACAGTTCGCGCGATGCGCCGGCCTCGACCACCCGGCCATCCGCGAGAAACACCGCATCGTGCGCGACCGACGCCGCCAGGCGCAGGTCGTGCGTGGCCATCAGCATCGTCGTGCCTTCCCGCGCGAGCTGGCGCAGCACTTCGACGACTTCGACGGACAACTCAGGATCGAGCGCGGACGTCGGCTCGTCGCACAGCAGCACCTGCGGCGACGGTGCGAGCGCGCGGGCGATGGCCACGCGCTGCTGCTGGCCGCCCGACAGCGTCGCGGGCCATGCGTCGGCCTTGTCGGCGATACCGACCTTGTCCAGCAACGCGAGCGCCCGTTCGCGCGCCTGCTCGCGCGGCCAGCGCTGCACGGTCACGAGCCCTTCCATCACGTTCTGCACGACACTCAGATGCGGAAACAACTGGAAGTTCTGGAACACCATGCCGGTCTGACGGCGCACCGCGAACACGTGATCGCGCGATGGGCGACGCCCCGCCGCGAAGTCGATGCGGGCATCGCCGACCGTGAGCACGCCCGCCTCCGGCACTTCGAGCAGGTTCACGCAGCGCAGCAGCGTGCTCTTGCCACTGCCGGACGGCCCGATCAACGCGGTCACGCTACCGGGCTGCAATGCGAGGTCGATGCCGGTCAGCACGCGCTGCGCGCCGAACGATTTGTCGATGCGTTCGAGACGGATCATCGCAACTCCGCGTGGAACAACGCATGGCGCCCGAAGCGGAGCTCGAGCCGACGTTGCAGCGACGAGAGCACCGAGCTGAACAGCAGATAGATCAGCGCGGCTTCGGTATAGAGGATCAGCGGCTCGTAGGTGACGGCCGCGATGCGCTGCGCAGCCTGGAAGATCTCGGGCACGGTCAGCACGGCCGCGAGCGACGTGTCCTTCACCAGCGAGATGAACGAGTTCGACAGCGCGGGCAGCGCGACGCGCGCGGCCTGCGGCAGGATCGCGCGGCGCAGCGCCTGCGCGCGTGTCATCGCCATCGAGTACGCGGCTTCCCACTGCCCCTTCGGGATCGACTCGATCACGCCGCGGATCACCTCGGCGTTGTACGCGCCGACGTTCAGCGAGAAGCCGATCACGGCGGCGGTCAGCGGATCGAGCACGATGCCGACGTTCGGCAATCCGTAGAAGATCACGAACAGCTGCACGAGCAGCGGCGAGCCGCGAAACAACCAGATGTAGAAACGCACACCGGCCTGCGCCCAGCGCGGCCCGAACAGGCGCGCGAGCGCCGCGCCGAACGCGAGCAGCAGGCCGATCGCGAACGACGCGAGCGTGAGCGGAACCGTGAACACGATCCCTGCCACCAGCAGGGGCCGCAGCGATTCTGCCATCAGGTGCAGCCAGGGCGGCATCGGTCAGCCTCGCGTCACGGCTGCGACACGTCGCGGCCAAAGTATTTCTGCGAGATCTTCGCGTAGGTGCCGTCGGCCTTGATGTCCGCGAGCGCCTTGTCGATCGCCGCCACCAGCGCGGGACTGCCCTTGCGCAGCAGCACGCCCGATGCATCGCCGGCGCCGCTCGTGTCGGTCGCCGCGACCTTCAGTTTCGCGTCGGGCTTGTGCTTGCGGAAATCGAGGTACGACAGCGAATCGTTGATCGTCGCGTCGACGCGACCCGCGCTCAGCAGGTCGATCGATTCGTTGAAGCCCTGCACGGGCACCACGTCCGCGCCGTGCGCGGCCGCGAGCTTGCCGAAATTGCTGGTCAGCGTGTTCGCGGATTTCTTGCCCTTCAGGTCGTCGAACGAGCGGATCGACGTGTTGTCCGCGCGCACGATCAGCACCGCGTGGGACGTGATGTACGGCGTCGAGAAATCGTATTTCGCCTTGCGCGCATCGGTGATCGACACTTCGTTGACGACCGCGTCGTATCGGTTCACGTCGAGGCCCGCGATCAGCCCGTCCCACTTGCCTTCGACGAACTCCGCCTTCACGCCGAGCCGTTGCGCGATCGCGGTCGCGATGTCGACGTCGAAGCCGGTCAGCTTGCCCGACGCATCGTGATACGTGAACGGTGCATAGGTGCCTTCGGTGCCGACCCGGAACACGCCGGCCGACTTGATCTGCGCGAGGCCGTCGGCCGCCAGCGCGCTCGTGACGGCAGTGGCCTGCAGCAATGCGACGACCAGGATGGAGCGAAGGAATTTCATGGTGCGGACCCCGAACGATGGAAGGGAGTGGACCCGCCGGCTCGAACGGCCGCGCGAGAGGTCCGCGAATTCTACCGACGCGCCGATATCCGGCAAAAACGCAAATCCGCTAACGATATGAGCGCGTCGAATAACGAACGCGCCGGCCGGCCACGCCCATTCCGCAGACGAAATCCGTCGCGATACAGCGCGGCGATCGTACGACGATTCGTTACCGGCAGTTACAGAAGCGACGCTGCGGTATCACCCATTCGGCAAGCGCTACGTACCATGAAGACATGGTGAACCGATTGCTCGCGGGCCTTGCCACCCGCGAACGGAGTGAACGGAAAATGAAACGCATCCTGTTGTCCAGTGCTCTCGGCATCGCGGCCGCCTGCCTGTCGGCAAGTGCGTTCGCGCGTGCCGACATCGGCGTGTATTTCGGGGTGCCGGGCCCCGTGATCGAAGCGCCGCCTGTCTACTACGCGCCGCCGCCGCCCGTGATTTACGAGCCGGCACCTGTCTATTACGGCCCGTACTACGGCGACTACCGTTACCGCTACTACCGGCACGACAACGGCTGGCATCGCGGCTGGCGTCGTCACCATCACGAGGACGAGGATTGACCGTCGCGTGGCGGCCGGCGCGTCCGCATCATGCACCGCTTACCACGGTAGCGAATAGGTCTTCGTGTTCGTGAAGCTCTTCATCGCCTCCTGCACGCCTTCCTTGTAGCCGAGGCCCGAATCCTTCACGCCGCCGAACGGCGTCAGTTCGAGCCGGTAGCCCGGCACCTCGCGCACGTTCACGCTGCCGACCTCGAGCTCCGTGATGAAGCGCGTGATGCTGTCGAAGCGGTTTGTGCAGACCGACGACGACAACGCATAGTCGGTGCTGTTCGACATCCGGATCGCGTCGTCGATGTCGCGAAAACGCATGATCGGCGACACCGGCCCGAACGTTTCGTACTTCACGAGCGGCATGTCGGGCGTCACGCGATCGATGACCGTCGGTGAATACAACGCGCCGTTGCGCACGTTGCCGACCAGAAGCCGCGCACCGCGCGCGATCGCGTCGTTCACCTGCTGCTCGCAGAACTTCGCGGCCGCTTCGTCGATCACGGTGCCCATGTCGACCGACGGATCGGCCGGATTCCCGTAAGCCCACGCGCGGGTCTTCTCGACGACCAACTCGGTGAAGCGATCGGCCACCGCCTCGTGCACGAGCATGCGCTTGATCGCGGTGCAGCGCTGCCCCGAGTTCTTGTACGAGCCCGACACGGCGAGCGTGCTCGCCTCGTCGAGATCGGCGTCTTCCATCACGATGATCGGATCGTTGCCGCCGAGTTCGAGCACCGCGCGCCGGTAGCCCATCCGCGACGCAATCGACTTGCCGATCGACACGCCGCCGGTGAACGTGATCAGATCGATCGCCGGGTTCGTGATCAGCTCGTCCGCGATTTCCTTCGGGTCGCCGGTGATCACCTGCAGCATTTGCGGCGGCAGGCCGGCTTCATACAGGATGTCCGCGAACAGGTAGCACGACAGCGGCACCTTCTCCGACGGCTTCACGACGATCCGGTTGTTGGTCGCGACCGACGGCACGACCTTGTGCGCGACCTGGTTCATCGGATGATTGAACGGCGTGATCGCGGAGATCACGCCGAGCAGCGGTTCGCGCTGCGTGTACACGCGACGCTTCTTGCCGTGCGGCGTCAGATCGCACGAGAAGATCTGCCCGTCGTCCTTCAGCACCTCGCCCGCGCCGAAGGTGAGCACGTCGGCCACGCGCCCCGCTTCGTACGTCGAATCCTTGATGCACAACCCGGCCTCGGCCGTGATCAGCGCCGCGATCTCGGCGGTGCGCGCACGCACGATGTCGGCCGCGCGGCGCAGGATCGCCGCACGCTCGTGGCGCGTGAGCGACGGCCGGTATGCACGCGCGACGGCGAATGCGCGTCGCACGTCGTCGAGCGTCGCCTTCGGCACGGTGCCGACCAGCGTTCCGTCGTACGGATTGCGGACCTCGATCACCGCGTCGCGATGGATCCGCTCCCCATCGATTCGCAGTGCTTCATGATGAGGCGAACCGGCCGCCGTCGAGGCTGCAATGGCGTTCATGATGTCTCCCTGGCGGATGCGTCCGCGTCACTGCAGATGATTGAGCGCGATGTCGATGATGTCGAAGTTGCGCAGTCGCGCGCGGCCCGTGACGTCGGTCGCGACCGGCTTGCTGAAGATCAGCGGCACGATCTGCTCGGAGATCCCGCCGTGCGAGCGCAGCGGCACGTCGAGGCCCGACAGGTCGTGCTTGATGCGGCGCGTGCCGAGCACGACGTCCTGCTTCGAGATCACGATCAGGTCGCCCATCCGGTCGGGCGGCAGCTCGAAGCGTGCGCAGCCTTCGGCACCCGTCAGCACGACCTCGATGCCGTCCACCTCGGCGAGCCGCGCGCGCAGCGCGTCGGCGTCGGCGGAAGCCGGCACGTAGACGGTCGCGAACGAGCCGAGCGCACCGTGATGCACGACGTACGGATCGGTGATCGGCAGGATCACGCGCGCGGCGTCGTGGCCGAGCCACTCGTCGAACAGCTCCTGCAGATAAATCACGTTCGGCTCGCCGGTCTCGCCGTCGTGCTTCGCGTTCATCCCGTGGTCGGCCGTGATCGCGACGATCGCGCCGAGCGCGTCGAGCCGCTTCAGATACGCGTCCATCATCTGGTAGAACGCGTTCGCGCCGTCGGTGCCGGGCGCGCACTTGTGCTGCACGTAGTCGGTCGTCGACAGGTACATCAGGTCGATCGGGCGCGTCTCGAGCAGGCGCACGCCGGCCGCGAACACGAACTCGGACAGGTCCGCGCTGTACACGCTCGGCACCGGCTTGCCGACCAACTCGAGCACGTTGTCGATGCCGTTTTCCTCGAGGCTCGCCTCGTCGGCCTTCTCCGACGAGAAGCAGATGCCCTTGAGCCCCTTGCCGAGCAGGCGCCGCAGCTTGTCCTTCGCGGTGACGACCGCGACGCGCGCGCCCTGTTCGGCGAAGGTTGCGAGCACGGTGGGCGCAACGAGGTACTTCGGATCGTTCATCAGCACCTCGGCGCCGGTGTCGCGATCGTAGAAGTAGTTGCCGCTTATCCCGTGGATCGCCGGCGGTACGCCGGTCACGATCGACAGGTTGTTCGGGTTCGTGAAGCTCGGCACCACGCACTCGCCCTTGAGCGCCGTGCCCGGCTTCAGCAGCGTGCGCAGGAACGGCGCGACGCCGGCCTCGGCCGCCATCTCGAGATATTCGTAGGCGCAGCCGTCGACGCAGACCACCACCACGGGGCGGCTCATCCAGTTGTAGCGGCGGCCGTTCACTTCCACGGAGACAGGCGTTTCGGTCATGACGTTCAGTCCTTTCGGTTCGAAGGGGTCGAGCTGTCGGCGCCCGCGCCGCGCCGAGGAGGTCCTTTCCATGCTTGACATTAAAATTGATGATTTGTAGATTGTCAACAACATGCAGAGAACAGAAGGCAAAACACCGGACGATCCGAACTACGATTTCAAGCGCCTTTATCAGGAGGTCAAAAAGCGCGGCTACATTCTGTATCCGGGCAACGTTCCGCGTCGGCTGCATCGGCCACTTCAGCGAAGCCGGCATGCCCGGCGCGGTCGCCGCGATCGCCGACACGCTGAAGGCGATGGATGTGCGCCGCGTGTCCGCCGAAGCGGCGGCCTGACGCGATGCACCCGCCGCACGACCTCACGCATCGCCGCGCGGCGGCTTCGTTTTGTTTTCCCGCCGTGTGCGGCACGGCAATCTTCGACCCTTACCGGCACGACATCCGATGCGACCTTTCTGGATCGAACAAGCACTGTTCAACGATGGCGATCTCGCCCCAGCGCTGCAGGGCGCGACGCAGGCCGACGTCTGTATCGTCGGCGGCGGCTTCACCGGGCTCTGGACCGCGATCCAGGCGAAGCAGCAGAACCCGGCGCTCGACATCGCGATACTCGAGGCCGACCTGTGCGGCGCCGGCGCGAGTGGGCGCAACGGCGGCTGCCTGCTGACATGGTCCGCGAAATTCCTGACGCTGCGGAGGCTGTTCGGCGAAGCGGAGGCGATCCGGCTCGTGAAGGCGTCGGAGGCGGCCGTCCAGCACATCGCCGACTTCTGTCGCGCGCATCGCATCGATGCCGAGCTGCGGCTCGACGGCACGCTGTACACCGCGACGTCGCGCGCGCAGGTTGGCACGCTCGCGCCGGTGCTCGACGCCCTAGCCGCGTGCGGCATCCACAGCTACGAGCCGCTGCCGACCGCCGACGTCGCGCGCCGCTCGGGCTCCGCACGCAATCTCGACGGCGTGTACTCGCCGATCGCCGCGACCGTGCATCCGGGCAAGCTCGTGCGTGGGCTGCATCGCGTCGCGCTCGACATGGGGATCCGGATCTACGAACGCACGCCGCTCGTCGACTTCACGCCGGGGCAGCCGGCCGTCGTGCGCACGCCGTCCGGCAGCGTGCGCGCGAGCAAGCTGGTGTTCGCGATCAACGCGTGGATGGCGAGCCGCTTCCCGCAGTTCGAACGCACGATCGCGGTCGTGTCGAGCGACATGATCATCACCGAGAAATGCCCGGAACTGCTCGAGCGGACCGGGCTCGTGGACGGCGTGTCGGTGCTCGATTCGCGGATCTTCGTGTACTACTACCGCACGACCGCCGACGGCCGGCTGATGCTCGGCAAGGGCGGCAACACGTTCTCGTGGCGCAGCCGCATCGCGCCGGTTTTCGACCGGCGCTCGCCGTACGAGGCGCAGCTCACGCGGAGCCTGCGCGAATTCTTCCCGTCGCTGGCCGGCGTGCCGATCACCGCAAGCTGGAACGGCCCGTCGGACCGCTCGGTGACGGGCTTCCCGTTCTTCGGCCGCCTCGACGACGCGCCGAACGTGTTCTACGGCTTCGGCTATTCGGGCAACGGCGTCGGGCCGACCTACATGGGCGGACAGATCCTGTCGTCGCTGGTGCTCGGCCTCGACAACGCATGGACGCGCAGTCCGATCGTGCGCGGGCCGCTCGGCCATTTCCCGCCGGAGCCGATCCGCTATGTCGGCGCGCACGTCGTGCGCAATGCGATCCGCCGCAAGGAGCGCGCGGAAGACGAGAGCCGACGGCCGGCCAGGGTCGACACGTGGCTCGCGAAATTCGCGAGCGCGGCGGGCAAGGCCGACAAGGCGTGACGAAGCGATGACGCGACGCGCAACGAAGCGCAACGAAGCGCAACGAAAAAGGGACGCTGCGAAGCGTCCCTTTGCTTTTGCTACGACCGCCCGTGCGGCCGCGTCACACGCGCGCGGCTTTCTCGCGCACCGCCTTGCCCGCCACGGGCAGCCCCTGCTCGTGCGTGCGACGCATCCGCGCGAGGCCGTGCGCGAGGTGCTCGCGCACGAGCGCGACCGCCTTCTCCTCGTCGCCGCTCGCGAGCGCCTGCACGATCTTGCCGTGCTCGGCCGCCGACACCGCGATCGCGTCCTCCTCGGCCTCGATCGCGGCCTGGCGCAACAGCCCGAGCTGGCGCACGAGCCGGCGATAGGTGTCGGTGAGGTGCGTATTGCCGACCCCGACCACCATCGCGTCGTGAAACTGGACGTTCAGCTCGGTATAGCGCGTGACGTCGTGCGCCTTCGCCGCATCCTTCATCGACTGGATGATGCCCTTCAGCACCTTCAGCGTGTCGGGCGAAATGCGTTTCGCGAGCGCGCGCGCGACCGACTCGTCGAGCATCGCGCGCACTTCGTAGATTTCCTCTGCCTCGCGCAGCGGCACGACACGCACCGTCACGCCGCGGTTCTTCTCGTTGCGCAGCAGCCCGGCCTGCTCGAGCGCACGGAATGCCTCGCGCACGGGCCCGCGCGACACGTTCAGCTTGGTCGCGATATCGACTTCGTTGAGTTTCTCGCCCGGCGCATATTCGCCGGACACGATCGCGCGCTCGAGCATGTCCTGGACAATCATCGCGAGCGACTGGCTTTGCAGGAGTTCGATGGCGTTGAGCGCGTTCGGGGCAGTCATGATCGGGCAGGCAGCGAAGCCGCGGATGAGAACGAGGGCGCCATGTCGGCGAATGATCGTTGTATACCCTCGGCCCGATATATTGTCAACAGTTTTCAGTTTCCAAAAACCAGTTCCTCGTGCCGGAATGCGGTCAGCGTGCGGCCGGCGCGCGCACGCCGAACCGCACGACGCAGGCCGGCCGTCAGGCAGTCTGCTTGACCGGCCCCGGATCGCTCTGGCTCGGCCGGCCCGTCTCGACGTGGCCCGCGAAGCGGCGCACGACCTTGTCGTCGCCGCCGCGCAGCGTCGTCGCGGTGATCGTCAGATCGTACCAACCGTGGCTCGACGACAACTCGAAGTGATCTTCGATCCGCTCGCCCGGCTCCAGCGTGTAGCTGCGCGCATGCGCGTGGCTGTACGCGTTGTCGACGACCACGCGGCATGCCGCACGACCGCTGTTGCGCAGTTGCAGGTACACGTGACGATTGCGCACGTCGTAGCCGATCTTCGCTTCGGGGTTCGCGTCGCGGCCGTCCGCGGCCAGCCGCGTGTTGCCCTGGAATTCGCACAGATAGCCGTTCGGGCCATAGGCGGCGAGATGGTAGTCGCCGCGCGCGGCCGACGTGCTCCAGGTATCGGCGAAGCGGTCGTGCGAGGACACCGCGTAGCGGCGCGGCGGCGTCGCCGGATTGCGGCGGTCGTACACGTAGAACGCGGCGCCCGCGTCACCCGAGTTCGCGAAATCGAGCGATACGCTGTCGTCGCGACCGTTCACGCGGGCATGCACGAACAGTTCGTAAGGCAGCGCGCGCGCCGGACGCGTGCCGGGCTCCTGCGCCGGCATCGACTGCTGCGCGGGCACCTGGTACGCCTGGCCGGCGGTGGCGATGTGCTGCGGCACCGTGAAGCTCACCGTGCGCGTATCGGGCCGCGCGGAGAAGTCGAACGCCGACGTGAGGTCGCCGCAGACCGACCGGCGCCACGCGCTGATGTTCGGCTCCTGCACGCCGAAGCGCGCTTCGAGGAAACGCAGCACCGACGTATGGTCGAACGTCTCCGAGCAGACCCAGCCGCCCTTCGTCCACGGCGAAATGATGATCAGCGGCACGCGCGGCCCGAGGCCGATCGGCTGGATGCCGCCCGGGTCCGCGCCCGGCACGAGCGGGCTCATCTCGCCCGGATACTTGTTCAGGTCGAGCAGTTCGTCGCCGAGGTTCGACAGCAGGTTCGACGACACGATGCCCTGGCCGCCCACGCCGCTCGTGACCGGCGGCACCGGCGGCACGACGTGGTCGAACAGCCCGTCGTTCTCGTCGTAGTTGAGGATGAACACCGTCTTCGCCCACACTTCGGGGTTCGACGTCAGCGCCTCGAGCACCATGTTGATGTAGAACGCGCCGTCGGTCGGCGACGCCTGCGGGTGCTCGCTGTACTTGTACGGCGCGACGATCCACGACACCTGCGGCAGCCGGTTCGCCTGCACGTCGGCCTTAAGCTCGGCGAGCGTGTGGTCGGACGCGCCCTTGTCGACCAGCGGGCCGCTCGCACCTTCCTTCACCTGGAACTTCTTGAAGAACATCAGCGAATTGTCGGTGTAGTTATCGGTCGGGTCGCCGGGAATGCCCGTGCCGCCCTGGTACACCTTCCAGCTGATCTTCGCGTTCTCGAGACGTTCCGCGTAGGTCGTCCACGTGTAGCCGTTCGTGTTGTTGCGCTCGCCGATACCGGGGCCGTTCGGCTGCGCGCCGTACACGTTGCGCGAGTCGATCGTGCCGGTCCACAGATAGATGCGGTTCGGTGCCGTGTCGGCGTGCGCGGAGCAGAAGTACGAGTCGCAAATCGTGAACGCGTCGGCCAGTGCGTAGTGGTACGTGAGATCCTGGCGCTTCAGGTAGCCCATCGTCAGCACGTCCTGCTTCTGGTTCACCCACTGGTCCCACTGGCCGTTGTTCCAGGACAGGTGGCCGCTGCTCCAGCCGTGGTTGGTGCCCGGCTGGAATTCGGTCGTCTGCTTCGGATCGAGGTAGAACGGCAGCACGTACGGCGCGGACGGGTCGAGCCCGCGCGAATGGTAGTTCTTCGTGAACACCGACGCCGGCGGCTGCTGCCACACCGGCGCACCGTTCGGCAGCAGGTGCGGGCGCGGGTCGTTGAAGCCGCGCACGCCGCGCAGCCCGCCGAAGTAATGGTCGAACGAGCGGTTTTCCTGCATGAAGATCACGACGTGTTCGACGTCGCGGATCGTGCCGGTGCGATAGGCGGCCGGCATGGCCAGTGCGTTGCGGATCGCGGGCGGGAAGCCGGCGTAGGCGGCCATCGCGCCAGCCGACTGGGCGGCGAGGCGCAGGAAATCGCGTCGATTGGTGGCGGACATGAAGAGGATCCTGTGGGTCGGTAAGGGTGGCGCCGGTCGAGCGGGGCCGGCGGTCGGTGCGTTGCCGTTATTAGTCCGCACCGGCGTGTCCCGGCCGTGACCGGTTCCAGCAGGTTTCTTGCGCTCACCCCCAGCTTTTTTTCGAAGCGGCGCCCGGTGCGCCTTTCATCCGGCCGACACATGCCTGCGCTACGCTGACGCGCGATGAAGAGGGGGGAGAAGCCGAGTCGTGTTCGATCAGCTGAAGGCGTTCCACGCGACCGTCCGGCAGGGCAGCATCACGCGCGCCGCGCGCCACCTGGGCGTCAGCCAGCCGACGATCGCCGCGCAGATCCGGCAGGTCGAGCAGTTGTACGGCGTCGAGCTGTTCTATCGCAGCGGCCGCAAGCTCGAAGTCACCGAGACAGGGATCGAGCTGCTGCCGCTCGTCGAGAAGATGATCGCGCTCGAGGCGCAGGCCGACATCATGCTGCGCAACGTCGGCGGCCTGTTCGAAGGACATCTGCGGATCGGCGCGACCGGGCCGTACTACATCATGGATGCGGTCGGCCGCTTCTCGCATGCGCATCCGTCGATCGCCCTCACGTGCCGGATCGGCAATTCCGAGGAGATCCTGCAGGCGCTGCAGGAATTCCGCATCGACCTCGCGGTGTCGTCGCAGCGCAATGACGCGGACGGCCTCGAACGCAAGGTGATCTCCACCGATCCGCTCGTGCTCGTCGTGCATCGCGACCATCCGCTCGCGCGCTTCGACGCGATCGACGCCGCGCAGCTCGCCGACGTGCGGCTGCTGATGCGCGAGGAAGGATCGGTCACGCGCCGCTGCACGGAGACGATCCTCGCGGCGGCCGGCGTTGCGGCCACGTCGGTCGCCGAGATCGGCAGCCGCGAAGCGATCCGCGAGGCGATCCTGCATGGCGTGGGCGGCAGCCTGTTTCCGCGCGGCGAGGCCGAGCGTCATCCGGACTTGCGCGTCGTCGCGCTGCGCGGCGTCGACACGACGATCGACGAATACGTGTACTACCTGAAGGCGCGCCGCCAGAGCCCCGCGATCGATGCGTTCCTCGCGTGCATCCTGCCGGCGCAGGCCGCGACGCACGAGTCAACGCACGCGACGCGGCCGGTGAGCGCGTGCTGAGCCGCTCCGCGTTCACCGGTTTCGCGCATTTCCCGTCGCACTTCCCTGCACATTCCCCGTACTTTTCCGGCGCTTTTTCCGCGCCTTCCCTCGTTGTTTTCCTCGTGCCTGCCTTCTTGCTTCCCGCCGTGCGCTACTTCGGCAGCGCCGGAATCATCCACGTGAACACGTGCTGCTGCAGGAACACGAGCACGCCGAGCAGCAGCGTGAGGATCACGCTGTGCCAGAACGTGCGCGCGAACACGACGCCTTCCTGCCCCTTCAGGTCGGTCGTCGACACGCCCGTGGCGATGTTCTGCGGCGAGATCATCTTGCCCATCACGCCGCCCGACGAGTTGGTCGCGGCCATCAGCACCGGATCGAAGCCGAGCTGTCTCGCGGCGACCACCTGCAGGTTGCCGAACAGCGCATTGCCGGACGTGTCGCTGCCGGACAGGAACACCGCGATCCAGCCGAGCGACGCCGACACGAGCGGAAACAGCGCGCCGGTCGACGCGACGCCGGTGCCGAGCGTGTAGCTGATGCCCGAATAGTTCAGCAGATACGCGAGCCCGACGATCATCATCACCGTGACGATCGCGATCCACGTCTGCCGCCACGTCTTGACCACGCATTCGAAGAACGCGCCGACGCCGGTGCGTGTCAGCACGGCCGTGATGATCGCCGACAGGAGGATCGCGGTGCCGGTACCGAGCGGCTGGAAGTCCCAGATCGCCGCATACGGCTTGTGATACAGCGACACGAACACCGTATTGTGCAGGCCCGGCCACTTGATCTTCACGTCGCCGATCGCCGCGACGTTCGCGTGCACCCAGACGATCACGACCACCGACACGACGATCCACGGCAGCCAGCCGCCGAAGCCCGCGCGCGCGGCGCCGGCCGCGGCGGGCACGCTGCGCGCGAGCGCGAATTGCGGATCGGGCTGCGGCTTCCACACCTGCAGGAAGCCGATCGTGACGATCAGCGACGTGAGTGAAGACAGCACGTCGGTGAGCTGATAGCCGAGGAAATTCGACGTGACGAACTGCGCGATCGCGAAGCTGCCGCCCGACACGAGCAGCGCGGGCCACAGCTTCGCAATCGAGCGCAGGCCGCCGTACGCGCCGACCACGTAGAACGGCAGCAGCAGCGCGAAGAACGGCAGTTGCCGGCCGACCATCGCGCCGAGCGTCGCGGGCGGCAGCGACGTGACCGCGCCGAGCACGGTGATCGGCACGCCGAGCGCGCCGAACGCGACCGGCGCCGTGTTGAACAGCAGCGTGTAGGTGAGCGCTTCGAGCGCGGGGAAGCCGAGCGCAATCAAGAGCGCGCTGGTGATCGCGACCGGCGTGCCGAACCCGGAGATCCCTTCGAGCAGACAGCCGAACGAGAACGCGACGACGAGCAGCACGAGGCGGCGGTCGTCGGGCAGGTTGTCGAGCATCCACTGCCGGAACTGGTCGAAGCGGCCCGACTTCACCGCGATGTTGTACAGCAGCAGCGCGTTGAAGACGATCCACATCACCGGCACGACCGCGAGCGCCATGCCGGCGCCGACCGCGTCGAACGCGAGGCTGGCCGGCATGCCCCACGCGCCGATCGCGACCGCGAGGCCGGCGACGAGGCCGGCGAGCGACGCCTGCCATGCGGGCCGGCGCAGCACGCCGAGCGCGATCAGTGCGACCGCGATCGGGATCACGGCGACGAGAAACGACAGGAACAGCGAGTTGGCGACGGGCGTCAACGGCTGCGCGAACAGGATGCCGGGCGGCAGGGCTGCGGTGGGATTCATCTTGTCTCCATTGTCGACCGGAGTTAGCGCTTTAGCGCTTACTCAGGTCCCATGCTTCGCGGTCGACCGGGGCTCGCGCATCAACGGCTGCGCACACCTCGATCCCGTTCAAACGTCCGTTCCACGGCCGCAACGATCATCCGGCGCTTGCGCATGCAACCATGCCGCAACGCCGACCGATCGGTCGCTTAAAAGAGGTTAGGAGGCGCATCGCGCTTCTACAAGGAGGGCAACCCCGATGCGCGCGGTGCCGATACACGGCGTTCGCCGCACGCTGAACGGCCGCTGGCGACCCGCTGACGCGCGCGCCCGCCGGCCGCCAGCGCAATGTTGCTCAACCGGCAAAGGTGACTGACGGGACGCAGGGTGTTTCGTTTGGCATCCGAAGCCTAGACTCGCTGCATCGATTCCGTCCGTGCCGACGAAGGCGCGGCTCCGGAACCCTCACGGAGCAAACACGATGAAGACCATGAAACTTGCGGCGTACGCGTTGGTGCTGATCGGCTCGGCCGTCGCCGCCCAGGCTCAAGCGCAGGCCGCGTCGACGCTGACGCGCGCGCAAGTTCGCCAGGAACTCGCGGAACTGCAGGCCGCCGGCTATCGGCCGAGTCTCGCCAGCGGTCCCGACTTTCCGCAAAACATGCAGGCGATCATTCAGCGCGCAGCCCAAGCGCGCGACGCGGCCGGCCACGGCAGCGACGGCCATGCGAATGTGGAATCAGGAAAGCCGGCGCTGCCGCGCGTGGTCGATCGCGACACGTACGCGCATCACTGAAGCGGCTGAAACCGGGCCGGGCGCATGACCGCGCAACCATCCGGCCAGCAGCCGGCCTGCCCGCCGCGCGACGCGCAGCGGGCGACGGCCATCACACGCTGAAGCGGTTCAGCGTATAGGCACGATAGGCCGCGACGAACGCGTCGAATGATCCGGCCTCCTTCGCTTCCAGCTCGGCCTGCTCGGCCAGCGACTTCGCCGCGAGCGCCTGCTCGGCGCGCATCGTCTCCGCCGATGGCGGGTTCGCGCGGAAATGCGCGGCATGCGCTTCGCTGTGCGCGAGCGCGAACGCGAGGAACGACTGCCCGTTCTCGCGCATTGTGCGCAGCACGCGCGCCGACGGCGTGCGCTCCGGATCGGCGAGCTTCTCGCGCTGCGCGGCGATCGCACGCGCATGCTCGTCGCCGCCGCGAATCTCGTCGAGACGGCGCCCGACGGTTTCGATATCGGCCATCAAGTCGTCCGCCCACGCCTGCAGCGTGACCGGCTGGCCGTCGCGCACCAGCGTGAGCCCCGGCTTGCGCCCTTCCATCGTCACGCTGCCGAAGTTCTCATTCGCTTCCTTGTACGCGTCGCAGTCGAGCGCGGGGCTTTCGTCGAGCGCGCAGGCGAGCAGGAACGCGTCGATGAAGCGCGCCGTCTCCAGCGCGATGCCGGTCGGCTCGAACGGATCGATGTCGAGGCAGCGCACTTCGATGTACTGCACGCCGCGCGACGCGAGCGCATGCAGCGGACGCTCGCCCGAATACGTGACGCGCTTCGGCCGGATCGTCGAGTAGAACTCGTTCTCGATCTGCAGCACGTTCGTGTTGATCTGGATCCACTCGCCGTCGCGATGCGTGCCGATCGCCTCGTACGGCGGATACGGCTCGCTCACGGCCTTCGACAGCGCATCGAGATAGCCGGGCAGCGTGTTGTAGTCGACGTGCAGCGCGGCCTGCGCGGTCGTGTTCGAGTAACCGAGGTCGCTCATCCGCAGGCTCGTCGCGTACGGCCGGTACAGCGTATCGGCATCGAACGCGTCGAGCTTGTGCGGTTTGCCGCGCAGGAATTTCGCGTCGAGCGCCGGCGATGCGCCGAACAGGTACATCAGGAGCCAGCTGCGGCGACGGAAGTTGCGGATCTGCGCGAGATAGCGCTCCGACTGGTAATCGACGAGCGTGGCCGTCGAGCCCTCTTCCGCATGCAGGCGCCGCCACACTTCCTCGTGCAGCGAATAGTTGTAGTGGATGCCGGCAATGCACTGCATCGTGCGGCCGTAGCGATACGCGAGGCCGCGGCGGTACACCGTCTTCAGGCGGCCGATGTTCGACGTGCCGTAGTCGGCGATCGGAATTTCATCATCGGCCGGCAGCAGGCCCGGCATCGAGTCGTTCCACAGCATCTCGTCGCCGAGCGACGCAT
Organism: Burkholderia sp. BCC1638; assembly: GCF_902833195.1. Classification (NCBI taxonomy): domain Bacteria; kingdom Pseudomonadati; phylum Pseudomonadota; class Betaproteobacteria; order Burkholderiales; family Burkholderiaceae; genus Burkholderia; species Burkholderia sp. BCC1638. The sequence goes on from NZ_CADFEC010000043.1 coordinate 20,451, forward strand.
ACACGTAGCGGTGCAGATCGTCGAGACGTTCGAGCGTGACCGACGCGTCGCCTTCCGCCGGCGTGATCAGTTCGATCAGCGCTTCGGAATAGTCGGTCGTCAATGACGGGTGCGTGAGCGCCGAACCGAGCGCGCGCGGATGCTGCGTGAACGCGATCATCCCGTCGCGCGTCACGCGCAGGCTTTCCTTTTCGATGCCGCGCAGGCCGTCGGGCAGATGCTGCCGCGTCGGGCCCGAGCTCAGCGCTTCGAGACGATTCAGCAGCAGTTCGGACTGGCGGTGAGTCATGGTGTTCGACATGGAGACGCAAGTGCGTGACGGCCGCGCGCGGAATGCCGCACGCGGCCGGCTGGATTATTGGTCGCTTCGTTGGTAGCGGGCACTTTAACATCTCGCCGTCACACGCGCTTGAGGTGGCGCCGGGCGGTGCGCGCCGGCCGCTGCGGGCCGTCTGGCGGGCCGATGGCCGCGAACGCCACGTGCACAGCCGGCCGTCGTCGGCGCCGACGGACGCGGCGATCACGCGACATTCGTCGGAAGGAACGTGAGCGACGAGCACGGCAGCGCCATCAGGTGCAACCCAGTTCTGCCGAACCCGCGATGCATCGTCGTCACGGCCGGGTCGATCGTCCGCGCCGGAGCGACGGACACTGGAGCGGGTTGATCGCCCATCGCCGTCAAACGTCGCAACCGTGAGGATCACCGACCGATCACTGCCGGCGTGACGCCCCTTGCGGGTTGCGTCGCGGCCCTGCCCGGTCGCACCCGCCGGCCTGCGGCGGCGACCGTCATCCGCCGCGCGCGCCGCCGGCCCGGTCCGCCACGTCGTTCCACAAATGAAGCGCCGCATACGCGCGCCACGGCCGCCAGCCTTCGGTTCGGCTTTTCTGGCTCGCGAGCCGGTCGAGCGACGGATCGCGCGCGGCGATCGACTGCATCAGCACCAGATCGGACGCCGGCCACGCGTCCGGGTCGCGCCACGCGCGCATCGCGATGTATTCGACGGTCCACGGGCCGATGCCGGGCAGGTCGAGCCACGCGCGGCGCAGCGTCGCGAGATCGGCCTGCGCGGGATCGAGCGGCACGTGGCCGGCCGCCACCGCGCGCGCCATGCCCGTCAGCGCGGCGGCCCGCTTGCCGGGCATCCCGATCTTCTCCAGATCGCATGCGGCGAGCGCATGCGGCGTCGGGAAACGCCACGCGGGGGCGCCGTCCGGCGCCGCCATGCCGTCGTCGTGCACGACGCGCTCGCCGGCCCGCTGGACGAGCCTGCCGACGATCGTCGTCGCCGCCTTCACGCTCACCTGCTGCCCGACGATCGCGCGCACCGCAAGCTCGAACCCCGACCAGGCGCCCGGGACGCGCAACCCCGGCGCGGCCTCGACGAGCGGCGCGAACCATGGGTCGCGCGCGAGCCCTCCGCCGATCGCGGCCGGGTCGGCGCCGAGGTCGAACATCGATGCGACGCGGTGCGCGAATGCATCGTCGACATGCCGCGCGGCCGCCCCTTCGAGCGTCGCGATCAGGCACTGCCGGCGCGGATGCTTCGTGACGGTGAGCCTGCCCGCGTCGCCGTTCAGGTCGACGATCCGGCGATACATGCCGTCGACGACCTGTTCGACACCCGGAATCGCCCGTCCGCTGAAGAAGCGCAGCACGCGCGCCCAGTCGTACGGCGCCTTGAAGCGCAACGCCATCTGCGCGGACGGCGGCACGTGGCCGCCGTCCGCGATCGACGTCATCGTGGTTTTGTCGATGCTCAAACTGCGTTGCCCTCCGCAACGGCTTCGGTTTCATCGTCGCGCACATGGCGCGCCTCGGACGCGAGCAGCGTCGCCTTGCGGCGCACGCCCCAGCGATATCCGGCGAGCGCGCCGCCCTTCTGCACGACACGGTGGCACGGGATCGCGAGCGCGACCGGGTTCGACGCACAGGCCGATGCGACGGCCCGCACCGCGCGCGGCGCGCCCAGCGCCTCGGCGATCTCCGAATAGCTGCGCGTCTCGCCGTACGGGATATGCGTCAGCGCTTCCCACACGCGCTGCTGGAACGCGGTCGGCGCGATGTCGAGCGGCAGGTCGAACGCGTGCCGCGTGCCGTCCAGATACGCGCGGATCTGCGCGACGAACGGCGCGAGCCGCGACGGCGATTCGACCAGCTCGGCACGCGCGAACGCGTCCTTCAGTTCGCCGACGAGCGATGCCGGTTCGTCGCCGAACGCGATCCGGCAGATGCCCTGTTCGGTCGCGGCAACGAGCACCGTGCCGAGCGGCGTCGACGCGGTCGCATAATCGATCCGCAGGCCGGCGCCCTGACGACGGAACGCGGACGGCGCCATCCCCAGCTCGCGCGGCACCGATGCGTAGAGCCGCGACGGCGAATTGAACCCCGCGTCGACGGCCGCCTGCGTGACCGGCTGGCCGCTTTGCAGCGCCTCGCGCAATGCGGCACCGCGCTGCGCGGCCTGATACTGCCGCGGCGACACGCCGACCACGCGCTTGAACAACCGCTGCAGGTGGAACGGGCTCACGTGAACGGCATCGCTCAGCTGCTGCAGCGTGAGCCGCTCCGGATGCGCGTCGAGCACCGCGCACGCGCGATTGACGATCTCGAGCTCGCGCGGCAGCCCTTCCGGCTGGCAGCGCTTGCACGGGCGGAAGCCGGCCGCGCGGGCGGCGGCCGGATCGGCAAAGAAGGACACGTGCTCGCGCCGCGGCAGTCGCGATGCGCAGCTTGGGCGGCAGAACACGCCGGTCGTGCGCACGGCATAGAAGAACGCGCCGTCCGCATGCGGATCGCGGGCGGTCACGGCGCCCCAGCGGGCATCGTCGGTCGAATAGGCGGTTTTCATCTGAACCTCGCACTCTCCAGTGTAGATGGTGCCTACTCTAGACATCGGCATGGGCCGTCGCGCCCTGAATCTTGCTCTGTGATTCGCGCCGGCGAAATCGGGGACACAATCGGACGCGCATCGAAACCGTTCAATCGGATGAAAAGCCGCGCAAGCGCTGCGTGGACGCCGCTTTCGTCATCATCGCGTCACCATTTTGCTGCAGTGCGGATGCGACAAATCGCCGTCCTGACCATTTTTTACACTCGGAATATTGCAACGCACCATCGCCGTGTGTATAGTTGGAACTGTCTCCTCCATGTCTCCTCCTGATATGGATTAAGCCCGTTCCGCTCTGCGTGAACGGGCTTTTTTTCGTCCGTCGATCGTGCCGCGTTCCCGCATATGTCGCCGGCGCGGTCTACACTCAGTGCACGCCATCCGCGAAGGAGTGCCCGCTCATGAAACCGACCATCCGCGCGATCGATCACGTCGTGCTACGCGTGACCGACATGGCTGCGATGACGCACTTTTACTGCGATGCCGTCGGCTGCCACGTGGAGAAGGAACAACCCGACCTGGGCCTTGTACAGTTGCGCGCCGGCGACGCGCTGATCGACCTGCTGTCGGTTGGCGGCCCGATCGACCGTCCCGACAGCGGCCCACCCGGCACCGGCCGCAATCTCGACCATCTCTGCCTGCGCGTCGAGCCATTCGACCCCGAAGCACTGATCGCGCATTTCGCCGCGCATGGCGCGCGCCCCGGCGCCCCCGCCGAACGTTACGGCGCCGGCGGCTACGGGCCGTCGATCTATCTGTTCGATCCCGAAGGGAACATGCTGGAATTCAAGGGGCCGCCCGCCGCGCTCGGCTGAGCGCCGGCCGTCACGCGTCGGCGCGCGCCTTCAGGACCGTCCATTCGACCGCGACGGGATCGTGATCGGCGCTCGAGATCCAGGCGGCGCCGTCCTGGACCGTGCACTGCAGGCGCATCGTACGCTCGGCGAGACGCCCCAGCGCGGCCGCGACACCGTCGGCCAGCGACAGCACCTGGACGTTGCGCAGTCGCTCCACCTTGCTGCGCACGCCCTGCCACCAGATGTCCGAGGTCTTGCCGCCGTACGCGATCACCGTGACCTGCCCGGCGCGGCCGGCCGCCTTCGAGATGCGCCGTTCGTCGGGCTGACCAGCCTCGATCCACACGTCGATCGCGCCCGTCAGGTCCTTCTGCCACAGATCGGGTTCGTCGACGTCCGACAGCCCCTTGCAGAATTCGAGACGCTCGTGCGCGAACAGCGCGAACGCGACGATGCGCACCATCATCCGGTCGTCGGTTTCCGACGGGTGACGGGCGACCGTCAACGCGTGATCGGCGTAGTAGTGCCGATCCATGTCGGCGATTTGCAGCTCGGCTTTGTAGATCGTGGATTTCAGCGCCATGCGGATACGGCCCGGGGCGGGCATTCGGTTCGGTCGGGCCGTGATGATACCGAATGCGCGGCGCCCGGCGCGTGACGGACGCTCCACAGCACGACGGCCCGGCATCGGCCGGGCCGCGTTCGTGCCGCGCCGCCGGCGGTTCCGGCCGGCGTGCGCGTGCGAGAGATGCGCGTGCGGGTTACTGCTTGACGAAGCGCGAATCGGTCCAGAGGCCTTGCTGGTCGCTGTTGTCGGCGCTGACGAACTGGACGTCGCCCTGATCGACCGACACCACGCGGAAACGCTGGCCTTCCGGCACCGACAGGCAACGGTAGTCGTCGAAATACTGCTGCTTCGCCTGCGACTTGCCGTCACGCTCGTGACTCAGTACGGAGTCCAGATTGTCTTTCGACAGACAGCCCCACGCATTCTTCGTCAGCTGGATTTCCTGCTTCGGCTGGACAGCCGCATCGCCGCCCGCCTGGGCGATCGACACCACGGAAAATGCGCCGACAAGGGCAAAGAGGACACCGGTACGTTTCATCATGTTCTGTCTCCAGGCTTGCGGGCATCAGGCTCGGTTAGCTATGTGTTTAAAGGTGATCGTGAACCCGCGTTTTTCACTTTAGAAGACCGGCAAGCGATATCAAGCACATTTGTTGTGCGATCGCAATAGCGGCGAATTGTCGCACCCTGCGCGCCCCCGATTTTTTGCTTGCCGCGCGCACGCGGTGTTACCTGCCTTCGGGTGAATTTGCCCGCGCCGCCGGGCGCAAAGTGCTGTCCAGCAAGACTGTCAGCGAAATCGCAATACGCCGATTGAACGGTTTGGATAATTCATTTCGATATCGAGATCGTTTTGATGCATTGCACATAAAGTCATCCGAAACGATATGAATTTACCGCAGTGCGGCACCGGAATTACCTGATACAAGAAAAATGCCAGGTATAAGCGCACTCGTATTTACCCGTATTTTCCAGAATGGGTCGAGCGCCCCGCAGCGCGTGGCCGCAGGGCGTCTTCGCCACTCTTTTTACCCGGCTTTATTCAGACCGATTGCGGCCGCTCGAAATAATCGCGCTGGAAGATGCACATGCGATAAGCGTTGTGATACGCGCCGTTTCCGAAAAATTCTTCCTTCAATTCCGCCTCGTGCTGGAATCCGCATTTCTCGTATACGTGGATTGCCGCCGCATTCGACGTATCGACGATTAGGTACACCTTGCGCATGTTCAGCACCTTGAACGCATATTCGATCGCGAGGCGCGTCGCCTGGCCCGCGTAGCCGCGCCCCTGGCATTGAGGCGCGATGATGATCTGGAACTCGCCGCGACGGTGGATGTAGTCGAGCTCGATCAGCTCGACGAGGCCGACCAGTTCGTCTTGCGGATCGACCGCGACGAAGCGGCGCTCGCGCTGGTCGTGCACATGGCGGTCATACAGTTGCGACAGCTCGGAGAAGGTTTCGTATGGCTCCTCGAACCAGTAGCGCATGATCTTCGCGTCGTTGTTCAGCTCATGAACGAAGCGCAGGTCCTGGCGCTCCAGCGGCCGCAGTGCAAGCGAGTGCTTGTCGTTCTGGAGTTGCATGTTCGTGTCCTTTTTGATGCCCGCGTGCGCGTGAAGCGTCCGTGCGGCGGTGCCGCGAACGAGGCGCGTTCCGCGCTGCAAGAAGTTGTCCGCGGGCGAAGTTCAGAGCCTAGAATGGGAGCAAGGGTTCCTGCCACCGCAAGGAGGCTATCGTGATCGAGCAAGTCATACTCGGCATCTTTCTCGTATTGCCACTCGTGATCGTGGCTGCGCTGTTCTCCGACGAACTGTGGCAGGAACATCGGCGCCAGCATCCGCGCGACGAAAACGCACCGCATATCGACTGGAAGCATCCGTGGCGCCGCGTGCGGCGCGGGCACTGAGTCGATCGCCATCCCCGCAGGCACTCCGTCCGGGCCGGTCGCCCCGAACCGAACGGGGGCCCCTTCCGCGAAGAACCGATTCCCGCTCAACCAGCGAGACGCCGACGTGAACGACAAATCCGCCCTCCCTCCGCACGATATCCCCGGCGAAGCGATCGATCTGCAGATCGCCGACGTGCTGGCCGCCGTCCGCTACCCGGCGAACAAGGATGCGATCGTCGACGCCGCGCGCGACGCCGGCGCGAGCAACGAAGTGCTGTCGATGCTCGAAGGCCTGCCCGAACAGGACTATGCGGACGTCGATGCCGTCACGCGCTGGGTCGCCGGCAACTTCGGCCCCGGCCTCGGGATTTGAGCGCGCGCGAATAACGCGATAGGATCGGGCGCACCGGTCGCATCGCGGCCGGATGTATGCTGCCCGGCGCCAAGACCGGGCATGACCGCACGAGCGCCCGGGGGAATCCATGGAAGGCATTCTGATCCAGCACACGTCGCGTCGGCAGCTCTGGTTCGGCGCGCTGACGGCGCTCGTCATCGTGCTCGCGCTCGGGATCGCCGTGCCGCACGCGAACGTCGCGCTGCCGGTCGTCGAGCCGTTCATGCCGATGTGCGCGCTGACCGTGTTCACCACCGCGAGCATCGCCGCCTTCTTCCTCGGCGCGCAGTTCACCGTCACCCGCCAGCCCGTGCTCGGTGCGCTCGGCGGTGCCTATGCATTCACCGCACTCGCCGTCGCGCTGCAATTGCTCACCTTTCCCGGCGTGTTCGCGCCGCAGGGCTTGTTCGGCGCGCGTCCGCAGAGTGCCGCGTGGATGTGGGTCTTCTGGCATGCCGGCTTTCCCTGCTTCGTGATGGCCGCGCTGCTCGCGCGCGAGCGACTCACGCGGGCGCCGGTCGGCGCCGCGCAGACGCGCCTGTGGACGTTCGCGCTGGTTGGCGGCCCGGCCGTCGCGGCCGCGCTGCTGTGCATGCTCGCGTTGAACGTGGCACTGCCGCCCGCGTTCCATCCGCCGGCCGACACGGCCGAGCTGCCCGTCAACGGGATCGCGCTGGTCGTATGGATCCTCAATGCGCTCGCGCTCGTCGCCGTGCTGGCCGCCGGCCGGCTGCGCACGACGCTCGACCTGTGGGTCGCGATCGCGGTGCTCGCCGGCCTCACCGACACGACGCTGAACCTGCTGACCACGAACCGCTTCACCGTCGGCTGGTATCTCGCGCGCGTGTTCAGCATGTTCACGCCCGGCGTGCTGGTGTGCGTGCTCGCGTGGGAAGTGACGAAGCTGTATCAGCAGCTGTTCGAAGCACATGCGACGCTGGTTCGTTCGTCCGCGCGCGACGGGCTGACCGGCGCGTTCAACCGCAGCCACTTCAACGATCATTTCCATACGCTGTTCCTGCAGGCGCGGCGGCAAAGCGAGCCGTTGTCGCTGCTGATGGTCGACGTCGATCACTTCAAGGCCTACAACGACGCGTTCGGTCACGTGAAGGGCGATGCATGCCTGATCGCCGTCGCGAATGCGCTGGCCGGTGCGGTGCGACGTCCCGCCGATATCGTCGCGCGCTACGGCGGCGAGGAGTTTGCGATCGTGCTGCCGAACACCGGCGCGCGCGGTGCGCGGGTCGTTGCCGAGGAAGCGCGCGAAGCGGTGCTGCGGCTCGATCTCCCGATGCCTTCGTCGCCGGCGGGGCGCGTGAGTGTCAGCGTCGGTTGCGCGACGGTGTCGGCCGAGGATCTGTCGACGCCGGATGCATTGATCGAAGCTGCCGATGCCGCGCTATACCACGCGAAGGATGCGGGGCGAAACTGCGTCGTCGTGGCGTGAAAACGTCTGCGGATTGGCGATTTGTTACGGTCATTGTGACCGGAATAATCCGCCGTTACGGATTGCGGCACCGGGAAACGATCGCTTACAGCCGCTGTTGACGGCGCTCGCTATGCTGGATTCATGTCGAATCCGAGCAGGTGAACGCGATGAAGAAAACCCTTTTGCTGATTGCCGGCGTGGCCGTGTTGTTGAGCGGCTGCATCGTGGTGCCTGATGGTGGCGGGTATTACGGTGATGGCGGGTATTACCATCATCATCGCCATTGGGATTGATGCATTCCGCTTCGGCTGCCGCGATGACGCCGTCCGGATCGGATCAGCCGATTGATCCGGACTGCCGCGGGATGACCCTGGACAACCTTGGGCGGCCGTTTATTTCCCGATACAGAACCTGCTGAAAATCACCCCCAGCAGGTCATCCGAAGTGAACTCGCCGGTAATCGCATTGAGCTGCTCCTGCGCCAACCGGAGCTCCTCCGCAAACAGATCGAGCGATTGCGCCCGCTGCTCCGCGTGATCGGCCGCCTGCGCGAGATGCTCCTGCGCAGCCCGCAACGCAATCAAATGCCGTTCGCGCGCCAGATAAACACCTTCGGCGCCCGCCTGCCACCCCGCGATCCGCAGCAACTCCGCGCGCAGCATGTCAATCCCGTCACCGCGCTTCGCCGACAGATGCACCTCGGTCAGGTCGCCTTCGGCCGCCGGATGGTCGACGCACGCCGGCACGCCGGTCAGATCCGTCTTGTTCAGCACCCGCACCACCGGCACGCCATCCGGGAATCGCGCCGCGATCGACTCGTCGTCCACCGTCATCCCCGTGCGCGAATCGAGCAGGTGCAGCACGACGTCCGCGCGCTCGATCTCGCTCCATGTCCGCGCGATCCCGATCCGCTCGACTTCGTCCTCCGTCTCGCGCAACCCGGCCGTATCGATGATGTGCAACGGAATCCCTTCGACCTGGATCGTCTGCGCGACCTTGTCGCGCGTCGTGCCCGCGATCGGCGTGACGATCGCCAGTTCCGCGCCGGCCAGCGCGTTCAGCAGCGACGACTTGCCGACGTTCGGCTGCCCCGCGAGCACGACCGACAACCCCTCGCGCAGCAGCGCGCCCTGCCGCGCGTCGCCGAGCACGTGCGCCAGTTGCTCGCGGATCTTCGCGAGCTTGCCGCGCGCGTCGGCCGCTTCCAGGAAGTCGATTTCCTCTTCCGGGAAATCGAGCGTCGCCTCGACCAGCATCCGCAGCGTGATCACATCCTCGACGAGCGCGTGGATCTGTCGCGAGAACGCGCCGTCGAGCGAGCGCCCGGCCGAGCGCGCCGCCGCTTCCGTGCTCGCCTCGATCAGATCGGCGACGGCCTCGGCCTGCGCAAGGTCCAGCTTGTCGTTCAGAAACGCGCGCCGCGTGAACTCGCCCGGTTCCGCGAGCCGCAGCCCGAAGCCGCGCCCCGCATCCAGGCAGCGCTGCAGCAGCAGCTGCATCACGATCGGCCCGCCATGCCCCTGCAGTTCCAGCACGTGCTCGCCGGTGTACGAATGCGGCGCGGGGAAATACAGTGCGATCCCGCGGTCGAGCGGCGCGCCGTGCTCGTCGAGGAACGGCACGTGGCTCGCATGGCGTGGCGCGAGCCGCTGCCCGCACAATGCGTCGATCAGCGGCAACGCGGCCGCCTCGCCGCCGCGCCCGAACGACACGCGGACGACGCCGATGCCGCCACGGCCGGCAGCGGTGGCAATGGCGACGATCGGATCGGAATCGGTAGCAAGCATGGGAATCGGATGAATCGGGTGAACAGAGGGTCAATGATGCGCCCGCGCAACGGTGCGGGCATCGGGACGCCGGCATTGTAGCGTGCCGGCCGGCGCGCCACCGGACGCCGCGTCGGTTTCGGAATCGCCCGAATTTATCCCGACGGAGCTAAGGCGAGTATCAATTCCACGCTCGCCCATACTGTCTATTTCGGACGAACAGGCCTGCCGGATTGGCCCGACGCTGCGCCCCCAATTCCTCGCCACGGCCCGCGGCAGGTTGGGATTCATCCAAATGAGCTACGTTTAGCCTATATGGTTGTCTGAAAGGCGTCGGTGGAATTGCACAATCACCCCATGCCGACACCCGAAGAAAAATCAGCGTTTTCGGAACGCCTGAAATTCGCCTTGAGGCGCAGCCCGGAGAAGATCACCGGCGCGACCGAACTCGCGAACCGGTTCAATCTGCGTCACCATGGCGCCCAGCCGGTTTCACCGCAAACCGCGCACAAATGGCTGACCGGCCGGACGATTCCGACGCCGGACAAACTCGAAACGCTCGCCGACTGGTTGCGCGTCGAACTGCATTGGCTGCATTACGGCCCGTCGCCGAGCGTGACCGAACATCCGACGCCGCAACCACTGCCGCGCGACGAGCGCTATCCGCCGACGCCCGAGACGATCGAACTCGCGTCGAAGATCGAGTCACTGCCGCCACATCAACGCTACCTCGTTCAGGAACTGATCGAGCAGTTCTACGGCAGCGACCCGAAAATCGAAGCGAAGAAGGCCTGAACGGAAGCGGTCGACCTCCACACACGCCGCCGCACCGCCACCCACCGGAAACGAAAAAAGCCGCATGGAAAAAACCATGCGGCTTTTTTACGTGCATCGCGGGCGGCTGGCCGTCCGCGTATGCGACGGGCGTCAGGCCTTCTTGCCGCCGCCGAGCTTGCGCGTGATGTAGTACTGCTGCGCGATCGACAGCACGTTGTTCACAACGTAGTACAGCACCAGACCGGCCGGGAAGAAGAAGAACATCACCGAGAACGCGATCGGCATGAACTTCATCATCTTCGCCTGGACCGGGTCCGGCGGCGTCGGGTTCAGGCTCGTCTGCACGAACATCGAGACGGCCATCAGCACCGGCAGGATGAAGAACGGATCGCGCTGCGACAGGTCGTGAATCCAGAGAATCCACGGCGCACCGCGCATTTCGACCGAGGCGAGCAGCACCCAGTACAGCGAGATGAACACCGGAATCTGGATCACCACCGGCAGGCAGCCGCCGAACGGATTGACCTTCTCGGTCTTGTACAGCTCCATCAGCGCGGCGTTCATCTTCTGCGGATCGCTCTTGAAGCGTTCGCGCAGCGCCTGCATGCGCGGCGTGATTTCCTTCATGCGCGCCATCGACTTGTAGCTCGCGGCCGACAGCGGGAAGAACACGGCCTTGATCAGGACCGTCAGCAGCACGATCGCCCAGCCCCAGTTGCCGACGAAGCCGTGGATCTTCTCGAGCAGCCAGAACAGCGGCTTCGCGATGATCGTCACCCAGCCGTAGTCCTTCACGAGCTCCAGGCCCGGCGCGATGCCTTCGAGCATGCGCTCTTCTTCCGGACCCGCGAACAGGCGTGCCTGCACGTCGGCCGACTGGCCCGGCGCGATCGCCGCGACCGGCTGCTTCACGCCGACGCGGTACAGCGTCGGGTCGATCTTTTCAGCGTAGATATCGCGCTTCACGCCCTGCTGCGGAATCCAGGCCGACGCGAAGTAGTGCTGCACCATCGCGACCCAGCCGTTGTCGGCGGAGTTCACGAAGTCGGCCTTGTTCTTGTCGAGGTCGCTGAAGTTGATCTTCTGGAAGTGCTTCGCGTCCGTGTAGACCGCCGGCCCGAGGAACGTATGCGAGAACATCGGCGTTTCGACGGCCGTGTTGTCGCGCACCAGTTCCATGTAGACCGTCGGCGTGACCGGTGCCGTGCCGACGTTGTCGATCTTGGTGTCGACGCCGATCACATAGCTGCCGCGCGTGAACGTGTAGGTCTTCACGACCTTCACGCCGCCCTTCACCGGCGATTCGAACGACAGCTTCAGCGTGTTCTGGTCGCCCGTCAGCGACGTCGAGCCGGGGTTCAGCTGCGTGTAGACGTCGTTGTGGTTCGGGAAGTCGCCGCCGAGCAGGCCCGAGCGCGCGAGATACGTGTGGCCGGCCGTGTGGTCGAACAGCGTGATGTACAGGTCCGGCTGCTTGCCGTCGCCCTGCTTCTTCAGCGTCAGCTTCGCGAGCGTGCCGCCGCGCGTGTCGATTTCGCCGTCATACACGTCGGTCGAGAACTTCACGAGCTGCGCCTGCGCGGCCGGTGCCGTCGTCGACGGTGCGGCGCCTGCTGCTGCGGCAGGCACTTCACCTGCGGTCGTCGTCGCGCCCGTGCCCGATGCACCGCCGGCAGCCGCGGGGGCCGTCTGCGTGGCGCTCGGGAAGAACATCGACGGGCGTCCATGGTCGCGCTGCCAGTTGTCGTACAGCATGACAGCTGACATGAAGAAGATCACCCATAGGACGGTGCGTTTGATATCCATGCGTTGTCTCAGAGTCGATGGGACCGCGCGTCGGCTTCGCCGCGAGCGCGAGTGTCGGAGTTGGGCGGCGGGACGAGGTCGATGCCGCCCGCAGAAAACGGATGGCATCGGCACACGCGCCTGACGGCGAGATACGTGCCGCGCGCGGCGCCATGATACTGGATTGCCTCGCGCGCGTAATCCGAACAGGAAGGATAAAAACGGCAACGGTTGCCGAGCATCGGGCTCACGGCAACCTTGTAGAAGCGCAGCAAGGCGATCAATACCGTTTCCATACCTTGGGCGGCGCCGTTCGACGCCGCGTCAAAACCGGCCGGGCGGGCGCGAACGCCGCACCACGGACGGATGCGTCACTCGGACGCGGGCTTCGACGCCCGGCGCGCGATCTCCCGGACTGCCCTGTCGAGCAGTTCGCGGATTTCGGCCGCGCACATCGCCGCGAGCGGGGCGGAAGCCGCACTCGGCAGCGCTTTCTTGTCGAAGCGCGTGTGCTGCCGCAGCAGCAGGTCGTAACCGGCGAATTCGGCCCGGCGCAGGCGAAACGCGTCGCGCGCCAGCCGCTTCACGAGGTTGCGCGTGACTGCTCGCGGCGCATACTTCTTGCCGATGACGAGCCCCAGACGGGCGGGCTGGCCAGTCGGCTTGCCGTAGATCACGAAGTGCGCGGAGCGCCGCCAAGGGCGCAAACGAAAAACGGATGAAAATTCATCCGTTTTCAGAAGTCGCGCAGCTTTCGGAAAGGCGGCTTTCGTCTGCGACGGATTCGCACCCGGCTCGACGGCACCTTCCGCAGGACTGCGGACGGCGGACACAGCGCGCAACCTGCCTTAGATGGCGAGGCGCTTGCGGCCCTTCGCGCGGCGAGCGTTGATGACCTTGCGGCCACCTGCCGTCTTCATGCGGACACGGAAGCCATGGGTGCGCTTGCGGCGCGTCACGGACGGTTGGTAAGTACGTTTCATGATGTTCTCACTTGTTCGAGAATGTCGAAATTCAGGGGACCGCGTGCCCTTAACCGGAGGCATTCGGGCGAACGCAATCGCCGGGAATACAGGATTGGTTTTCGCGGAACCCGCTATTTAAACCGTTTTTCTCTTGACGGTCAATACTTTAGGAGTCGTCCGCCTGTTCCGGCCCACGCCGATCCGGCCCCGCGACCCACAATCCCGGCCTGTGGATAACTCCCGCTGTGGCCGCGTTTGGCGGTAGAATCTCGCCTTATCTCCAAGAATCCCGCACGCCGCTTCGGCCCGCGCCTGCCCCTCCAACACTGTGTGAGCAGGCGTCCGAGGCACGCTCGCACGACCGCTTCGGGCCTTGTTGCGCAATCGCGACAAGGGCGCCGGCGAGCCGCGCTGTGCATGCAAAAAACGACAGTTACTTGATGAACGATTTCTGGCAACACTGTTCCGCACTGCTGGAGCGCGAGCTGACGCCCCAGCAGTACGTGACGTGGATCAAACCCTTGGCCCCGGTGGCCTTCGATGCGTCGGCGAACACGCTGTCCATCGCCGCGCCGAACCGCTTCAAGCTGGACTGGGTCAAGAGCCAGTTTTCGGGTCGGATCTCCGATCTGGCCCGCGAATTCTGGAACACGCCGATCGAAGTCCAGTTCGTCCTCGATCCGAAGGCCGGCATGCGCAGCGCCCCCGCAGGCGCCGCGGCCGCCCCGCGCGCGCCGCTGGCGCCGAGCGGGCCTGCCGCGACGGTCGCCGCGATCGCCGCCAACCTGACCGCGAATGCCGCCGCCGCGCACCACCTGAACGCCGACGACGCCGACATCGATCTACCGAGCCTGCCCGCGCATGAAGCGGCCGCCGGCCGCCGCACGTGGCGCCCCGGCCCCGGCGCCGCACCCGCCAACGGCGGCGAAGCCGATTCGATGTACGAACGTTCGAAGCTGAACCCCGTGCTCACGTTCGACAACTTCGTGACGGGTAAGGCGAACCAGCTCGCGCGCGCCGCCGCGATCCAGGTCGCGGACAACCCCGGCATCTCGTACAACCCGCTGTTCCTGTACGGCGGCGTCGGCCTCGGCAAGACCCACCTGATCCACGCGATCGGCAACCAGTTGCTGCTCGACAAGGCCGGCGCGCGGATCCGCTACATCCACGCCGAGCAATACGTGTCCGACGTGGTGAAGGCATATCAGCGCAAGGCGTTTGACGACTTCAAGCGCTATTACCACTCGCTCGACCTGCTGCTGATCGACGATATCCAGTTCTTCTCCGGCAAGTCGCGCACGCAAGAGGAGTTCTTCTACGCGTTCGAGGCGCTCGTCGCGAACAAGGCGCAGGTGATCATCACCAGCGACACGTATCCGAAGGAGATCTCGGGCATCGACGATCGCCTGATCTCGCGCTTCGACTCCGGCCTCACCGTCGCGATCGAGCCGCCCGAGCTGGAAATGCGCGTCGCGATCCTGATGCGCAAGGCGCAGTCGGAAGGCGTGAACCTGTCGGAGGACGTCGCGTTCTTCGTCGCGAAGCACCTGCGCTCGAACGTGCGCGAGCTCGAAGGCGCGCTGCGCAAGATCCTCGCGTATTCGAAGTTCCACGGCCGCGAGATCTCGATCGAGCTGACCAAGGAAGCGCTGAAGGACCTGCTGACCGTGCAGAACCGGCAGATTTCGGTCGAGAACATCCAGAAGACCGTCGCCGACTTCTACAACATCAAGGTCGCAGATATGTACTCGAAGAAGCGTCCGGCGAACATCGCGCGGCCGCGGCAGATTGCGATGTACCTGGCGAAGGAGCTCACGCAGAAGAGCCTGCCGGAAATCGGCGAGCTGTTCGGCGGGCGCGATCACACCACCGTGCTGCACGCGGTGCGCAAGATCGCGGACGAGCGCAGCAAGGACGCGCAGCTCAACCACGAGCTGCACGTGCTGGAACAGACGCTGAAGGGCTGAGCGCGCGCACCGCGCTTGATAATTCGGCCTCCGCCCCAATTTAAGGGGGGCGGTTCGGTTTTGAGGCACAATACTGGTTTGACCGCCCCGGTGGTGGCGGGCCAAGAGCCCGGCCGGCGGGGCGCTGCGAGGCTGCTGCGCTGCAGGCCGTTACTCAACGAAGGAACTCTATGCAACTGGTCAAGACCGAACGAGACACACTCCTCAGGCCGCTGCAAACGGTCAGCGGCATCGTCGAACGCCGCCATACGTTGCCGATCCTCGCCAACCTGCTGATCACCAAGAACGGCCCGGACGTTTCATTCCTGTCGACCGACCTGGAGCTGCAGATCACCACGCGCGCCGATTTCGGCGTCGGCGGCGACCAGGTGGCCACCACCGTCGCGGCCCGCAAGCTGCTCGACATCCTGCGCGCGATGCCTGACGGCCAGGTCACGCTTTCGCTCGCCGACAAGCGCCTCACCGTTCAGTCCGGCAAGAGCCGCTTCGCACTGCAGACGCTCGCGGCCGACGAGTTCCCGACCGTCGCGCAGGCGAAGGATTTCGGCGCCACGCTCACCGTCCCGCAGAAGTCGTTCCGCCAGCTGCTCGGCATGGTGCACTTCGCGATGGCGCAGCAGGACATCCGCTACTACCTGAACGGCATGCTGCTCGTCGTCGACGGCGACCAGCTGATGGCCGTGGCCACCGACGGCCACCGCCTCGCGTTCTCGTCGATGAAGCTCGAAGGCGGCACGTTCGGCCGCCAGGAAGTCATCGTGCCGCGCAAGACGATTCTCGAGCTGCAGCGCCTGCTCGAGGACATCGACGACACCGTCACCATCGACATCGCGCAGACCCAGGCCAAGTTCACGTTCGGCCAGGTCGAGCTCGTGTCGAAACTCGTCGAGGGCAAGTTCCCCGACTTCCAGCGCGTGATCCCGAAGGCGCACAAGAACACGTTCGAGATCGGCCGTGAAGAGCTGCAGCGTTCGCTGCAGCGCGCGGCGATCCTGACTTCGGACAAGTTCAAGGGCGTGCGCTGCATCATCGCGCCGGGCCAGCTGAAGATCATGTCGACCAACGCCGATCAGGAAGAGGCGCAGGAAGAACTGGAAATCGCCTACCAGGGCGATACCGTCGACATCGGCTTCAACGTCACGTATCTGCTCGACGTGCTCGCGAACCTGAAGGTCGACACCGTGCAGGTGAGCCTCGGCGACGCCAGCTCGAGCGCGCTGATTACCGTGCCCGAGAACGACGAGTTCAAGTATGTCGTGATGCCGATGCGCATCTGACGCGCTCGACATCACGATACACACCAGGGGGCGGCAAGCCCCTTTGGCGTTTTTATGGCGAACCGACAACCCGTCCCTTTGGCGCCTTTTCGGCGCTTCGGACGGGCCAGGAAACTGGAGCGGCCCGGCGATTTCTCTCGCTGAAACGCACCGCGCCGCCACGAGAGTGGCCTCGCAGAACCGGAAGATATCCATGAGTGAACAGCACAATTCGCAACCCGATAACAGCAGCTACGGCGCCTCGTCGATCCAGATCCTCGAAGGTCTGGAAGCGGTGCGCAAGCGCCCCGGGATGTACATCGGCGACACGTCTGACGGCACCGGTCTGCACCACCTCGTATTCGAGGTGCTCGACAACTCGATCGACGAAGCGTTGGCCGGGTACTGCAACGACATCCACGTGACGATTCACGCCGATAACTCGATTTCCGTGACCGACAACGGCCGCGGGATTCCGACCGACGTGAAGATGAACGACAAGCACGAGCCGAAGCGTAGCGCGGCTGAAATCGTGATGACCGAGCTGCATGCCGGCGGGAAGTTCGACCAGAACAGCTACAAGGTGTCCGGCGGCCTGCACGGCGTGGGCGTGTCGTGCGTGAACGCGCTGTCGAGCTGGCTGCGCCTCACCGTGCGCCGCGACGGCAAGAAGCGTTTCATGGAGTTCCATCGCGGCATCGCGCAGGACCGCGTGCTCGAGACCGTGGACGGCGTGGAAGTGTCGCCGATGCATGTGGTTGGCGATACCGAGAACCGCGGCACCGAAGTGCACTTCATGGCCGATCCGACCATTTTCGGCACGGTCGAGTA
This sequence comes from Burkholderia sp. BCC1638, assembly GCF_902833195.1. Classification (NCBI taxonomy): domain Bacteria; kingdom Pseudomonadati; phylum Pseudomonadota; class Betaproteobacteria; order Burkholderiales; family Burkholderiaceae; genus Burkholderia; species Burkholderia sp. BCC1638. The sequence continues at coordinate 37,767 of NZ_CADFEC010000043.1, forward strand.
TCACTACGACATCCTCGCGAAGCGGATGCGCGAGCTTTCGTTCCTGAACAACGGCGTGCGGATTCGTCTCACGGACCTGCGCTCGGGCAAGGAAGACGATTTCGCGTTCGCCGGCGGTGTGAAGGGCTTCGTCGAGTACATCAACAAGACGAAGACCAACCTGCACCCGACGGTTTTCTTCGCCAACGGCGAGAAGGACGGCGTGGGCGTCGAAGTCGCGATGCAGTGGAACGACAGCTACAACGAAAACGTGCTGTGCTTCACGAACAACATTCCGCAGCGCGACGGCGGCACGCACCTGACCGGCCTGCGGGCCGCGATGACGCGCGTCATCAACAAGTACATCACCGACAACGAAATCGCGAAGAAGGCGAAGGTCGAGACGACCGGCGACGACATGCGCGAAGGGCTGTCGTGCGTGCTGTCCGTGAAGGTGCCGGAGCCGAAGTTCAGCTCGCAGACGAAGGACAAGCTGGTTTCTTCTGAGGTTCGTGCGCCGGTTGAAGAGGTTGTGGCGAAGGCGCTGGAAGAATTCCTGCTCGAGACGCCGATCGACGCGAAGATCATTTGCGGGAAGATCGTTGAGGCTGCTCGGGCGCGGGATGCTGCGCGGAAGGCGCGTGAAATGACGCGACGCAAGGGCGTGCTCGATGGCGTTGGGCTGCCGGGCAAGCTCGCGGATTGTCAGGAGAAGGATCCGGCCAAGTGCGAAATCTACATCGTCGAGGGTGACTCGGCAGGTGGGTCGGCCAAGCAAGGGCGTGATCGCAAGTTCCAGGCGATCCTGCCGCTGCGCGGCAAGGTGCTAAACGTCGAGAAGGCGCGCTACGACAAGCTGCTGTCGTCGGAGCAGATCGTCACGCTCGTGACCGCGCTTGGGTGCGGGATCGGCAAGGAAGACTACAACCTCGACAAGCTGCGCTATCACCGCATCATCATCATGACCGACGCGGACGTCGACGGTGCGCACATCCGGACGCTGCTGCTTACGTTCCTCTATCGCCAGATGCCGGACATGATCGAGCGCGGGTACGTGTATATCGCGCAGCCGCCGCTTTACAAGATCAAGGCGGGCAAGGACGAGCGGTATCTGAAGGATGACGTGGAGCTCAACGCGCATATGCTACGGTTGGCGCTGCAAGGGTCGGAGCTGGTGCCTGGGGAGAATGCGGCGGCGATTTCCGGTGATGCGCTTGGGGAGCTGGCGCGGTCGTATCTGCTGTCGCAGAGCGTGATCGAGCGGTTGAGCCGGTTGTATGACCCGGCCGCGCTGGAAGCGGTCATGGATGGGGTGGTGATCGATCTGTCCACTGAGGCTTCGACTGAGGCTTCGGCGAAGGCGCTGCACGCTGCATTGCATGATGAAGCGCTGAAGAACGAAGTGCGTGTCGTGCCTTCGTATGATCCGGTTCGCGAACAGCGGGCGCTGCACGTCGAACGCACCCATCACGGCAACGTGCGAGTTTCGGTCATCGACCAGGAATTCCAGCACACGGCGGATTATCAGCAGCTCGTGACCACCGCGAATACGTTCAAGGGGCTTATCGGGGAAGGTGCGGTCATCAAGCGCGGTGAGCGCAGCATGGCTGTCGCGGACTTCAAGAGCGCGATGAAGTGGCTATTGGCGGATGCTGAACGGAACGTTTCGAAGCAGCGGTATAAGGGGCTGGGGGAGATGAACCCCGAGCAGCTGTGGGAAACGACGATGGATCCGGCAGTGCGGCGTCTGCTGCGTGTGCAGATCGAAGACGCGATTGCGGCGGATGGGATCTTTACTACCCTCATGGGGGATGATGTCGAGCCGCGACGGGCGTTTATCGAGTCGAATGCGTTGCGGGCGGGGAATATTGACGTTTGACGGCGCCGCAGCCGTAGGGCGCCAAAGTAAGTGCGACTGGCGCCACAGTTTTGCGACTGGACGACAAAGTTTGCGCGACTAGCCTACCGACGAGCTGCATACCGGTCCTGTCGAAAACCAGACCGGGCGAAACCATAATCCGCAGGTCCGGGCTTCCAGTCCCTGATTCGCCACCACGCATTGCCAAGGCTGCGCGCTTCCGCAAGGAGCGCGCAGTTTTGCTTTGGATCCTTGGAAATCAAGGGCTTGGAAGGGATAAACCAGTCTCTCCAGGCTGCCGGTTGCGTATTTCGGCGAACGTGATCAGCGATTTCGGTTGAACGTGATCAGTGGTTCCGATTGATGGTGATCGGCCGTTTCGGTCGAAGGTGATCGCTGATCACCGGTTTCCGAAACGAGCGATCATC
>NZ_CADFEC010000044.1:0-33202 GCF_902833195.1 Burkholderia sp. BCC1638
AAAAGAGCGGCAAAACCAGCAGGTAACGAAGAGTTATCCACACCGGAATAGATGTACTACGCTGTCTCGGGGTGGGTCAGATTTAGATGAAATCGGTGGGTTAAGACTCGGTGGAAATCAACACCCCGCAAACAACACCTATTGAGCATGTGTTTGCCAAACGAGAATGATAACTATTTCGAATAAAATCGCAATCTTGTGATGACTTTACTACCAGAGCCTATATCTCGCAGTCTGCAAATCTTCGCGCTAGAGGGATCACGCCCATCAGCTAGAGAAACGCGATCGCCGGTCGCAATCGAATCGTCGGGCTGTTCCGACCATTTTGATCACGTCATGTCGGAAGCGGAAAAATCCGCGCGTAGGTTGGTACGCCTGCCCTAATCGCCATACTGCTCGACGTAACGCAACGACATGAACAAAAGCTGCACTGCCGTTGAGGCAGCGGTGATCGAATGGAATCCGAATACAGCACTGTCGTCCAACCGCAGCAAGGCATCGGCATCCCGCGCGAGCGGTGACAGGCGACTGTCGGTCATCAGGACCAGCTGAGCGCCATTGAGCTTCGCGAGTTTGGCAATACGGCACGTCTCGTCGCTGTAAGGGGGTAATTCAAGCGCCACGAAAACGTCGCCCGCCCTCACCAAGCGCACTTGGCCGACATCCATCTCACCGACCGTCAAGAAGAGGGAGACCGTCTTCTCTGTCTGGTGCAAGGCCTGCGCCAAATGAGATGCAACCGGAAACGCCTGATGCGCTCCCATTACCCAGATCGTAGCGGCATCGCGCAGCATGACCAGCGCGCGCGTCCAGTCTTCGGATGCCAGCAATTCGCGCAGACGTGCGACCGCTGCCACGCTGGACGCCAACACCGATTCAGTCATTCCTTCTAGTCCATTGGTCGCGGCCTCATCGTGTACGTCCTTAGCGTCCCACCGCATCGGCCGCGGCAACCCGATCCGATGACGAAACCGCCGCCTCAGGTCCGCGTAGCCGGACAGACCGAAGTACTGAGCAAAGCGCACAACTGCCGACGGATGCACACCGCATTGCTCGGCGACGCTACGAATATCCAGTATGCCGACCTGATCGGCATGGGTATCGATGAAGTGGGCAATCGCTTTAAGCCGTGGACTCAGCGCGTCGTACTCGGAGCGAATTTGCGACAATAGCTGGTCGGCACCGTCGAGCCGCGACTCGTCCGGATTACCCGCCAGTCCGGTGCGGGACATGCAATCGGGACGCATCGTCTCAGGCGCGGGCCGGTTCGAGTGGTTCATGGCTCAGGCAATCTTGGAACTGCAGCCACATTGGCTCCGGTCGCTCCATCCGGGTTTCAAGTGGATAGGTCACGTTGTTAGCCGCCGACTCGAGCATGCCATGCATTATCTCAAGGATATGCAGGGCCATCTCGGCGCTAGCACGGGGCGCACGCCCCTCGGCAATCGACATGGCCATGTCGACAAGTCCGATGCCACGGCTGTTTTCGCGATGGCTCGTCTCGATGAATGGCCGCTCGATCGGTACCTTTTTCCATGGGCGCCGTGCAGCTTCGCCGCGAGGCAGCTCGACCCACCGGTAGTCGTCGCGCGTGCGCAGCAGCAGATCACCGCCGAACAGATTCGGCCCGTCACAGGGATCGATGTCGTTCAGGCACAAGGTGCCGGCCGTACCATACAGTTCCATCCTTGGCAACTCGGAATCCCATACGTCATAGCTTACGATCAGGGTGACGAGTGCACCCGACACGAACACTAGGTTGGCGGCCACGTGAGTCGGCTCGTCGACCGGAATGCGCATGCCGCAAAGCGGCCCGCTTTCGACGACACGCTCCGAACATGCCCGGCCTGCGACCGCCGAGCATTGCCGCACCGGCCCCAACAGGGACACCAGCGCGCTCAGATAATACGGTCCGATATCGTGTAAGGGCCCGCCTCCGCGCCGATACAAGAAAGCGGGATTCGGGTGGAACCACTCCGGGCCTCGGCTCACCGCAAATGCCGTCGCGCCGTGCACAATCCCGATCACACCTTCGTCGATCAATTGACGGCAGGTCTGCAGGCGCCCTCCCAATACCGTGTCGGGTGCGCAACCGAGCGTCAGACCGCGCCGGCGCGCATCCTCGCACAGCGCCTTTCCTTCGGCAAACGTCGTGGCGAGCGGCTTCTCACTATAGACGTGCTTGCCGGCGCGCAGCGCAGCCAGCGTCAGTTCCGCATGCACGTCAGGCGTGGTCAGGTTCAGGACGATATCGATCCCGACATCGTCAATCAGCGAGGCAGCATCCGGATACGCTTTCGGGACGCCGTGTGCCGCCGCCTTCGCACGCGCCTTCTCGAGATCGCGACCGGCCACTGCGGCAAGCTCGACAATCGGGTATTTCGCAAGATTGTGCAGATAGACGTCGCTTATGTCGCCCACGCCCAGTACACCGACTTTAAGCGGTTTCATCGTGCCTCTCAAACGGAAGGCCGCCAACGCGCGGCGGCGGCGGGATATTGCTCGGATCTCCTGCGCGCGCCGCGTCGCATGCCGTTTCGGCCGACGTGTACGGCCCGCACAAGAGGGTTCCTGCACCGGACAGTGCGTCAGAACTGCGTGGCAATTCCCGCGAACACGCCGAACTGGCTGCGTCCATAGCCTGGATTCAGGTTCGATGCGCTGCCGTTGACCGGATCGTTCACGTTGTTGGCCCCGTAGGTCCCGCCGTTCAGCCCGAGATTCGACGTCGCGCTGTTGCGCAGATAGCCGAGCTCCGTATAAAGCCGCGTCTGCTTCGACAGCGAGTAGATGCCGGACAGCGTATACAGCGTGCCGTTGCCATTACCGTGATTGGCGTTGGCGTGATACACGGCACCCATGACGGCTGTCGCCGGCGTCACGGCCCATTGCGCGCCGAACCACTCCTGGTCGACCGCGGTCGGCAAGGAAACGCCGGCGGGCTGTGCCGACGGCGTGCCCGTTCCGTAATACCCGGCATTCGATGCGTCCGGCGCGCTCAGGTGGACGTAGCCCGCATACAGCGTCACTGGTCCGATTCCGTACGACGCCCCGGCGAAGATCGAGCGCGAGGCCAGATAGACGTTGCTGAACTTGCCGTTGCCATCGCGAATCTCATCATAGATCAGCTGCGCTTCGACGTTCGACGCCTTGTACTGCAACTTCAGGCCATCCGCCCGGCCTTGCGAGCTACCCAAGCCAGTGGCCGTGCCCAGTTGCCCCGGCGCCGTGCCCGGCGTACCCGCATTCCATTTGGTCGAATTGGTGAGGTTGTACTGGCCTTTCACCGTGAAACCACCGAAATCGGGCGACGTATATTCGATGCCGTTCGAGGCCTGCGGGAACATGCGGCCGCGTACCAGCGTGCCGAACGAATATTTCTTGGTCTGCTGCGGATCGAGCTCACCGGTATCCTGCAACAGCTCGCTCGCCCCGAAATTGCCGAGACGAATCGCACCATACGCGTCGTGTCGCAAACCCACGGTCGCCTGCCCCTCGAAGAACGAACCGTTCGCCACCGAGCCGTTCAGCGTGTTCAGGCGCGCTTCTAGGCGGAACGTGGCCTGCAGGCCGCCGCCCAGGTTCTCGTTACCGAGCATGCCGAAGCGCGATTCACCCCAGCCGCCGGATTCGGCCGACAGCCGGTTGCCGCCGGGCAGACCCGTTTCGTATTGCAGGCCGTTATCCACGATTCCATACAACGTAACACTGCTCTGCGCATGCGCTAATGCCGTGGCGCCGCACAGCGCCGTACCGGCCATGAATCTGAGTAATTTCGTCTCCATCGAAAATCTCCTTTGCATACCTAATCTATTGATGTTTTTTTAGTTCCTCATACGCCGACGCATATCGGGCAATACACCGGCTTGCCTGCCCTACTTCAGGTAATTTCCTACGTTGCTGCGGGTCACGGATTCGAACGGGACGATCACTTCGGCGGGAGCCGGCTTGCCGCTCTTGAGCGTTTCGACAACCTGGTATGCGGCCTGCGCCTGTCCCTTCGCGTTCTGGAAGATGGTCTGGGACATCTCGCCGGCCTTGATCGCCCGCATCGCGTCCGCGGTCCCGTCAACGCCAGAGATCGCGACACCCTTGAGCCGCCCTGCCGTCTTCAGCGCTTCCAGCGCGCCAAGCGCCATCTGGTCGTTCGCGGCGACGATCGCATCGAATTTCGGATATCGCTGAACCCAGTCCTCGGTAACCTTCATGCCCTGTGCGCGATCGTAGTCGGCCGGCAGGTTCGACAGGATCTTGACGTCGGGACGCTTGGCCAGCGTCTGCACGAAGCCGGCCAGGCGTTCCTTGGAGTGGTAAAGGCCCGGCGTACCCTGCAGGTAGAGGATCTGCGCATTCTTCGGCAAAACCGAGTCGAAGTACTCGCCCTGCAGGCGGCCGGCATCGTAGTTCTTCGAACCGACGAACGTATACTTGCCGCTAGCGGACTGGATGCCGAGCGCGATCACCGGGATGCCGGCCTTGTTGGCCCGCTCGACACCGGGAACGATGCCGCGATAGTCGACCGGCACGATCATAATCACGTTGACCTTCTGCGCGATGAAGTTGTCGATCTGGTCGAGCTGGCGGCTCACGTCGCCGTTTGCGTCCGTATAGACCACGCTCAGGCCCGGGTCCGCCTTGACCGCGTCGGCAAAGGCAGTCTTCCGGCTCATCGTGAACACGTCGGTGTCTGCCAGATTCGTATAGCCGATCACAAACTTCTTGTCGGCCGCGCTGGCCGATGTCGCCAGCGCGGCCAGCCCGAATACCGCTACCGCCGCTTGTTTCCAAACCTTCATATGCTCCTCCGTTGTTGTCTGACCTGCTGCGGGTTGAACATCGACTTGCTTTAAGTGCTGCTCTTACTGCTTCACTGCACGCCGGAGACCCGGCTCGTCCGGTTCCGATCTCAGGCCGGACGCCGTACGCGCTTGCCGCGACCGTTCTTGGTCTTGACGTCCAGAATCACTGCGACCGCGATGATCAGCCCCTTGGCGATCTGCTGCCAGTAGGAGCTGACGTTCAGAAGGTTGAGGATGTTGTTGATCACGCCGATGATCAACGATCCGATCATCGAGCCCATGATCGTGCCGGTCCCGCCCATCAGGCTGGTCCCGCCTACCACCACGGCCGTGATCGCATCGAACTCGTAGCCGACACCGCCAGCCGGCTGGCCCGAGTTGATCCGCGACATCAGCACGATGCCGGCGATCGCGGTCAGCACACCGCTGTAGACGAAGGCCATCGTCGTCACGCGTCGCGTATTGATGCCGGAGGCCAGCGCGGCGCGCGTGTTGCCGCCGGTTGCATAGACATAGCGGCCGAAGCGCGTGCGATTCAACAGCACCCACGACACCGCGAGCACGGCGATCAGGATCAGTACCGAGATCGGCACCGGCCCGACCGAACCCTGGCCTATCACGGCGAAGTCGCCCAGGTCGCTGATGGGTGCGCCGCCGGTATAGAGCAGGATGCCGCCACGCGCCACTGTCGTCATCGCGAGCGTGGTGATGAACGAGGGAATGCCGAAGGTCGTGACGATGAAGCCGTTGACGAACCCGACCACCACGCCCATCGCCAGCCCGGCCGCCACTGCCAGTGGGATGCTGCCGGTAAGCGACATTACGCTCGCCGCAATCGTGCCGGTCAGGGCCACGACCGCGCCCAGCGACACGTCGATCTGCCCGAGAATGATGATGAAGGTTACGCCGCACGCGAGCAGGCTGACGACCACCACCTGCCGCAACACGTTGGTCAGGTTCGGAACGGTCAGGAACGCATCGCTGACCAGCGAAGCGAGCACCACGATGCCGATGAAGATCAGCATCGTGCCGTATTTGCGGTAAATCTCGGCCGGGCTCGCGCCCTTCAGCCAGGCCATGATGCCAGCGCGCGGCTGCATCGAATTTTCCTGCATGCTGTTCAACATCATTGACCTCCGGTTGCCAGTTTCATGATTCGTTCCTGCGAGGCCTCACCCCGGCTCAGTTCGCCGGCCACCCTGCCCTCGCGCATCACGATCACGCGGTCGCTCATGCCGAGAATCTCCGGCAGTTCGGACGAGATCATGACGATGGCCAGCCCCTGCTGCGCGAATTGCGACATCAGGCGGTGAATTTCGGATTTCGCGCCGACGTCGATGCCGCGCGTCGGTTCATCGAGGATGAGTACCTTCAGGTCGCGCAGCAGCCATTTCGCAATCGCGATCTTCTGCTGGTTGCCGCCGCTGAGATTGCCGGTGACGGTCTGCAGGTCGGCGGTCTTGATCTTCAGCATCTCGCGCATGCGCGTCGCTTCGTTACGCTCGCGGCGCGTGTCGAGCAGGCCGCGCCGCGAGAAACCCTTCAGGTTCGCGAGCGAGATGTTTTCCATCACCGATCGACACAACACGAGCCCTTCGCCCTTGCGGTCCTCGGACACCATCGCAATGCCACAGCGGATCGCGGCATCGCTGCCCCTCATCCGCAACGGCACGCCTTCGAGCACGATCTCGCCCTCGTCGAGCGCATCGAGCCCGAAAATCGCGCGTACCACTTCCGTGCGCCCCGCGCCGATCAGTCCGGCCAGCCCGACGATCTCGCCACGTCGCACGCTGAAGCCGATATCCGAGAACACGCCGTGGCGCGTGGCGTTACGGACCTCGAGCACGGTCTCGCCGATCGTCGCGTCGAGTTTCGGGAAAATGCTCGAGATCGGCCGACCGACCATCGCCGCGATGAGCCGGCTCTCGTCGTATTCGTCGGCCGGGCCCGACTCGACATAGCGGCCGTCGCGGATGATCGTGATGTCGTCCGCGATCTGGAATATCTCGTCCATCTTGTGGCTGATGTAGATGATCGCGACCCCGCGCGCCTTCAGGTCGCGGATCTGCTCGAACAGCATGCCGACCTCGGTATCGCTGATTGCCGACGTCGGCTCGTCCATGATGACGACCGATGCGCCACGCGAGATCGCCTTGGCGATTTCGATCAGCTGCATGCCGGCCACGCTGAGCTCGCGCATCTTCTGACGGGGCGCATAGTCGAGCCCGAGCCGGTCGAGCAACGCCTGAGTATCGCGTTCCATGCTCCTGAAATCGATCATCTGCCGCGACAGCGCACCGAACGCCGCATAGGTCGGCTCACGCCCGAGAAAGATGTTCTCGGCGATCGACATGTCGAGCACCGGGCTCAATTCCTGGTGGATCATCGCGACGCCGGTTTCGAGCGCGGCCTTGGTGCCGGTGGGACGATACGGCGCACCTTTGAAGCGGACTTCGCCCGAATCGACGCGATGCTCGCCGGACAGGATCTTCATCAGCGTCGATTTGCCGGCGCCGTTTTCGCCGACCAGCACGTGAGTAGTGCCCGCGCGCACCTTGAGGCTGACCCGGTCGAGTGCGAGCACGCCCGGGAATGCCTTAGAGACGTCCTGCATCTCCAGCACGTATTGCGATTCTTCGCTATCCATGTGCTTGCTCCTCGTGGGCCGGCTTGGGCCGACCCGATGGCATGCCGGCGATACGCCCGTGCAGCGCTGCGGCAGGGGCGATCCCGCCGCGGCGCGCCGGTGGCGCCGTGCATGCCTGTCTCCGTTGTGTTTCTTGATCTCGCCGCTTGAGTCGGCCCGGTCAGGCCGGATCGCGTCGACCTAGCGGCTGATGGTCTGCTTCAATGCGTCGATCGAGGTGGCAATGCCTGCCTCGACCGACATCGTCAGGTCCTCCATCTCGAGCGACACCCAGTCGTTGTAGCCGGTCATGCGCACCACCGAGAAGAACTCCTTCCACCACTGGAGATCCTTGCCGCAACCGACGGCCACATAATTCCAGGCACGCCGGCCGACATCCTCCACCGGCTTCGTTTCGAGCAGACCGTTGACGTCCACCAGCCCGCGTTCGAGACGCGCGTCCTTGCCGTGGACGTGATGGATTGCGTCGCCGAGCGCGCGTGCCGCCGCTATCGGGTCGGCACCCATCCACATCAGGTGGCTCGGATCGAGATTGAGACCAATCATCGGGCCAACGGCGTCGCGCAACCGGAACAGCGTTTCCGGATTCCACACCAGCATTGCGCTGAAGTTTTCGAGCGCGAACTTTTCGACACCCGACTCGCGCGCCTGCGCGACCAGCGATTTCCAGTACGGAATCGCAACGTCGTTCCATTGATAGTCGAGACGACTCTTGAGCGTCGCCGGCCAGCTCACGGTATAGGTGATCCAGTTCGGTACGCGATCCTCGGGGCTGGCCGGCGGCAGGCCGCTCATCGCGACGATCTTGCGAATACCGAGTTCACCGGCAAGACGGATTGCCTTCTCCATGTCTGCCTTGTGCTTGGCGCCGAGCTCGCCCGGATCGAGCGGATTGCCCGACACGTTCAGCGCGGCGATCTCCATGCCCCGGCTTTCCAGCGCGGCAAGCAGCGCGCGGCGCTTGCTCGCGTCGGCGAGCAGTTCGTCAGTGCGGAGATGGGGCGCGGACGACCATCCGCCCGAGGTCATTTCCACGCCGAAGACGCTCATTTCACACAGCTTGTCGAGCATCGCTTCGAATGGCAGGTGGCCGAGGCTGTCCGTGCAGAACGAAAGTTTCATGGTGTTTTCCGACTGTATTGATGATGTGCTCAGGCGCGCCCGAACTTGCCGGCACGCGCGGTGTGAGAGGAACCCGCTCGACGTCAGGCCTCGCGGTAGAGGGCCGGCTTGTCGTTCAGCACCACGGCGACTTTCTCACCACTGCGCTGGGCCGCCACGCCTGCCTCGCAGCAGGCCGCCGTCGCATAGCCGTCCCACGCGGACGGGCCATCGATCGTGCCGTTGTGCGCCGCGTCGACCCAGGTCTGCACTTCGAGATCGAACGCCGCCTCGAAACGCTCGACGAAGGTCGGGGTGACCGAACCGCCCCACTGCCCGGCACTGCGCACATACGGGCCGCCGTCGTTGCCGATGTTGACGATGCCGTCCTCGAACACCGCTTGCGTCGCGACCTGATAGCCGAATCGCGCGTTGACGAAGATCTCGACGTCGGCCAGCACGCCGCTCGCCGTTTCGATCAGAACCTGCTGCGGATCGTGTTGACCCGGATGCGCGTGTCGCGTAGGCCGGCCCAGGCGAACCTGCACTGAAGCGATTTCCTCGCCGGTCAGGAAACGGATGCCGTCGAACTCGTGCACCACGGAATCGTTCACCAGCATCTGGCTCGTAAAGCTCGCCGGCGTGGCAGCGTTGCGATGCGAGAAATGCAGCATCAGCGTTTCGCCGAGCCGACGCGTGGCGATCAGCTCGCGCAACTGCCGGTACTCGGCATCGAAACGACGCATGAAGCCAACCTGAATCAACTTCCGACCGAGCTTCACTTCGGCTTCGACGACCCGCCAGGACGATTGCGCATCGGGCGTCAGCGGCTTCTCGCACAGGATTGGAAGCCCCTCGGACAGCACCTGAAGCAGCGTGGCTTCATGCAGGAAGCCGGGTGTGGCAATGACGACCGCATCGGCCAGGCGATCGGCCAGGACCTGCTCGATCCCCGGCACCGCCACGGCACCTGGCGCCTTGTCGGCGACGGTGCGGGCGCGAGCGGCATCGATATCGACAACGGCCGAGACTTCGGCACCGACTATGCGGCGCGCAATGCGCTCGACATGATCGGATCCCATCAGGCCGGCCCCGACTACAGCGATACGAAGCTTCTTGCTCATATATCGAATTCCTAAGTATTTTCAATTGACCTGCCGGTCGAATTGACTGCATGCGCTGCCAGACCGGCAGAGGTTCAAACGAACGAGGCGAGTATGGGAGAGATGTTCAGGGCCAGCGGCGCGCTTGCCTGGCAAGCGGACGGGTCGGTTGCATGTCTCCGGTGGCTCGATCGGCTCTCTCACGGCCGTTTCGGACCGTAAGCCTCAAGACCTCATTCGATAGTTCAGTATCGAAGTTTAGAGACGCGCAATGCCGCCGCAACAACATTCGTGACCATAAATGGTCAGGACGAGCGGCATCGAATCGGCAACCACGCGATGACCATAAATGGTCAATCTTTCTGTTGATGGGCACGCGCCTGACCTCTTAATTTATGGACGAACGCGACGCAGTCCATGCAACGAACCGAGCCGGTCCGCCCTTGCCTGCGTCGAGAAAACAATGCTGGAGACACGTCCCCGCCCGCTACGCATTTGCGCTCGCAGGCGAGGCGATGAGGCGAGCAAATCGCGCCGACATCGCTTCGCGTCGCCTCCTTGCATTCATCCCTTTCCACCGCACGGATCATTCATGGGTCATATCAGGCTAACGATGGCGCAGGCACTCGTACGCTTTCTCGACAATCAGTATGTCGAGATCGACGGCGAGCGCATCAAGTTCGTCAAGGGCATCTTCACGATCTTCGGACACGGCAACGTATTGGGCCTTGGCCAGGCGCTCGAACAGGATCCCGGCCGGCTCGTCGTGCATCAGGGCCGCAACGAACAGGGCATGGCGCACGCGGCGATCGGCTTCGCCAAGCAACGGCGCCGCCGGCAGATCTATGCATGTACTTCTTCGGTCGGCCCGGGCGCGGCCAACATGGTGACGGCTGCCGCGACCGCCAGCGCCAACCGCATTCCGCTGTTGTTACTGCCGGGCGATGTGCATGCTGGACGCCAACCTGACCCGGTGCTTCAGCAGATCGAGCAGACGCACGACCTGTCGATCAGCACCAACGATGCGTTCCGTCCGGTCAGCAAATACTGGGATCGCATCGCACGTCCCGAGCAACTGATGAGCGCGTGTCTCAACGCGATGCGCGTGCTGACCGATCCTGCCGAATCCGGCGCGGTGGTTCTGGCGCTGCCGCAGGACGTGCAGGCCCAGGCCTACGACTACCCGGAAACCTTCCTCGCCGAGCGCGTGCACTACGTCGACCGCCGCCCCGCCGCGCCGGCATCGATCGCGCGCGCTGCCGCCCTTATCGCGCCGTCCACGCGCCCGCTGCTGATCTGCGGCGGCGGCGTACGCTACGCCGGCGCGGCCGCCGAGCTGCGCCGCTTCGCCGAGCGCTTCGACATCCCGGTCGCGCATACGCAGGCCGGCAAGGGCGCGCTGCCCTGGGACCATCCGCTCAATCTCGGTGGCATCGGAGAAACGGGCTCGCTGGCCGCCAACGAGATCGCGCGCCGCGCGGATCTCGTGATCGGCGTCGGCACGCGCTACACCGATTTCACGACCGCGTCGAAATGGTTGTTCCAGGATCCCGAGGTGCGGTTCGTCAACATCAACGTCAACGGCTTCGATGCGGGCAAGCTCGACGGTCTGTCGATTCAGGCCGATGCGAAGGCCGGCCTGAGCGCGCTCGGGGCCTCGCTGGACGAGGCAGGCTACCCGACCGGCCACCGGCATGGTTATCGCGAGGAGATCGCGCAGGCGGTCGCACGCCTGCGCGCCGAAGAGGAACGCCTGTTTGCCGTGACCTATGGCACCGACCACTTCGTGCCGGAAATCGACGACCACCTCGACCGCGCGGTACTCGATGAATTCGTACGCATGACCGGCTCGTCGCTGACCCAGTCACGCGTGCTCGGCGTGCTCGATCGCAAGCTGACCGAACACGACGTGGTGGTCGCCGCCGCGGGCAGCCTTCCCGGCGACCTGCAGCGCATCTGGCGCGCGAAAGGCGAGGACAGCTACCACGTCGAGTACGGCTATTCGTGCATGGGCTACGAAGTCAACGCCGCACTCGGCGTCAAGCTCGCACAGCCCGACAAGGACGTGTTTGCATTCGTCGGCGACGGCTCCTACATGATGCTGCACTCGGAACTCGTCACCTCGATACAGGAAGGCCGCAAGATCAACGTCCTGCTGTTCGACAACATGACCTTCGGCTGTATCAACAACCTGCAGATGGAACACGGGATGGGCAGTTTCGGCACCGAATTCCGGCACCGCAACGCCGACACGGGCCGGCTCGACGGCGCCTTCGTGCCCGTCGATTTCGCCGCCAATGCGGCGGCCTACGGCTGCAAGACCTACACGGCACGCAGCATCGAGGAACTGGAGGCCGCGCTCGATGACGCCCGCACGCAGCCCGTTTCCACCCTTATCGACATCAAGGTCTTGCCGAAGACGATGGTGCACAAGTACGCCTCCTGGTGGCACGTAGGCGTGCCGGAAGTCTCGACCAGCGAGCGTATCGAACGCGCCGCCGAACGCATGAAGGCCGCACTCGCCACCGCCCGCCGCTACTGACCCAACCGAATCGACCCGACGCGGAGCGCGCGCCCTGCCGCCCGCATTCCGTCTCACTCACCAGGAACCGACATGCGTATCGCACTTGACCCCTACATGTACCGCCATCTGCCGCTGCCCAAGATGGTCGAGAAAGTCGCCGAGCTCGGCTACAGCCACATCGAGCTTTCGCCCCGCGAAGACTTCCTGCCGTTCTACAAATACCCGCGGGTCGACAAGGCACGCATTCGCGAATTCAAGGCTGCGCTGCTCGATACCGGCGTGCAGTTGTCGTCGCTGCTGCCGCTGTATCACTGGGCCAGTCCGGACGAATCGCTGCGCGAGGCGGCGGTGCGCAACTGGAAGCGCGCGATCCAGGTAGCGGTCGAGATGGAGTGTCCGTTGATGAACACCGAATTCAGCGGCCAGTCCAATCATGCGCTCGCCAGCGAGAACCAGTTCATGCGCTCGATGGAGGAGCTGATGCCCGTGTTCGAACGCGAGCACATCAGCCTCGACATCCAGGCGCATCCCTACGATTTCTGCGAGCGCAACACCGAATCGGTCGACATCATCCGCGGCCTCGACAAACCCTGGCTCAACTATCTGTACGCGGTCCCGCACACCTACTTCTACGACGACGGCGTGGGCGACATCGCCGCGATGCTCGAGTATGCGAAGCCTAAGCTCACGCACCTGATCATCGCCGACACCTACAACCACCGCGCATCGTCGAACCTGCGCTACATCGTCAATCCCCCCGGCGTAACAGCCACCGTGCACCAGCATCTCGACATCGGCCAAGGTGAAATCGACTGGGACACGTTCTTTTCGAAGGTTCGCGAGATCGGCTTCGACGGCATCGCGACCGTAGCCGTGTTCGCGTGGGAAGACCGGGCCGACGAATCGAGCCGGATGATGCTGGAGACCGTCAAGCGCGGCCTCGGCCTCGCCTGACATCCGGCACCGCCCAACCGCTCATCCGCTCAGACTCAAGACGACAGGAAACCATCGTGCATACACCGACGCTCATGTCCGAACGCCAGTTCGACCTGATCTGCCTGGGACGGCTCGCCGTCGATCTCTACGGCCAACAGGTCGGCGCCCGCCTCGAGGACGTCACCAGCTTCGCCCGCTACCTCGGCGGTTCGTCCGCCAACATCGCCTTCGGCACGGCCCGGCTCGGGCTGAAATCGGCGATGCTTTCGCGGGTCGGCAACGACCACATGGGCCGCTTTCTCCTCGACGCGCTCAAGCAGGAAGGCTGCGACGTCAGCCAAGTCCGCCTCGACCCCGAACGCCTGACCGCGCTGGTCCTGCTCGGTCTCAAGGATCGAGACACGTTTCCGCTGGTGTTCTATCGCGAGAATTGCGCCGACATGGCGATCGACGAGCAGGACATCGACGAGTCGTTCATCGCGTCGAGCCGGGCGCTGCTGATCACTGGTACGCATTTCTCGACCGAGCGCGTACATCGCGCCAGCATGAAGGCGCTCGAATACGCACGACGTCACGACGTGCGAACGGTGCTCGACATCGACTACCGGCCCGTGCTGTGGGGCCTCACCGGCAAGGCGGACGGCGAAACGCGCTTCATCGCGGACGGCAGCGTCAGCCACCACCTGGGCGGCATCCTGCCGATGTTCGACCTGATCGTCGGCACCGAAGAGGAGTTCCGCATCGCCGGCGGCCATGACGACCTGATGGCTGCACTGCGTGTCGTTCGCGAGGCGACGCCCGCCACCCTTGTGGTCAAGCGCGGTCCGCTCGGATGCACGATACTCGACGGCGCGATTCCGGCGAGCATCGACGACGGCCGCCTGCACGCCGGCGTGCAGGTCGAGGTGCTAAACGTGCTCGGCGCCGGCGACGCCTTCATCTCCGGCTTTCTCAAAGGCTGGCTGACCGGCGCGGACGAAACCACCTGCTGCGCGTACGCCAACGCTTGCGGCGCGCTGGTGGTCTCGCGCCATGCGTGCGCGCCGGCCATGCCGACGCCGGCCGAGCTTGACTATTTCCTCACGAATTCGGCCCGCATGAGCCGCCCCGACCGTGATCCCGCGCTGAACCGCCTGCATCGTGTCAGCCCAAACCGCAAGTCGTGGGACGAGGTGCTCGGCTTTGCGTTCGACCACCGCGACCAGCTCGCGGAACTGGCGCGGCAAGCCGGTGCTGATGAAAAGCGGATCGGCACGCTCAAGCAGCTCTTCGTCGAAGCCGTCGCCGAGACCGAGGCCCAAATCGGCGGCCAAGGCAAGATGGCCGTGCTGATCGACGATCGCTTCGGACAGGATGCACTCAATACCGCCACCGGCCGCAACTGGTGGATCGGCCGACCCGTCGAACTGCCGGGCTCGAACCCGCTGCGCTTCGAACACGGACGGTCGACAGGATCAGCGCTCATTTCCTGGCCGCGCGAGCATATCGTGAAGTGCCTCGTTCAATATCATCCCGACGATGCTCTCGAGCATCGACTCGAACAGGAAGCGCAACTGCAGGCGCTCCAGCAGGCGGTATCAGTCAGCGGCCACGAACTGCTGCTTGAAGTGATCCCGCCCAAGGATCGCCCCGCATCGCCGGACGCCGTGGTGCGCGCGCTGGAACGCCTCTACGACTTGGGCATCCAGCCCGACTGGTGGAAGCTCGAATCGATGCCGACCGAGACCTGGCGCCGCATCGACGCACTGATCGAGGCGCGTGACCCGTATTGCCGCGGCGTCGTACTGCTCGGCCTGAACGCTCCGCTTGAAACGCTTGCGCAAGGCTTAATCGATGCTGCCGCCAGCCGAACCTGCCGCGGTTTCACGGTCGGCCGCTCGATCTTTTACGAATCGAGCCGTGCGTGGTTTGACGGCGAGATCGACGACGGCGAACTGATCCGCCGCGTGCGCGCGTCGTTCGAGACCCTGATTCGCATCTGGCGCCAGGCTCGCCCGCAACAGGAGGCAGCATGAGCAAACTGCTGATCAAGGGACGCGCAAGCGGACGCGATATCGTCACCGTCACGCCGGCCAGCGCCGGCTGGCGCCACGTCGGCTTCGCCGCCAAGCGGCTCGCCGCCGGCGAGCGACTCGCGATCGACACCGTCAACGACGAACTCTGCATCGTGGTGCTGACCGGCACCGTGACGATCACGACCGGCGATCGGGTCTGGCGCGACGTCGGCGGACGACGCAGTGTGTTCGAGGACCGCTCGCCCCATGCGGCCTACGTGCCGCCGGGCCGCAGCGTGTCGATCGATGCCGTCGACGCAGCCGAAATCGCGCTCTGCACGGCGCCAGCGACCGGCCGATACGAAGCCCGCCTGATCGAGCCCGCGTCGATCGCGCGATCGGTGCGCGGCAGCGGCACCAATACTCGCTACGTCTGCGATATCCTTCCGCAAACGGAACCAGCGGAAGGGCTGCTGGTGGTCGAGGTGGTGACGCCGGCCGGGCACGCGTCCAGCTATCCACCGCATAAGCACGACGTCGACGCAATCCCGGTCGAAAGCGTGCTGGAAGAGACCTACTACCATCGGCTCGACCCCGAGCAGGGGTTCGCGTTCCAGCGCGTCTATACCGATTCGCGCGACATCGACGAAGCCTATGCGGTCGAGAACCACGACGTGGTGATGGTGCCGCGAGGCTATCATCCGGTGGTCGCGCCGCACGGCTATCGCAGCTACTACCTCAACGTGATGGCGGGACCGAAGCGCGTCTGGCACTTCCGCAACGATCCGGCGCATGAATGGATGCTGGCGAAATAGTCGCCCAGGAAGTAGCGCCGGCCCCGCAAGGGGCCGGCTGGAATGCTTCACTGACAACGGCCGGCAGTGACAGGCAAAGCGATTCGGCCGCGCGCAGATCCATGCCCACTTGCCGCCGCCATTCAATCGTCGGGGGAAAGATAGGGGCTGCGTCGAACGTTCGCTGCGCAGAAAACGCCGAACTCGACTGGCCCGATCGGTGGCGTGGTCTCAAGCACCCCGCAACCGTACAGCAGGTGCTGCAACGCGGAAATCACCTGCGCGTCGGGATTCTGGTCGATCACGATATCCATCGTGCCTTCGTCGATATAGGCGCGGTGCTCGTCCAGCATCTCGTGACCGATCCACACCACCTTGCCGGCCACGTCGAATTCCCTGAGCGCCGCGGCGATGCCCGCCGAACCATAACCGCTGTTGTAGATGCCGACCAAATCGCCCTGCTTCAGCGCAGGCAACACCGCGCGATAACACGCATCGGCGTTGTCGAGCGTCTCGATCTCGACGCCCTGATACTCGAGCTCGGTTTCGGCCCCCTCGAGCGCCACGCGAAAACCGGCGATCCGGTCGCGGTGCGCGCCAAAACTGCGGCTTCCGCAAAGCTTGAGCACACGCCCGGCCCGCTTGGCGAGCCGCCCGATGAAGTAGCCTGCGGTGCGGCCAGCGCCCACGTTGTCGATCCCGGCGAAGTGGGCACGCGAAATCTCGCTGATATCGGTCATCAAGGTGACGACCGTTTCGCCTCGATCGATCGCCTCGCTCAGCGCCGCGCGCACCGGCGCCGTGTCACGCGTCGTGATGATCATCCCGGCGCGGCGGTACCGGCAGTTGCTGATCGCGTCGACCACCGCCCGGTCCGACTCGGGAAGAATCAGCCGATGCAGGACGATGCGCTTGTCGAGGATCTGGGCCGAACGTTGCAGCGCCGCATTCAGGCGGCGGAAAAACGGCGTGTCGCCGTGCGAAAGCAGCACGTCGATATGAATCAGGCCATGCCGGCTGTCCGGCAGCACGCGGCGCACGCCCAGCCGGCGCGCCGCCGCGATTACGCGCTCGCGCGCCGACTCCGAAACACTGCCCCGTTCGTTGAGGACGCGATTGACCGTGGCCTCGCTGACGCCCGCCTCGGCCGCTATTTCGACAAACCGTGCATCGCGCTTACGCCTCGTGCCAGCCGGGGGCACGACAGGATCCTCGCTCATCGTGCCTGCTCCGCGCCGCCGTACAGGCTGCGGAAATGCGCCTCGATCTCCTCGAGGCTGCGCCCCCTCGTTTCGGGCAGGTTGCGCCAGATGAACGCAATCGACACCATGCCGATGACAAAGAATACGAAGAACGTGCTTGAAATGCCGACATAGGCGACCAGCGACGGGAAGCTCAGCCCGAGCACGAAATTGACCATCCACAGCACGCAACCGGCTACGCCCACTGCGAAGCCGCGAATATGCAGCGGAAACAGTTCGGCCAGCAACACCCAGCATACCGGTGCGATCAGCGCCTGCATGAAGCCGAGGAAACACGCCATGGCGACCAGAATCAGGCACGCACGCAGGAACGATACCGGCAGGAACTGGGAGAACAAGCCGATCATCAGCAAGGATAGCGTCGTACCGCTCAGGCCGAGCAGGAACATCGGTCGGCGACCGATCTTGCCGAGCACCTGGATGCCGACCAAGGTCGCCACGACCGAGATCACCCCGTTCGCCACATTGCCGATCAGTGCCGTCTCCCGTCCAAAGCCGGAATTCGTCAGGATCTGCGTACCGTAGAACATGATCGAATTTACTCCGGTCGCCTGCATGACGATGGCAATCCCGATCCCGACCCAGAAGACATGGCGGACCCAGGGCGCCGACAAGCCCGGCCCGGTGCGAAGGGCCGGATGGGCGTGGCGGTGCTCGGCGTTGCGAATCGAATCGAACTCCTGCTGAGCTGACTGGAAGTCGCGCACCTGCTGCAATACTTTCCAAGCTGCGTGCAGTTTGCCCTTCGAGGCCAGCCAGCGCGGGCTTTCCGGCATCACCAGCATGCCGAACCACAGCCCGACCGCCGGCAACGTCGCGACGGCCAGCATCCAGCGCCAGATGCCATGGTCGCTACCCCACAGGCTGCCCATCGTCGCATTGACGATGAATGCGATCATTTGGCCGGAGACGATCATCAGCTCGTTTTGCGTGATGATCTGCCCACGAAGATGCACGGGCGCCAGTTCGGCCAGGTAGGTCGGTACGCAGATCGATGCCCCCCCCACCGCGATGCCCAGCACGAATCGCGCGGCAATCAGCATCGAAACGGTCGGGGCGAAAGTACATGACAACGCGCCCCCAAGGAACAGGACCGCCAGGATCATGATGCTCATCCGGCGCCCGTAGCGGTCCGCTACCAGGCCCGAAGCCACCGAGCCGATCACGGCGCCGAGCAGCAGAGAACTGGTCACGAGCCCCTCGGTCAGCGGCGTGAGCCCGAGATCCTGGGTCATGTACGCCAGCGCGCCATTGATGACCCCAGTGTCATAGCCGAACAGCAGGCCACCGAGAGTCGCGATCATTGCGATGAACCGCATCGACCGGCGCGCCTGAAGGGGCTGAGCCGCCGCGGACTGAGTGGGTTCGCCGGACGTGAGCGGCTCACAGACTTCCTGCATCAGTGTCTCCATCATTTATATGATTCATCGACTCGGCTTGCCTGCGATCACTGCCTGCGCCGCAGGTCGAGGGGGCCGTAATACACCGCAAGAATGCGACAACATCCGCGTCGATCCGATCGTTCGCGCGGATCACTGCCGGGCATCGCGCCGGAAGCTAATTGTGTGCTCGATCGATACTCGGGCGGCAGGCTCGAAGTCGCGAATTGACGCGCGCACAATCTCTATCCTATGCGTTGCCGGGTAAAATCATCCAATGTTTGGCCATGCGATGCAAATGCTGCACGATCACTGCTTGACTGGCTCAAAAGTAGACAAAGCGGGATGAGTGTGCAACGCGAACGTTGACCATTTTTGGTCAAGTCTCCGGCGACCGATCTCTATCTGTTAGCTGGACCATGCCGCAACGTGTAGTATACGGTTTGCTTCGCGCTGCCCCCCAATTCCACCAATCAGAACCCAAACACGCGCGGGACCACCGTCGCGTAAGTGAAAATGGGGGATTGATCGAGGATGTCGCTCCGCTTGGAAAGCCCATCTAAAGTCCAAGCAATCTCTTATAATTGCATTGCACCAAAAATTATTGTCTACGCAATTTTAATACTCATCCCGTATATTCCGATTATTTCTTCCAACCTCTTCGCAACCACAAGTTGCCACTGCGACACACGGCTTGCAAGTTGGCCAATGAACTGCCGCGAGATTCGATTCTGCCTGGCGCTCCACAATGCTTTTATCTGGGTACTATCGTCGCTAGAATTGAGCGCAGCCTGCGAGATTCTTGACGGAATACGATGGACCGAAAAGCCGCCTTGTCAAAGCGGCGGCAAGCTTGATCTGGCTACGACCCTGCACATTAAAGCACTGTGCGTCTCGGATGTGCTCTACCACTCCCGAGCATTATCAAACTGTTTTCCAGTACTATGGCCAAATCAGTTCCAACATCGCGACGACCACGCTGCCCTAAGTCGCTGGGTAACGCTTCGCGAATATCGGGCATCCGGCGGCCTTTTCCTCAAAGTTTCTAACGCTCCAGTCGCGCTTAAACGAACCCGTGTATCTCGAGTGACTATGCTCGATGCGGGGAAATAATACGGCTACTTCATCGGGAAACGCCGTTCATTGCGCGACGCTGCGTCCGAGTGTTGACGCCTTCTTGAAGAGTAGGAAACTCATTGTCAATAGCGCACTGCCCATGCCGACAGCAAGCGGGAAACGCCAGTCGACTTGAGGCATGACTTGCGGTAGGAGCCCTACGGCAAGTGCGGGGATTGCATGGAGGCGGGTCATACGTAGCATTACAATGCCGAATAGTGTAGCCAGCAACGTCGAGATGACGCCCGGACCAAAAATCGCCAGCGCTGCGACGCCGACTACCGCTGCGAGCGTACACACCGCCGGCAACAATGCGGGCCGCTGCGCCCATGGACAGACGTTCGCATGCGCGAACATTTCGAAGGCGATGACGACGAGCGGCGGGAAGAGCAACATCTTCATTCCGGTCGCTGTTGAAAGAAGGTATGTTGTGCTGAGGAATAGTGCGAAGAACGGTGCCCACACAAATTGGTCGGGTAATGCTTCAAGTTCGTTTTTGAGCTGATCGTCGACGCTCGGCGCCAAATGTGATGCTGCGGTGTCGAAGACGATCCGATAGACTGCAGCCAGCACGGCGAGCATCCCAGTGCCGATCAGGATCGAGATCGGATACCACCAGCTTCTCTCGCCGAGCGACAGCGCGAGAATGCAGGACGAGATTGCAGGTGCAACGGGCGAGCGCATAACCCTCAGGATTGCGATCGCTCCCACGATGCAAATCGCAATCGATGCCGCAGAATACGGCAAATGACGGCTGACAAACACACCCAGCATGGCAGTCACCGCCGGAGTGAGCGTAAGCATCAAGGGGGCGCGGGCCCAAGTGCCATGCGGCCGAACGAATACGTCATAGGACAGCGCGGCAAGCTCGGGAAAAAGGAGAGAAGCCATACCGGCCGCCGAGGCAACTTCGGCGACTCCGCCCATGAAACAGAGCGTGATGAGCACGGCTGAGATTGCGAGGCGTGATTCGGAATTTCTCATAAGCAGGACCTATATGCAGTGGACAGCGGACGCAGCGTCGAAACACACTAAACCTTCCCACCGTGGGAAGGTCAACCGAATTGGTCAAGTTTCGCGGCGGCGCGACCCGCATTGGTCACCTGTGAGCGTGGAGCCCATTCAGTCTTGACGTTGTGAGTTTCCGGTTTCGCCAACGATCGGAAGGCATGCAGTGCATGTGTATCATTGCCAGCGTGCAGTGGAGTTGTCCCATTAACTCAGGACACGCGGACGCCGTTAGATTGACGGCACCGCAGCCCGCCTGAACTCGCGAGGCGAGCGGTATTTCCCATTCACCACCTGAGTACGCGCCGGCGAACAGGTAGTTTCGGCGCATATGCCAACGTTGGCATAATCGCAAAAATTGGCTGTTCGCAGGATAGCCGCGTGTGGGTCAGCGCGCGGCCACCATCATGAGTTTGAACAGTTCGACGCAACTGAACGGACTCGATCCAGGGGCCCATCGGAAGGACGTCTTGACAAGCTTGCCGCCACACAAGTCAGCGACATCGACGCGTAACTGCAGCATCGCTGCGCGCCTCTCCCGACCACCGCTTAAACTCGCTCGGCCAGACGAGTTGGCTGCCCGCCTCCGTTCGACATACGCGTGAACACTGCCCACTCGCTTCTTGTCATTGTCCTCTTGGGAAGCACAGCGTAGTCATGGGTGGCATCGTGTCGTCCTTCAAATATGACGATAGCGTACTCGCAATGACATCGTGCCACCGCCGCGGTCTGTTGGATCCGCCAATTCGACCCGGAGCACACAAATAGCAATGCGAGCGCCGAATATAGAAGTTCGCGTGCCCGATGATCAATTAAGGTCTTGCCGAATGCCAGGCGTTGTTGAGAAGGCCGTCTCCTGTCATATCACCGGGCCTGGCGTCCTTTGCCCAGTAGTACAGCGGACGTCCCATATAAGCCCATTGCTTGCCACCATCGTCGCGGACGATCACACTCCAGGGACCAAATGGCGCATCACTAGTGGACACGATCAGCGGCGGCCAGTTCTTGGAACACAGGCCATTGCACATGCTCTTGCCCGAACCAGCCGAGTCTTTGTCGAAGACGTAGAGCGTCATACGGTTCGGGCCGACTAGAACGCCGTTCATGCTAGTGGCAGGTTCAGAAGTAACTGACGCTGTCGTACAAGCTGCCAGCAGTACGGTGGAAAGAAGTACGAGGGAAGCGGTGCGGGTCATGTTGTCTCTCCTTAGGCGGTCGGATGCAGAATAGCTCTGAGGTTGATTCCATTGCTTGCGGATCAATGCACATTTTCGCGCACCATCAGCTTGCTCGTCACCGACTTGACTCCCGGCACCTTTTCCGCCGCCATCATTGCCTGATTCTCCTGCTGTTGATCATCAATGAAACCGGCGAGTGTAACCTGACCCGTCGCAGCAATACCAAACACAACGATTTCAGTACCCGCCAGTCCCTTTGTCTTAAAGATCTCCTGACGCACTTTCTTAGAGAACTGTCGGTTCGCTGCGCGCAAGATCTTCTTCGACGCGTGCGACGATGACGCGACTACTGTGGACACGGCACCGACCTCTTTTGCCGATTCAGCTGCTTGACCTTGCGCGTACGCGCCAAGTGAAAACATCGCGACTGAAACGAAAATCACGATTCGTTCAATTTTATTCACAAATCATCCTAAAAAATTAATAGATACTTGTAGATTACAAAATAATCGATAAAATTATCCAACGCTCCATTATCTGGATATCAATCTCAGCTTCTCCGATGCCTTCTCAGCGGCCACATCCTACGTCCACCAAAACCATTTCCAATCATAATTTTGACAACGCGCCTACTTCCCGCGCAATAATCGTAGGCAACTCGATCGACCTACCACTCCAGACAGGGCATTGAGATCCCATACCTTTTCGTGAATCATCGGCCGACTCGCCCTGCCCCCATCGAAGAATGGGGCGAGCGTGCCCATTAGGGGCGTTTGCGAGAAGATCTCAGCCCACTGCTAGGCGCGCTCAACTATTGGTCGGCAACGTGCCTCCCAGAATAGTCACGACGCAAATCACTGCCATTTCAGCCAATTAATCTCCCACTCCACTCAACATTCGGGCAGCAATCAGTATGTTAGACGCTTCCAACAACGTCGCCGAATAATCAGAGTGGTGAACTCACACTATATTTAATATATACAGTACAGGAAAGTTCACCGCTCAACTCAATAAAATTTCCACAAGTCACCATTCACGTGAAATCGACGGGCGTCAATTTCTGGCAACTTCGTTTGAGGCATGCTCCTTTTCAGGGCTGCCCCGCGCTTAATTCAACATCTTTTGTCAACGCAGACGCATCTCGAGACCCCCCTCCCACATTGAGCTTGTAGATGCCTGGGTTGACCCGCCATGCGTGATCGTCGACATTCCACGTGGCAAAACGTGCGACTGGAATCGCCAAGGTAATTTCCTTCGTCTGCCCCGGCGCTAGGAATACTTTCGCCCATCCAACCAGTCGCTGCGGTGGTTCCCCCAACCCCGAAGGCAACTGCGCGTAGACCTGCGCCACTTCCGCACCCGCACGTGCACCTGTGTTCTTCAATGTGAATTTCACAGTGACATTATTCGATACATCGGCTCGAATTTTGAGTTTTGAATAAGAAAAATTCGTGTATGAAAGTCCGAATCCGAACGGGAAAAGTGGCTTGATATCATTGGCGTCATACCATCGGTATCCCATTAACAGGTCTTCGCGATATTTTACGTCCAACTCGGTACGACTAACTGCCTTTTGGGGGAGATCCGAGTCTTGCTGCGGGAACGTTATCGGCAATTTTCCCGACGGGTTTACATCGCCAAATATCACATCTGCGATCGCTTGCCCGCCCTGTACGCCAGGGAACCAGGCTTCCAAGACACCATGTACGTTGGGGAGCCATGGCATCAACACCGGACTTCCGTTTTGCAGAACCACAATCACTCGTTTGGCCTTCGCAGCGACAGCGGTGATAAGAGCGTTCTGATCATACTCAGCGCTGATCGGAGTCGACTTGCTGTCGGGCAATGCAAGACTTCTGAGATCCCGCGCCTCAGCTTCCCACTGTGTTGCAAATACGATCGCCACATCAGCACGCGCAGCCGCGTCGGCGGCAGACATCGCATCAATTCCGTCGTAGTAGGTAACTTTCGCGTTTGGTACCTTCGCCTTGATTGCGTCAAGGGGCGGCGACTTATACCAGATCGCACATCCCCCCATAGGCGTGTTTACGTAATACTGGCAATTCGCGACCGCGTTGCCATTCGACGCTGGAACATTGGCAGAACCGCCGCCGGAGAGAACACCCGAATCAGCACGTCCGCCAATGACAACGATAGATGATAATTCGCGAGAATTCAGTGGAAGTACCGGCTGCCGAGCACTGGAAGGTACCGCATTTTTCAACAGCACAAGTGATTGCCGTGCAAACGATAGCGCGTCGGCGTTTCCGGCAGCGGTGTCTACTTTGCCGTTCGGCTTCGGGGGATCGTCCATCACGCCAGTACCGATTAGCACAGCCAACTTTCGTCGAACCATGTCGTCTAGACGGGATGTCGGTACCGTTCCGGAAGAAACCGCCTCCTTCAGTTTTGAACTGAAACGCGATACGAAGATAGGAACCTTCTTCTCTACGTCTACACCCACCTCCCCAGGCTGCTCCTCGTCAAGTCCGGCATTGGCAGCATCAACGGTGCTATGTGTCGCCCCCCAATCTGATTGAACGACGCCTTTGAAACCCCACTCGTTCTTTAGAACCGTATTGAGCAAGTACGGATTCTCGCAAGCATAAATGCCATTTACGAGATTGTATGAACACATTACGTTTCCTGGGTGTCCCTCCTTCACCGCAATTTCGAACGCAAGCAGTTCTGTCTCGCGCATCGTACGTTCGTCACCAATGGAGTTGCTCTTCATCCGGTTCGTTTCCTGGCCGTTCAACGCGAAATGCTTGATCGTAGCGATAACCTTCTGAGACTGAACCCCTCTCGTCATCGCCGCGCCCATCGTTCCCGCGAGGACGGGATCTTCCCCCATGTATTCGAACGTTCTGCCGCTACGCGGTTCGCGTGCAAGATTGATACCGCCATTGAGCGCTTCTGCATACCCGAGTGCCCGAAGTTCCTTCGCGATCCTGGCACCGTAGGCTGCCGCAACTGCTTCGTCCCACGTCGCAGCTAATGCTATGGGTGCTGGCAGCGCAGTTGCCCCTGATCCTTTCACACTAACGCCAGCGGCCGCGTCAGCACTTGCGATCGACGGAATGCCAAGCCGCGGGATACCGGGAATATAACCGGCACCTTTCGCCCATACCGGGAATGGTCCGCCCATACCCAGATTCGGTATCCCAATACCATGAACAAGTTGAATCTTTTCGTCGAGTGTCATTTTTGAGACAAGAGCCGACGCTCTTGCATCACCCGCGGCACCGAACGGAGACGAGTCGACCCGGCTTCCTAAGGCACTTGACGCAAGGAATGCCGTGAGCGGACAAATCCCTGCGAGCGCCAGATATCGAACTGCTTTTTTCAAGTTACTTCCCCATAGCCAAACACACCCAGACTGTCGAAAACGTCGGTCAACTTCAATTCTGATTTCTATCCAATCCGACGCCAGCGTTGACCCAATTCGACATCCTTGTTCAGTCACCGAACTTTGATCAGAATCGATGCTGAATACCCAGCGCCACGACTAGTTGCCGACGAGTGCTAGATTGCCCAGTGTTGAGAATCTGGGCCTTCGCGTTCCTACCTTGTTGACCGATCGCAATGAGATAAATCAACGTACGCTTAGACAGCAGATACTGTGCTCCGACATTCAACTGATCCCAGCCAGGATCGGGAGTCGCTGAAGTCACACCTGAATATGCGCCATTCGTACGGATATATGCCACCTGCGCGATCCAAGCCGGCGTTACTTGCCACGCGACATTAGCCTCATAGTTGTCGAGCGAAAGCCCGGTCCCGTCGAGATAGCGATACTGAACTTTCGAATACAGACCATTGAGCGTGACTGGTCCGATCTGATATGAAGCGCCGGCGAGCCAAATCCGCTCACGCTCGACGTTCGCGCCGCTAGTTACGCTTTTTGTGAACATACTCACATAATCGTCGGCTGTACCACCTCCGGAAGTTCCCACAGCACCTCCTGGCTGGGAGTCCGGATGATTGAGTTGAATGAAGCCTAATGCTGAGGAAAATGGCCCATGGCTGTACGTAGCGCCAAATGCAATTGCCCGATTGTTCGCGAATCCCGACGAAGGTCCAGATCCCCCCCCCTGATTACTGAATCCGTACGTAGTGCCGAGAGTCAATCCGTACCACGTCGGACTCACATATTTGGCAGCATTGCTCGTTTTGAACGACCCATTTGTATTATCTGAGTCGCCGATATGGGCCCACGTCCCATTAGTCGCGAATCCAGAAACGAAGTCGATTGTGGTGTCATACTGTCGCCCTAGCGTCAAAGTACCGAATCGATCGTTACTCAGACCAACGTAGGCAACATTAAACCCACGTCCCGGATCGCGACCGTTCTGAACGCTGAACGGATGTATCAGACGAAATACCGTCCGATTTCCGCCCCCTATATCTTCAACACCTGACAAGATCCAGCGGCTTGGTGTAAGAGCCCCATTCATCGTTGACCAACTCGCGTGGCCACCATTGTTATTCGTATAAAGAAATCCAGTGTCAATAGTACCGGACAGCGTAACACTCCCCTGAGCGTTCGCACCAATCGGGATTGCTCCGGCGACACAAGCCAGCATCACGCCAGATGCGATGTTTCGTGACTTCATTTTACCTCCAACCCTGTTCACAGTGTAATAATCGGCGCCGAGTGATGCGCCACATAAATTTTTTGTTATTTAAATAAATCTCTAAAATAAATTGCAAAGCAGAATCTACCGCGAACCCTCGCGTCACCCAGAAAAATCCAAATCAATAAATATTCAGATAGTAGTTTTATTTTTTATCTGACCACAGGTATTTCATTTGCGTGACCGATGAACTGGTCACGCACAGCCGCCCCACTCTTCACATGAGATCAACGCATGATATTTATAGTTACCTGATCGAATCTTCCAACTGTTTTGAGTACGTCGTTGCTGCCTTCGTATCGCCAGCCTTCTCAGCACTCTGTATCGCTCCGACAAGAGAGCGGTGACGATTCGGATCGACTTCAAGAACTCTCTTAAAGTTCATTAACGCTTCATCAGCATGCCCGGTTTGAAGCAGCATCGTTGCGAGCATCTCGCGAGCTGTCACAACCGGGCCAGCAGTGACGGCACTTTTCTCTGTTGCATCTTCCCGCTCGGCCGCGTCTCTCAACACCATGATTCCATCATCGTGTTTTCCATCAGCAAAGACCGCGAGACCACGTACAATTTGCGCCTCAATATCAATCTGTTCCGCCCAGTAACTCATCTTCATCGCCAATGCCACATCACGAAGCGAGATAAGTCGCGCTGATTCAAAATGCGCCTTTTCCGGATCCCCGCTCATCGCCGCGCCAACTCCTCGGGCAAAGGCATTAACCGCTTCTGATTGCGGGTATTTCTTCCAGGGATAGGAATCAGCCGGCGGAGAAAGCTCCAGGTTTGCAGCATCCTTCCACGAATCAGTCTCGATCGCGATGCGGGCAGGCATTGCAGCGTATGGGTAGGACGCCCCCAGGTCGTCGAGCACCTTTCTAGCTCGCGCCTGATCCATTATCTGACGAGCAGCATTGACATCACCTAACTGAAGATATGCGTAAACCATAAAATCTGAGAAGTGGAATGCCTGAAGCGTCCCCTCTCTCGCGGCCGCGTAGGCTGCGCGATTCGACGCGATCGATTCCTTCCAAAGACCAAGTCTCGAGAAAATGTGCGATGGCATATGAAGTGCATGTGGTGCACTCGGTGCGATTTTTGCGTAAAGTCTGGCAACATCCAATCCACGCTTTGCAAGAAATGGATAGTCATAGCTATGAATTAGAAAATGGGCGGTTCCTGGGTGATTCGGTTGTTTTTGAAATATTGGCTCGAGAATCGATACCGCCTTTAGTTGCCTAACATATTTTTTATCCGCCGGATCTGAATTCGCAGACAAAATAAGTGCATACAAAACAGAAGCTTCCGAATCATTCGGATATTTCTCTGCCAACCTTCCAAACGCAGACTCTAACGCCACCGCCCTCGTTCGGTGATCAATTTTATCTGCATCTTTGAAATATACCGAAAGCGCATCAACATAGTCACGCTCACGCTGAGAGCCAAGCCCCGTCTTTCGCGCGGCATCAAGAGCTGCAGATCCTTCGCCGACAGCAGATGCCGGAAGACTACTCGGCCAAGCAAAAGGATTGTTAAGCGACGACAATGCTTTCAACCAATATGCCATTCCACATTTTTGGTCATCCTGCAGAACGCGGTTCGTCGCCGAGTTGATCTTACTCCAATCGAACGAGTAGTAATAAGCCATCGCAACATTGAAGTCACCCTGTGCTTCAGAGTTGCACGCTACAGCGAAATTTACCTTCCCGAGATTTTCTCCACCACTGTGCTCATGCTGAGCATGCGCGGACGGTGCTGTTCCGAATATCAGCATTGCGAGCGCGATAAACAGATATTTTCGATTAACTTTCATTGAGGCCTTCACCGATCCATATTTATGACAACTTTCGCAACCACGTGTACTGCAGATGTTCAGTCCGCTGCACGAGTAGGCGTAACAACTTCAGAAGTATGTTCCGGCTGATCGCCACACTCACGAACCGAGGCTTCCGGAAACACGCGCTGCGTATACACGACGCGACGTCCTGGCGTACGGTCCAGAAGCAACCGCGTTACGTCCGGACGCGCATAGTGGCCGGCCGGATCTGCGGCCGCCTTTGCCAAAGAAATCACGCCAAGATCGATCTCGGCATAAACAATGCCCTCTTCCTTTTCAGGAAGTCGGTCATGCAGCAGTGTGCCGTCCGGACCGAAGATTGACGCAGATCCTCCACCTTGTTCAAGCAAACTACGCTTGACAGGATCTTCGCCGCACAGCATGTCGATCATTTCTTCGCTTACAAGCGAAGTCGGGGCAATAACAAAGCATTGACCTTCAACCGCATAGACTTGTGACGCCGCCATGTTCACATCGGCCTGCAGCGCATTGGCTATTCCTCGATATGCCGAGAAACTCGGCCATGCGGCGATGTGCAATTGCTCGTCTTGCGCATACATCGCATATTTCGACAACGGCTGGAGGTGCTCCCAGCAGCACAAGGCCCCGACGCGGCCCAAAGATGTTTGCCAGACAGCCAAGTCCGTGCCATCCCCCTCACCAAATACTGTGCGCTCAACGTGTGTCGGCTTGAGTTTCCGGCGTTGCGCAACGGTCTGTCCCTCAGCGTCGATAATCCACTGACCTAGATAGAGGCTGCCGCCCTGCTTCTCGCTGTGCCCCATTACGACGGTGATTGAGTGCTTTTTTGCGGCCTGCACAATCCGGTCCGCTTGCGGCGAGCCGTAGACCAGAGAATTGTCGTGGTAACGCTGAACGAACTGCATACCCCACGCCGGGGAATCCAGCCAGATGAACCACGGGTATCCGGGCAGCCAAGCTTCTCCGAAGGCAACCAGCTTTGCACCATTGGAAGCAGCCTCGGCAATCAGCATGATCGCCTTCTCGATAGACCCTTCGAGATCAAGAAACACGGGCGCCGCCTGGATGGCTGCAACACGAAATTTTGGATGCGTGACGTTCATTTGAAACCTCAGTAGCATGTTGTGAGGTCTCATAGTAAGAAGACGATTTTGTTACGGCTTGACCCTGCGTCTCGCATCTCTTGACTGAATCGGTCACCCTCGACGGAAGACTATCCAGGTTTGCTTGGCGTACTCAATTTGTGATAGGTACAGATATGTTTAGCGTACATTCCACGACACAGGTCGATCCCAGCCGTCGCCTAGCGTATTGGTCTGACATTGTCTGCGACGCTTACGTGCAACTTGAGTGCGAGATAGCGGATAGGCAAAGCACTATTGAGGGCAGCATTGCCGTTGCTCAGTTGGCCACCCTTTGTCTGACGAAAGTGACGTCGAGTGCGCAGAGGGTCCATCGAACACCTTCCAAGATTGCACAATCAGGTGAGGACTATTTCCTGATAAGCATTCAGACGCGAGGGAATGGAGTTGTAGTGCAGGATGGACGCGAGGCGTCTCTCATGCCGGGTGATTTCACAATGTATGACAGCACTCGCCCGTATACGTTGGCTTTCGATGGCGACTTCCAACAGTACGTGCTTATGCTCCCGGGGCGCTTGCTGCGGACAGAATTTCCGTGTGCGGAACAATTAACTGCCAACACCGTGAGCGGCGAGCGCGGTGCTGGGCACCTGATGCTAAATATGATTCATACGTTAGCCGGCAGCATCGATACGCTCGCTCCCGAATCTGCGGGTGCGATCGCCGACAGCGTCAGACAAATTCTTATCGCAGGACTGTCGACCCTTCCTGCGGCCAAACAGGCACCCATGTCGCAGCTCCGTCTATTTAACCTGGAGCGCATCAGGTCCTGCGTACGCGACAGGCTTCGGGAGCCTGGCCTCACAATTTCGTCAATCGCAGCTGAACTGAAAGTGTCGCCTAGTACTCTGCATCGTACGTGGGGCACCGAGACATGCTCATTGGGAGACTGGATCTGGACACAACGTCTTGACGCCGCCTATCGGGATATCCGCGACCCGGGCCTTGTCGGGCGCAGCATCAGCGAGATTGCTTTTTCGTGGGGCTTCAACGATGCCGCGCATTTCAGTAGAGCTTTCCGAGCAAGATTTGGATGCACTCCTCGAGAGTTGCGACCACGTTCCATGACGGGCTAAAGCGCATTCTCCACACGGGTACATGCGAAGTCGCTCGAATTATCGACAGTGTTTGAATCTGCCCTAAATTCTCGAGAATTGCTCACGCTGCAAAAAGGCGCTGGCCAGCTCCATCCGTAAGCGTGCCATGTGTGCTCGAAACTGGCGTGTATGCGTTGCGACAACATCGCGCGAGCTGCTGCTCCGATCCGCCCGGTTGAGTATGGACTGGCTGGTCCGGGCTTACTGGCGCTGATTTCGAAGTTTGTGGACCACCAGCCGCTTTATCGCCAGTCGGTGATCAATGCTCCCGATAGTGTTGTTCTCGATCGCTCGCTAAGGGGACAATCGGTGGGCCATGGCGCAGACCTACGACGGCCGCTGGTCGACGCCCGGGCCGGCACGTCATTGCGGCCACGAAGCCGCATGCCGTCGATACAACAGTACCAGTGCTCACTCCGGGTAACGGCAGGACCAAGATTGAATGGCAGCGGCGCTATGTGCGCGACGGCCGGAACCCAAGAGCTTACATGTCATAGAAGCAACCACTCACCTTGTAATAGTCAAGGTTACTTTCGTACATACAGCACGCCATGTGTCACATCCCGTCCCGTCGACTTTTGCTCAAAAGTATGGCGTGCCATAGCCATCTCATCTTGGTGCTCCAACGCCCACTGGTATAGCGCCCGCAACGGCCCCATCAAGCTGCGGCCGAGATCCGTCAGATCATAATCGACACGCGGCGGAATGGTTGGGTACATAGTCCGGCTAACTAACCCATCTCGCTCCAGACCCTTGAGGGTCAGCGTCAGCATGCGTTGCGAAATACCGCCCACCTGCCGCTGCAACTCGTTGTATCGCAGCGGACCTTCGCACAACGTGCCTACTACCATAACTGTCCATTTGTCGCCAATGCGGGCAAGGACATCAACGACTGAGGCACATCCCGCGTGTTCGTGGCCACGAACATCCGTGTTCGTATCGCTCATAAAAGTACCTCCTTGCGCAATTCCTACTGGACTCTAACATGTCGGGACGATCAATCTTTCTTTACATACAGGATTCACTATGAACCTTCTGCATGTCGATTCCAGCATCACCGGTCAGAATTCGGTCACTCGCAAATTGACCGCTGCCATTACCCACCGCCTGCGAGAAGCAAATCCGAGCGCAGTCGTGACGTATCGCGATTTGGCTGCGGAGCCAGTTAGACACCTGTCCAGTGCCCCTGCCGGCGACAGCGAAATGCTTGATGAATTCCTATCCGCCGAGGTCGTCGTAATTGGGGCTCCGATGCACAACCTCGGGGTACCCAGTCAATTGAAAGCTTGGCTGGACTGGCTAACCGTTGCCGGCAAGACCTTCCGCTACAGTGAGGCCGGTCCGCTGGGCCTGTGCGGCGGGAAACGCATCATTGTCGCCTCTTCACGTGGGGGCGTTTATAGTGCGCCTTCTCCAATGGCATCGATGGACCATCAGGAGAGTCACCTGCAAAGCTTCTTCAGTTTCCTTGGGATCACGCATTTGGAGATCATCCGCGCAGAAGGTACCGCAATTGGTGAAGCGGATCGCCAACTTGCACTGGAGAATGCGCTCGCGGCCGTATCAGCCCTAGAGACCGCATGAGTTAAAACAGTTTTAGATCTGTCACCAGCATCGCCCTCGCCAGCGTCGTTATCCTCGTTGTTCGCCAAGCTGTCACAGGGCGGTGCTATTGAGCCAATGCGGGGTCGGCATAAAGGAGCCACCTGAGGGGCGGCATATAAGCGCCAGTAGCATTGAGGCGAGGACGCGGTTCGAACTTTCCGAGTCGGTACGCTCCGTTCTTTTTGAACGGAGCGTCCATGACCAACAGGAAGTTCGAATTGTTTGAGTACCGCCAAGTCCTTGTCCGCATGCGGCAAGGCGACTCCGATCTCGACGTAGCGCGCGCGGTTTGATGGGTCGCAAGAAACTGACGTCCGTGCGCCGCGAGGCGGACGCACGTAGTTGGCTGGATTCAGTGCAGCCGTTGCCGGACGACGCCACGATCGCAGGTGTCAGTACCTCGATGACCGCGAACTTCGTTCTGGACGCACTTGAGCAGGCGCTTTACGTCCGTCGGTCCGGTGACGATGGATCTCTTATCCGTCACTCTGATCTCGGGGCCCATTACGTCAGCATTCGCTATAGCGAGCGATTGGCCGAGGCTGGCATCAAGCCGTCGGTAGGCAACCGGTGCGACAGTTACGACAACGCGCTGGCGGAAACGATCAACGGTCTGTACAAAGCTGAACTGAATCACCGCCGCACCGCCTGGAAAACGTGTGAGTCCGTCGAATTGGCTACGCTGGAATGGGTGGCCTAGTTCAATAACCATCGGCTGATGGAACCACTCGGCTATATTCCGCCCGCCGAGGCTAAGGCAAACTTCTATCGACAACGAAAACAGATTACCGGTGAACCGCTATTAACTTAAGCCAACCAGCCTCCATGATTTCCGGTACGGTTCATACTCCTGACCAGCTTAGGGAAACACTGATTTATCCGGCTCTGTGGTCATCGCTGACGCAGCCGAGGACGTTGTAGAAGATAGTTCACGGAACGGGTCCACGACGATGAAACGGCAAATGAGCTTTGCGGAAGCGGAAAGCACGGGCAAGAAGCGCATGACTCGGCGCCAGCGTTTCCTGGAAGAGATGGAGAAGCTCGTGCCGTGGTCGCGATTGCTGACG
>NZ_CADFEC010000045.1:0-32274 GCF_902833195.1 Burkholderia sp. BCC1638
ACGCAGGAGGACAACGACCCCGGAAACCCATACACTTATCCACAACCGGTCCTGCTATAGACCGGTCTCCACCCCGGCTCAAAATCCAATCGGCCCGGTGGCTCAAAATTCCGTCGGCGCGGACAAAACTTTGGAAGAATAATGGGGTCACTTGCCGCGCACTAGAGTCGTCACCAGGCGCGACATCGCGAAGGCCTATGTCAACGCCCCAATAGCGCCGTATCGGGCAACCAGCCATTTCGACAACGACGAACACGGAGAAGGCTTGGTGACTCGAGTGCTGCTCGCGCCTGGCTAACCAGAGGCGTGGCCCACTCCACTGGCACTTCTCCCAAGCGGTCTCGACGAATTGTTTCTAGACTGGTAGACCGCGCCGTGGAAGATGAGCCCGCTAGGATATGTCTGAGCGATCCTTGCAGTGGGCGATGCGCTCATCGAACGTATGTGGCGCAACACAGCGCTGTTCGCGAGCCACGATTCAAACCTGCAGCAAGAGGCCTGCGGCGCTTAGTTCCTGATTACCAAGAACCTCAGGGATTCGGGCGTGACAGGAGAATTTGGACAACGCCAAGTCACTCCAAGCGACGCATCTTACGAGGGATGCACGTCCAACTTCCGCGCTCGTTCCGCCTTTCGCCCGCTCCATTCCCCACGGACATCGATGAGCGGAGGTTGTCGCTGCAGCTGGCCCTGTAACGCTACCAGTCACTTCTGGTCCGCCTTGTTTCCGCGTGGGGTTCGCCATCAAGGCTTGGGCTCGAATCCTTCTCGAAGCCAACCGTATCACTTCAGTTTTCACGAAGCTTTCGTACAAAATTAACTAATTTTTCCGATCGTCCAGACCCTCGAAACTGTCAATTCTTCAACTACGCGGAATGATTCCGCAAAGGAACGACAGAATGAGAACCCGCCCCCGCGACAGCGCCCAGACGGCCGTACGCATCGTTGCGCTGGTGCTAATTGCGGACGGACACATCGATCCCAGCGATGAACGGCTTCTAGAGGAGCTCGAGATCAATTGCAGACTCGGGATCGAGTCGACCGAATTTGCACAAATTATCCAGACCGTATGTGAGAACCGGGAGGTCGGCCATGTTTCGTCGAGCACGATGTCCGGCCATCTCAATCAAGCTACGCTCGAGACGCTGCTCGCGGAAATCCACGATCCCGATCTGCGGGTGAGGATCATCGAGATGTGCCTAGCCGTCGCGTCAGCGGACGGACACCTCGCTGACGGTGAAATCAGTGTGCTAGCGATCATTTTGACTGCGTGGACGCCGCAAACACTGAACTTCGCGCTGGAAGAACGCAGCTTCGCGTAGACACGAACTCGTTAAACCGGGCCAGAGCCGACCGATGGGGCCAACAACATCGTGCCAGCTACACTAACGCGCGAAACCTGTCCCGACGTCAAACGGTCCCGTCGGGGTCGGAATCGCCCTGCGCTCGCCCGGCCCAGCGAGCGACAACATCATCGGCGGCGTTCTGACCTCGCGGACGGCGAGTTCAATGTATCCATTATGTGACACAGCCCGCAAAAATTATGATTGCAATGAAGCGCATTTTGATCGTGAAAGTGACGTCGCCAGTCGTCGCGGACCTCCATCGTGCTTTTCCGGGCGTGACGGTCGATTGGGCAGTGGGCGAGTCGTGCGCGGAGGTCGTGCGCTGGCACCTGGGCGTGAGCCACGTGCTCTGCGCGCCGCTGCGCCGTTTCAAGAAGCTGCGCAATCGCGGCAACCTGAAGGCGATCTCGGCGTCGATAGGCGCACGGCGGAGGCACCGCTACGATGCGGTGATCGACCTGCACGGCGCCTACACGAGCGCGATCATTTCGGCTCTGGCGCGCGCCACGCGCCGCATCTGCTATCAGACGAAGGATCTCGGCGAAACGGGCGCACGCTTCGCGTATTCGCACCGGTTCGGCCCACGGCCTGACTGCGACGCGTGGCACGGGACACGCGTGAGCGCGGGCGAGGCGCTCGGCTACGCGCCCGAGGGCGTCGCCACGTACTGCATCTTCTCGCCGCAGGACGTGGACCTGCTGGCGACCGTGACCGACGGCTCTGCGACACCGCGGCCGGCCGGTTGGGCGAATCCACCGATGTGATGCAAGTTGATGCCAGTGCAATAACCCGCTCGATAGACCCCGATGGATCCGTATCGCGCGCATAGAAACTGGACGCACGGGCACATGTATGGCGTTCGAGCACACGGCAATGCCAAGCGCGGGCTACCTGAAGGCCTACGAGTCGGTCAGCCATGCCCGGCGCTCCATCGGTGATTACATCGAGTTGTACCATCGGAAACGGCCCCATTCGAGCCTGGCGGATCAGACGCCGGAT
This sequence comes from Burkholderia sp. BCC1638, assembly GCF_902833195.1. NCBI lineage: Bacteria > Pseudomonadati > Pseudomonadota > Betaproteobacteria > Burkholderiales > Burkholderiaceae > Burkholderia > Burkholderia sp. BCC1638. Next base: position 2,346 of record NZ_CADFEC010000045.1, read on the forward strand.
GAGGCATACTTCGCGATGCTGCCTGCGATTAAGTCGGCAGCATGACTGCCTCGGACGTTCCACTTAAAAATCTCAGAAACCTATCCGAACGAGTGAGGTCACCATCTGGATGATGGCATCGGGCTGATAGGTTCACAGGCAGCTTTCAACGTATTGATTGCAGACAGTGTCTCCCGCCAGATACAGCGTCTTTTCTGCGGGATGCTTGAAGACAACAGCACTCGCCTGACCCAGCAGATCGCCAATAGCGTGAATCGCTTCGTCCGACCCGTGCTGACCGGGTGTCTTAATGGGCGTGAGTCCGCTGAACGACGTGTTGTCCGTGAGCACGCGGACATCCGTGAATCCCGAAGCCTTCACGATGTCGGCATCTTGATCATGCTGCACAAATACCGGAAGACCCTTTTTGGGATCAGGGACTTGGCCGCATCATTCCAGCGATCGAGATGAGTATGAGTAACGATCACGGCGTCAACATCGAAAATGCGGTCGAGGGGCACGGGCAACTCGACAGTCGGCCATTTCAGATGGCTATTTGCCGTGCCTTCGAATCCAGGGTGAGTGGCCTTTGCCGCGAGGGGTAATCGTCCTTTTAGTGCATGTATGGACCCGGCGCCTCCCTTCGGGGGACACTGACGCACTCACCCAGACGTGCGGAAGTTCATCATGGAAATCGACGTTCTCGGCATCGATCTTGCAAAGCAGACCTTCCAGCTCCACGGCGCGGATTGTTGAGGCCGTGTCGTGCATCGATCGAAGGTCTCACGGAGCTTCTTCTCCGAAACCGCGCGCACATTGAACTCCAAAATGGTTGTCATGGAAGCATGCACGACTGCCCATCACTGGGCGAGGTGTTTGCAGTCGATCGGACCGAAGTTCGGCAAATCAGTCCGCAATATGCTGTACCGTTCGTCAAGACAAGTAAGAACGATCGCAACGATGCAGAGGCGGTAGTCGAAGCTGCCAGCCGACCCACGATGCGCTTCATGCCGGAAATCGGTCGAGCAACAGGCCATCCAGGCGGTACACTGCATGCACGCTTTTCTACCGCGCCACCGAATCGCGCTGATCAACCCGATACGTGGCCTGCTCGGCGAGCGCCCCGTTCGAACTATCCGCTTAGAGGATCAAAAATGAACCAAGCGCTGGCTGAGGTCCTGCTACTAGCGTCCATGGTCGTGAACGCGACGCTCTTGATTTTCATTGCTGGCGTGCTTCGGCATGTCATGAACGACATGGACGCAGCGACCTTCAAAGACTTCGTAGGATCCCTGGTACGACACTCAACCAAATCGCCGTTCATGATCATTGCCCTGAACGTCCCGCTGATCGGCGCTATTCCCTATTACTACTTTTATGGATTTGGAAATCGCTGGATCAGCGCAGGACTCGCGCTATGGCTGGCAGGTGGACTCATATCAAAACTCGTCAAGCTCCCGATTTACAAAAGCATAAGGGCAGCCGAACGTGACGATGACGTTCACTTACGAGAGCAACGCCGAAGATTGAATGCCGGAAACCTGCTGCAAGCAGCATTGAATTCACTAGCTGCAGCTATGATGATCGTTTCATGGTTCAAATGAGCGGCGGACTTCTGTAATTTGAAACACTGGAGGTGGTGTTTCCGTCTCCTGGATCAAATTCGGGATCCTGTACGCCGGACGTTGCTGCGCATCCCATCGAGATGGTGGCCTCGCTCGTTCGGACAGGTTTCTGAGATTTTTAAGTGGAACATCCGCGGCAGTCATGCTGCCGATTTAATCGCAGGCAGCGTCGCGAAGTATGCTTCATCCGGCGTTTGATCAGCCAGGCTTGAATGGGGCCGTTTCCGGTTGTACAGGTCAATGTAATCGCCGATGGAATGCCGGGCATGGCTGACCGACTCGTATGCCTTCAGATGGACCTCCTCGTACTTGATGCTGCGCCAGACTCGCTCGACGAACACGTTGTCGCGCCAGCTTCCCTTGCCGTCCATCGACAGCCGCACGCCCCGGCTCAGCATCGCCTCGGTGAACGCGCCCGCCGTGAACTGGCTACCCTGATCGGTGTTCACGATGTCCGGCAGTCCGTAGCGGGCGAACGCTTCTTCCAGCAACTCGGCGGCGCGCGTGGCTTGGCAGTGGATAGCGACTGCCGTTTGCGCTAGCGATGCCACGCGTGTCAATGCCCGGCACCTGCCGCCGCCCACACGTCGGGACCGGGTTCACATTCAACTGGTAAGTCGCAGCTTTACTAATGTTGCGGCCGATGATGCGCACGTAGTATGGATGACGCATCTCAATGATGTCGTCATTTCCGATCAGCGACATCGAGCCATACTGCCCGAGCGACAGACCGGCAAACAGCTGACGGAAATACTCGAGGTTGATCGCAATGAGCGCGATTCAGGCAAACGAGCCGTCTGGGTTTGAAACTCTTCGCGTGAGCGCGATGCTGAGCGATCCGCCACGCAGTGCAACGCAAACGGGTTGCTGATATAGAGTCCTACGCTTGGGTTGTCACGATGCACGGTGAAGTACTTGCGATCCGAGAAATTGTCTTGACGCGGCACGTCGTTGGCAGAATCCAGAATGATGTTGCCGCCCGCATCAAGCACAAGCATTGAGCCAAGGTATTCAGTTGTCATCGCGTGGCCCCCAAACCTTGCCGAGATGGAATTTCAGGCGGCCGTCAAACCGATCACCGATTACGCTATATACATGCTCGACCACCAAGGAACCATCGCGATGTGGAACGCCGGAGCCTAGCAAATCAACGGCTATCGTGCAGACGAGACCTCCATTTTTTCATGTTTGTACCCAGCCAAAGCAATATCAGTGACTCGACCGATGAGAAGCCTTGAGGCGAAGGCCAGCACCACTGATGGAGGTGAGGGCTGGCACAGAATGGCTCACGCAGCCAGGCGATCGGCTTAAGGAGCTGGCCGCTTCCTAACACCGGAATTCTCAAGCGGCAGCAGGTCGGCAACCGGACGAGCGTCAGCCCACTTCTGAACTTCATGTGTGAGCCATCCTACCCTCCGGCCTGATAGTAATCGCGGCTTAGGGAAGGCATTCTCGCGTACGAGTTTCTGTACAGTCGCCGGTGATAGCGAGAGCGCCGCGGCTACTTCCTTCAAAGAGAAACAGATCTTCATCTCGACTTCACCTTTCATCTGTTCCCGTCGACTCCTTTTCCGCAGAGAGGCATTGCGAACATGAACAACCGGGGAGTCAATGAAATTTCGAGAGCACTTCGTACTTGCGATCGAACACGTACATTCGAATTTAGTAGGAATTTGCCGAACGGGGCAAGCGCACTACTAGGAACAACATTCCGTTTGGCGGTGCACCGATCGGAAGACGGATTTCCTCGAAGTTCCAAAGCAATCCTTTCCCAAAAGAAGTTGAATCAAAAATCCTTACCGAGCTGTCCTCTGCGGTCGATCTTTCTTATTTGAAGCTCAATGAAGTTCGATCAAGCAGCACCGGCGATTTGCTTCTTCGCAGGATACGTCGCCGCGATCGCTTCGAGACGATGTGATAGCTGCGTGAGCCATTCGCGCCGTTCCTTGTCATAGGTATGACGGTTATAGATGCCGATGATTCCAGGCTGTACATGCCCGAGGACGACCTCGGCGATATCATTTGGGCATCCCAGCGTCGCAAGCAACGTCCGCGTTGTGCGTCGAAGGTCATGAGCTGACCAATGCGTGACGGGTAAACGCAGCCGCTCATGCTTCGGCGCGATCTTGCAATATGGCTGATGATAGTAGACGCCGTGCTGGACCACGGTTTGGTCCATCGATGATCCGCGCGACGATTCAAACAGAAAGGCTCCCTTGGCCTGATCGAGACGTCGTCGCACAACGACCTCAGCACGCCCTATGAGCGGCACGCGTAGATCTGTCGCTCTCTCGTTATGCAATCCCTTGGTCTTTTCCTTCGGAATGGTCCACCAGAAACCGTCGTCTTCCTCTGTTATCTCGGTACGCTCCATAGCGACAATTTCGCCGCCCCGCGTACCGGTCCAAAGATAGAGCGTCAACGCATCAGCGACAGTCAAACTGAAGTTCGGCATCCATCGGATCAATGTGCCGAGTTCGTCCGGCGAGAGCACCCGCTTCTGTGTCCCCGTGTATTTCCCCTCGACCTTGCGCCCTTTGCTCTTCAATCGCCCCCGCAGCACTTCCCGCCACCAGTTCGGCGTATTTTCGGGAAGGCGCCCGGCATCAAGCGCGTAGTGCCAGGCACAGCCAAGCTCCATACGAAGGCGCGCCGCAAGCATAGGCGTTGACCGATACGAGTCGAGTAAGTCGAATGCCTGGGCGCGTGTGATAGCCGCTGCGCTCACATCTGCAATAGGCCCCAACATCGCCTTGAATATACGTGCGACCTCAACCGCTCCCTTGGTCTTCCGATTTACTTCTACATACCCTTCGAGATAGTCGCGACACACCTGTCCGACTGAGTAGTCGGCCGGTGACGGGCGAGCAATCGCTTTATCTCGCTTTCGGCGAAGCGCTGAAAGCTCAGTGCCAGAATCGCGTTCGACACGACTCTTTTCCCACGCTGCGATTGCGGCGGCAAACGCCATCGCCGGCCATTCGCCGAGCTTTACCTGTCGCATGTGGCCGTCGACCGGCGACTTGTAACGATACGTCCACGACTTGCGGCTCGTCGACGCCTGGAGGCGTAACCCCGGAAACCCCTCAAAGGTCAGGTGCTCGCCACTCGGCAGCTTGGCCGCGACACGTGCATCGAACCGCATTCTTCCCTCGGCGTAGGTTTTCTGCGCTACATCACATAAACCTACGCCGATGCGACAAGTTTAGGCACGCGTAGGCAAGCGCCAATGCGCTAACCGAGGCACCACGCGACGCGGAATAGTCATTAAAATTCAATGACTTATGGATGCAGTCGGATCAGTTCGGACGAGCGGGGACAAGTCCGAAATTTCCGCTATTCGTTTTCTTCGAAGTAATGATGTGCACCAAGGTAGCAGACTACAACCATCGCTCGCAGAGACCCACCAGGTAACCCCCGCAGTTGCAGAGTTTTCCACACGCGGGGAGCAGGTCAATGTAACCCTGATAATTCTTATTGTTAAGGTTACGTATTCCCTCTTCTCTCTGCAGGGAAACGCTCCCAAATTACGGCGCGAACAGAAACCGTACGTTTTCCGTACTCGTGCCAAGCAATTCTGACAGACGGGCGCCCCATCGCCGCCATGCGTCGCGCATCTGCACATCGTAGTCGAACTGCAGATAAATCCGATCAAGCGGATCGTTGCGCGCGTGGTTCAGGCATCGATGCACGATGCTTTCCGGGATACCGAGCGACTGCATCATGGTCCCGCACGTCCGGCGCAGGTCATGACATTTCCATTGGCCTCCCGGGACAGTGAGCGCATCGGTTGCCCTTGTACGGCCTTCTGTCGGTGCATCCTTTGGGCGTTGCCGGTCACGGATCGCCCCGCAGGCCGTATGAATACTGACGTGGGGCAGCTTGCCCTTTTCCGACGGAAACACGTATTCGCAGCGTGCATCGCCTTCGGGTATGCCGGCGCGCACGATCTGCTGCGCTGCAAACTGTGCGAGAACGAAATCGGACAGTTGAATCGTGATCGCCGCGCTCGACTTCGTCTGTTCCTTTGGAATCGTCCATGTCCGTGCTTTGAAGTCAAGGTCGGTCCAACGCGTCAGGAGCGTTTCGCCGACGCGTGTTCCACACGCGAGCATCACCCATACCGCCGACACAATAGAACGTGGAAGCCGCGCGGCCGGAATCAGTTCACCGAGTAACCGGATTTCGTCGTCCGTGAGCGTCCGGTTGCGCTCATTGCCGCGCACCGGGTCGTAATCACCTGAAACGACATCCTCTTTCGCAAGCGCGAGCACATCACAATCGATAAGCAAGCGCTTCCACGGCTGGTTACGTTCACCCCATCGAATCATTTGCTTGATCGTTATCAACATCTCGACCGCTTGGCGGTTGTGTCCCACATCGGAAATCGCGGTAAGCAGCGGCAGAACGTTCGACGCAAACACGCCTGCGATCCTGTGTGCACGGAGAGACGGCAGCACATGTTTTTCCATCGCCCCTCGAAGCGACTTTCCGCCATCCTTTCGGCCTTTCTTGCCACGCTTCTTGTTGATGGTCGCGAACCACGCATCGAATAAGTCGCCGAACGTGAGGTCCGCCATCGCCGCTTTTTCAACCTTGGCCTGGCGTTCACGCTTCTTCACTTCGAGATAGTCCACACCGTCACGCGCTTGTGAACGAATCGTCGCCGCTGCGACGCGTGCATCCTCGAGGGACAACTGCGCGTCCGTCGTCGAGCGTGCCCACGCCTTGCCGAGCGGCTTGTCGAACTGCCTGCCATTGATGCTGACGCGAACAAACCAGGTCTTCCCGCCGGCCGGACCGACGCGCAGGAACAGTCCACGCCCATCCGACAGGAAATACCGCTTTCCAGTCGCCCTCGCAGCTTCGATTTGCCTGACCGTCAGTGCACCCATGATCACCCTCCTTTGCTTGCGTCATCAGGTCGGCTCGCGCATCCTAAGCAGAGCCTACCCCACGCCACGAACACTAAAAAGACACTAAAAAGTTGCGGCTCGTGCGGGATTTCCGCGGAAGTGGGCGGACCACCAATTTCCCGAAAACCCTTGTCAGACGGGGCTCTGACGGGTTTCTGCGGAACTGACCGGAACACCCGGAAAGTAATCACAATTCCTTTAACTTTCCGTGAGGACTTCGACACCGGCCGCTGTCTACGATAGGCGCATGTTTTCAGGACCTGCTTCCAGGAGCCCATCATGCCCACCCGCAGACATCTGCTGCTGTTCGCCGGCGCCACCGGCCTCGCCACGCTCGCGGCGCTGTCGTCGGCCGGCCGCCGCGCACTGGTCGGCCGCGCATTCGCCGCGTCGACGGCTGCGCCGAAGATGGCCGCGCCATACGAGGTCACCCTCAGCGACGCCGAATGGCATCGCCGGCTCACGCCCGCCCAGTACGCGATCCTGCGCGACGCCGGCACCGAGCGGCCGTACAGCAGCCCGCTGAACGACGAGCACCGCCCCGGCACGTTCGCGTGCGCGGGCTGCGGCCTCGCGCTGTTCTCGTCGGCCACCAAGTTCGACAGCCACACGGGCTGGCCGAGCTTCTGGAAGCCGCTCGACCACGCGGTCGCGACCGACGCCGACACGTCGTTCGGGATGGTCCGCACCGAAGTGCACTGCCGCCGCTGCGGCGGCCATCTCGGCCACGTGTTCGACGACGGCCCGCCGCCCACCGGCCTGCGCTACTGCATGAACGGGCTCGCACTCGCCTTCCACCCGGCCGCCGCCTGATCCGGCCCCACTCCCGACCGACTGGAGAACGCATCATGCTGCTCATCGTCCTCGCCTATCTCGGCGGCGTGCTCACGATCCTGAGCCCGTGCATCCTGCCCGTGCTGCCATTCGTCTTCGCGCGCGCCGACCAGCCGTTCGTGCGCACCGGCCTGCCGCTGCTGGCTGGCATGGCGCTGACGTTCGCCGTCGTTGCCACGCTCGCCGCCGTCGGCGGTGGCTGGGTCGCGCAGGCCAACCAAGCCGGCCGCTGGGCCGCCATCGTGCTGCTCGCGGTATTCGGCCTGACGCTGCTGATGCCGCGCCTCGCCGAACACCTGACGCGCCCGCTCGTCGCCGCAGGCAACCGCCTCACCGGCCTCGCGCAGCGCGACGGCCGCCCGGCCGGCCCGCTGCCGTCGCTGGTGCTCGGCGTCGCCACCGGTCTGCTGTGGGCGCCGTGCGCCGGCCCGATCCTCGGGCTGGTGCTGACCGGCGCCGCGCTGCGCGGCGCGAGCGTCGGCACCACGCTGCTGCTCGTGGCGTACGCGGCCGGCGCGGCGACGTCGCTCGGCGTGGCGCTCGTGATCGGCGGCAAGGTGTTCGCCGCGATGAAGCGCTCGCTCGGCGCGGGCGAATGGATCAAGCGCGGGATCGGCGCCGCGCTGCTGGCGGGCGTCGCCGCGATCGCGCTCGGCCTCGATACGGGGGCGCTCGCGCAGCTGTCGACCGTCACGACGGGCGGCCTCGAGGCGAAGCTCGTCGACCGGCTCGGCGGGCGCTCGAACGGCGCGCCGGCGGCGATGACCGCGACGGGCTCGCCGGCGGACGGCCCGGCAGACCGCACCGCGAACGGTTCGGACGGCGCGATGATGGCCGCCACGGCCGATGCCGCGCAGCCCGGCGGCGCGATGATGCGCGCGGCCGAGGTCACGCCCGCGCCGCAGGCGCCGGCCGCGCTGCCCGTCGAAGGCACGCTGCCGTCGCTCGACGGCGCCGTGCAGTGGCTGAATTCGCCGCCGCTGACCGCGGCCGGCCTGCGCGGCAAGGTCGTGCTCGTCGACTTCTGGACCTATTCGTGCATCAACTGCCTGCGCACGCTGCCGTACACGACGGCCTGGGCACGCAAGTACGCGCCGTACGGTCTCGTCGTAATCGGCGTGCACGCACCGGAGTTCGCGTTCGAGCGCGACATCGGCAACGTGAAGAAGGCCGTGCACGACCTCGGCATCGACTTCCCTGTCGCGATCGACAACCACTACACGATCTGGCGCGCGTTCAGCAACGAATACTGGCCCGCGCACTACTTCGTCGACGCGCAGGGACGCGTGCGCCGCCATCACTTCGGCGAAGGCGAATACGCGCAATCGGAACGCGCGATCCAGTCGCTGCTCGCCGAAGCCGGCCACCCGGAAGCGCTGAACGTGCCGCTCGGGCTCGCCGGCGCGCCCGCGAAAGGCGCGCTCGCGGCGGCCGACAGCGCCGATGTCCGCTCGCCCGAAACCTATGTCGGCTATGCGCGCGCGGACGACTTCACGTCGCCGGGCGGCGTGGTGCGCGACACGGCACACCGCTACGACGCGCCCGCGCACCCCGACCTGAACGACTGGGGCTTCGCGGGCACCTGGCAGGTCGGCGCCGAGCGCGCGTCGCTCGCCGCGCCGTCCGGCCGGATCGTCTACCGCTTCCATGCGCGCGACCTGCACCTCGTGCTCGGCCCGGGTGCGGACGGCAAGCCGGTGCGCTTTCGCGTGACGCTCGACGGCGCGGCGCCCGGTGCCGCACACGGCGCCGACGTCGATGCGCAGGGCTACGGCACGGTCACCGGCCAGCGCCTGTACCAGCTCGTCCGTCAGCCCGGCGCGATCGCCGATCGCACGTTCGCGATCGAATTTCTCGATCCGGGCGTCGATGCGTACGCATTCACGTTCGGTTGAGCGCGCACCAATGCGACACCCGACCGCCGTCTTCCCCAACGCATTCCGAAGGAGCCAACGATGAACCCGACACCCACCCGCGCCGCCACGCCACGACGGCGCACAGCGATGCTGCGCCGCATCGGCGCCCTCGCCGTCGCGGCCGCCGCCGTGTTCGGCTACCAGCGCATCGTCAACTCCGCCGAACCGATGCGCACCGTGCCCGCGCCGACCCTCGACGAAACGCCCGGCGCATCGCACGACGAGACGGCCGTGCTTGCCGGCGGCTGTTTCTGGGGCGTGCAGGGCGTGTTCGAGCACGTGAAGGGCGTGAAGCAGGTCACGGCCGGTTATGCTGGCGGCGCGTCCGAAACCGCGCACTACGCACTCGTCGGGTCCGGGCTGACGGGGCACGCGGAATCGGTACGCATCGTCTACGACCCGACGCAGATCACCTACGGACGGCTGCTGCAGGTGTTCTTCTCGGTCGCGCACGATCCGACCCAGCTCAACCGGCAAGGCCCCGACGAAGGATCGCAGTACCGGTCGGCGATCTTCCCGACCACCGCGCAGCAACGCGCGGTCGCGACCGCGTACATCGCGCAGCTCGGCACCGCGCACGCGTTTCCGGCGCCGGTCGTCACGCGTATCGAGGCCTACAAGGGGTTCTACCCGGCCGAGGCCTATCACCAGAACTACCTCGAACTGCATCCCGACGCGCCGTACATCGCGTTCAACGACCTGCCGAAGGTCGCCGGGCTGAAACACTACTTCCCGGCGCTGTACCGCGCCGACCCGGTGCTGTGGCGCGACGCACGCTCGTGACCGGCAACCGGCCGCGTGACGGGCTGCGGCCCGTTGCGCGGCCGAGGCCGGGCGGCCTCGCATGCCGCGCGCGCCGCCCGTGCCGCGGATTGCGCCGCATCAAACAAACCGCACCCGCCGTGCCGGTGCAAACCCGCATCGCGTCCGCCATGCGGTGCAACTTCGCGTAGACTTCTCCCAAGCCACGCCGCGTGTTGCGGCGTCCGGACCTTCCGTCCAGCCAGGAGGCGTCACGCATGCGCGCAGTGCCTTTGTCTGACAGCGGCACCCTTGAAGAACCGTCCACCGGCGCGGTCGTGCGCGACCTGCGCCGCGTGCCCATCCATCCCGATCACTGGTATCCGCTCGCGTGGTCGCGCGAACTGAAGCGCGGCAAGACGCTCGGCGTGCGCTTCGCCGGCGATCCGATCGTGCTCGTGCGGACCGAATCCGGCGCCGTGTACGCGCTCGAAGATCGTTGCGCGCACCGCCAGGTGCCGCTGCATGCGGGCGTCGTGAGCGGCGAAACGCTGCGCTGCTGTTACCACGGCTGGACCTACGCGTGCGACAGCGGCCGCTGCGTCGACGTGCCCTACCTCGGCCGCGAGCGTTTGCCCAACGGCGTGCGCGCCTATCCGTGCCGCGAGGCGCACGGGGTGATCTTCGTGTTCCCCGGCGATGCGACGCTCGCCGACGAACGCCCGTTTCCCGCGCTCGAATCGGCGGACGACCGTGCATTCAAGACGCGCCGCTTCGGCCGCGAGGTCAAGTGCCACTACTCGTTCATGCACGAGAACCTGATGGACATGAACCATCAGTTCCTGCATCGCAAGCAGATGGGGCAGATGCGGGCGCGCGCACTCGGCCGGCGTCGCGGCGACGACTGGGTCGAGGTCGATTACACGTTCGCGCGCATGGAAGGCAAGCAGCCGGTCGGCGAGGCGCTCGTGTTCGGCTCGAGCAAGAAGCCCGGCGACCAGGCCGACAAAAGCGTGATGACGGTGCGCACCGGCTACCCGTACCAGACGCTGCAGATCCGCTCGAGCGAAGGCACGCTCGTGATGGACCTGTGGATCGTCTATGTGCCGCTCGATGCGGAGCAGCGCACCAATCGCACGTTCGGACTGCTGTCGATCCACAAGCCTGGCATCCCGTTCGCGCTCGATCTCGCGTGGCCTCTGCTCGTCTGGTTCACCGAGCGGATCTTCCGCGAGGATCGCTGGATCGTCGAGCGCGAGCAGGAAGCGCACGACCGGCAGGGCGCCGACTGGAATCACGAGGTGTTTCCGGTCATCAACGAACTGCGCGACCTGCTGCGCCAGTGCGGCGCGCGCACCGTGATCCCGATCCGCGACGCGCGCGACGGCGCGTGATGCGTGCCGCGGCGTGCTCCGCTACAGGCTGAACGCGCCGGGCAGCAACGCGCGGGCCGTCGTAATCTCGACGGCCCCTTTCAGGTTGGCCAGGATCACTTCGATATCGGGCCGGCCGATCTCGATGATCACCTGACGGCACGCGCCGCACGGCGCGATCGGGCCGTCGGTATCGCCGATCACCGCGAGCCGCGTGAAGTCGCCCGGACGATAACCGGCGGCGATCGCCGCGAACATCGCCGTGCGTTCCGCGCAATTGCACAGTCCGTACGACGCGTTCTCGACGTTGCAGCCGTGAAAAACCGTTCCGTCGCGCGCCTGCAGCGCAGCGCCGACCTTGAAGCGCGAATACGGCGCATACGCGCGTTCGCGCGCCGCCCTGGCTTGTTCGATCAGTTCGTCTCGCTCCATCTCGATGGTGCCTCCAGTCGTGTGCGGGGATGCCTCGACACGACACATCCCGGCCGGCACGATACACCCGTCATGTGAAGCGGGCGCCGATACCCGCACGTTCCGCCGCGCCGGCATCGGCGCACGGTCAGCCGATCTGCCCGTAAATGGTCGGCGGCGCCTCGCCCGTTTCGCCCGCCTCGTCCAGCACGTAGCTTTGCCGCACCTCGTCCCCCGCACGTGCGGCGGCCGCGTCGTCGCGGGCATGCACATAGCCGAGCGGCTGGCCGGCTTCGACACGCTGCCCGATCTCCGCGAGCGCCGTCAGGCCGACACGGTAGTCGATCGCATCCTCCGCGCGCGTGCGGCCGCCGCCGAGCGCGACGACCGCGAGCCCGAGCGCGCGGCAATCGACCCGCTGCACCACACCGCTCGCGGGCGCCGGAACCGGCACGATCACATCCGCCCGCGCAAGATGACGCGCGGGTGCTTCGATCAGGTCCACCGGGCCGCCGAGCGCCGCCACCATTCTCGCGAAGCGTTCCGCCGCCGCGCCCGAGCCGAGCGCCTGCTGCAACATCGTGCGCGCCTGCGCGACATCGCGCGCCAATCCGCCGGTGACGAGCAACTGCGCCGACAGCGCCATCGTCACGTCATGCAGGCGCGCCGGTCGCGACTGGCCCGTCAGGTAATCGATCGCACACGCGACTTCGAGCGCATTGCCCGCGCACGGCGCGAGCGACTGGTTCATGTCGGTCAGGATCGCGGTGGTCTTCATGCCGGCGCCGTTGCCGACGTCGACGATGCTGCGTGCCAGCTCGGCCGATTTCTCGGCGGTCGGCATGAACGCGCCGGAGCCGACCTTGACGTCCATCACGAGCCCGTCGAGCCCCGCCGCGAGCTTCTTCGACAGGATCGACGCGGTGATCATCGCGACCGACTCGACCGTCGCCGTCACGTCGCGAATCGCATAAATGCGCTTGTCCGCCGGCGCGAGCCGCGCGGTCTGCCCGATGATCGCGACGCCGACGTCGCGCACCGTGCGGCGAAACGTGTCCGTGTCCGGTGTCACGTCGTAGCCGGGGATCGCACTGAGCTTGTCGAGCGTGCCGCCCGTGTGGCCGAGCCCGCGCCCCGAGATCATCGGCACGTAGCCGCCGCATGCGGCCACCATCGGCCCGAGCATCAGCGACACGACATCGCCGACGCCGCCCGTCGAATGCTTGTCGATCACCGGCCCGCCGAGATCGAGCGCGCGCCAGTCGAGCACGTCGCCCGAGTCGCGCTGCGCGATCGTCAGCGCGACGCGCTCATCGACGCTCAGGTCGTTGAAGTACACGGCCATCGCGAACGCCGCCACCTGGCCCTCGGTCACGCTGCCATCGGTCACGCCGCGCACGAACGCGGCAATCTCGTCGCGATCGAGCGGCTGCCGGTCGCGCTTGCGGCGAATGAACTCCTGCGGCAGAAACATCGTTGCGTCTCCTCGATTGCTCAGTGCAGCGAAAAGAACAGGCCGGCGATCGCCGCGCTCATCAGGTTCGACAGCGTCGCGGCCGTCAGCGCACGCAAGCCGTGCCGCGCGACTTCCGAGCGGCGCTCGGGCGCGACCGCGCTGAAGCCGCCCGCGAGAATGGCGATCGACGAGAAGTTCGCGAAGCCGCACAGCGCGAACGACACGATCGCGAGCGTCTTCGGGTCGAGCACCTGCAGGCCGGCCGCCGCGACGTGCTCGCCGCCCTTCAGATACGGCGACAAGTCGCCGTACGCGACGAACTCGTTGAAGATCAGTTTCTCGCCGATGAAGTTGCCGGCCAGCGCCGCATCGTGCCACGGCACGCCGATGATCCACGCCAGCGGCGCAAACAAGTGGCCGATGATGCCCAGCAGCGTCACCTGCGGAAAGCCCGCGAACGCGGCCACGCCGCCGACGATGAGGTTCATCAGCGCGATGAGCCCCACGAACGCGATCAGCATCGCGCCGACGTTGATCGCGATCCGCAGGCCCACCGATGCGCCGGATGCCGCCGCCTCGATCACGTTGGCGGCCCGCTTGTCGTCGAAATCGAGCCCGTCGACCACGACGCGACTCGGCTCGACGGTCGGAAACAGCAGCTTGCCGAACAGCAGCCCGCCCGGCACCGCCATGAACGATGCGGCGAGCAGGTACTCCATCTTCACGCCGAGGCCGGCGTAGCCGACCAGCACCGAGCCCGCGACCGACGCCATGCCGCTCGCCATCACCGTGAAGATCTCGGCACCCGTCATGTGCCGCACGAACGGCTTCACGAGCGCGGGCATCTCGCTCTGCCCGAGAAAGATCGTCGCGACGGCCGAGCACGCCTCGATGCGGCTCACGCCGAGCACTTTCGCGAGCCCCGCGCCGAGGATCGCGACGATCCACTTCATCACGCCGACGTAGTAGAGCACCGCGATCAGCGCGGTGACGAAGATGATCATCGGCAGCACGCGCAGGCCGAACACGAACCCGCCGTCGCCGAAAAGCTGGAACATCCGGGCGTCGACCAGCCCGCCGAACACGAAAGCGATGCCGTGATTGCCCATGTCGAGCACGCGATTGACGCCGTTCGCGGCCGCCGCCAGCGCCGCGCGGCCCGACGGCACGAACAACACCAGCGCGCCGATCGCGAACTGCGTGAGCAGCGCGGCGATCAAGGTCCGGCCGCTCACCGCGCGCCGGTTGTTCGACAGCAGATAAGCGACCAGCAACAGGAACAGCATGCCCAGGAGACTGCGCAGAATATCCACCTCGTACTCCTTTCTCTCTATGTTTATTGGAATGCTCGGCAGGCGGCCCGGCCCGGCACGCCCGTGTAACGCCGTCGGTGGATATTACTCGCCGTCATGCATGACGACAACGCAAACAAAATGGCATGCTCCGTGCTGTTTCGTTCGCGTCGTCAATTTGCTCAGTTCTTCTATGCACCTTGAAATCGGATGGATACGACGATGTTCGGTCGATCCCATATATTGAAAGAATTGACGAGAGGTCGAGAAGAGACAGGGCCGGCGATGCACGTGACCAGCCGCATGAACGCGCGCGGGGCGTGCCGTTCGAACGGACACGCCCCGCGCAATGGACGACGTATGTCGCTCAGCCCGCGCGTTCGACCGGATGCGGCTCGCGCAGCCGGTTCGCGATGCGCGCAGCCTCGTAGTAGCCAGCCGCGGGCGGCCGTTTCAGATAGCGGCCCGCGCCACGCACCGCTCGCAGCTCGCCGTCGGCCCATGCGAGCGCGCCGCGCGTGAGCGTATGGGTCGCGACGCCCTGCACGGTCATCCCTTCGAACACGTTGAAGTCGACCTGCTGGTGATGGGTCTTCACCGAGATCGTCTTCGTCGCGGCGGGATCCCATACGACCAGATCGGCGTCGGCGCCGACCTGCACGGCCCCCTTGCGCGGATACAGGTTGAAGATCTGCGCGGCGTTCGTCGATGTGATCCGCACGAATTCGTTCGGCGTGATGCGGCCATGATTGACGCCGTGATGCCACAGCACCGACATGCGATCCTCGACGCCGCCGCAGCCGTTCGGGATCTTCGTGAAGTCCTCGCGGCCCATCGCCTTCTGCGACGCGCAGAACACGCAATGATCGGTCGCCGTCGTATGCAGCTGCCCCGCTTGCAGCCCGCGCCACAGCGCCTCGCGATGCTCGGCCGACCGGAACGGCGGGCTCATCACGTGCGCGGCCGCACGCGTCCAGTCCGGATCGCGATACACCGACTCGTCGATCACCAGGTGGCCCGGCAACACCTCGCCGAACACGCGCAGCCCTTCGCTGCGCGCGCGCGTGATCGCATCGACCGCGTCCTTCGCCGACACGTGCACGATATACACGGGCACGCCGAGCACTTGCGCGATGCGAATCGCGCGGTTCGCGGCCTCGCCCTCGACCTCGGGCGGACGCGACAGCGGATGCGCCTCCGGCCCGGTCATCCCGCGTGCGAGCAGCGCCTTCTGCAACTGGAACACGAGCTCGCCGTTCTCCGCGTGCACGGTCGGCAGCGCGCCGAGTTCGAGCGAACGCGAGAAGCTGTTCACGAGGACCTCGTCGTCGGCCATGATCGCGTTCTTGTACGCCATGAAGTGCTTGAAGCTCGACACGCCATGCTCGCGCACGAGCGTGCCCATGTCGCGGTGCACCGATTCGTCCCACCACGTGACGGCCACGTGAAAGCCATAGTCGGCCGCGGCCTTCTCGGCCCAGCCGCGCCACTCGTGGAACGCGTCCATCAGCGGCTGCTTCGGGCTCGGGATCACGAAGTCGATGATGCTGGTCGTGCCGCCCGACAGCCCGGCCGCCGTACCCGAATAGAAATCGTCGCTCGCCGTCGTGCCCATGAACGGCAGTTCCATGTGCGTATGCGGATCGATGCCGCCCGGCATCACGTACTGGTCGTGCGCATCGACCACCGTCGCGCCGGCCGGCGCGTCGATCGTCTCCGCGATCTGCAGGATCGTGCCGCCGTCCTGCGGGTCGGCACACAGTACGTCCGCGCGATAGGTGCGGTCCGCATCGACCACGGTGCCGCCGCGAATCAGGATTGCCATTTGGTTGCCTCCTCGTTGACTGTCGGGTGCCGCATGCGTTCGCGCATCACGCGCTCGCGATCTGCGCGCGCTGTCCGGCGCGCCACTTCATCCACGTGCCGTACACGCCCGACGCCAGCACGAGGCCGACGAACCACGCATACGTGTAAAGCGTGTTGAAGAACGCCGGCACGTTCGGGAACGACGCCGGGAACGCGGTATGCAGGAAGCCGGGGAGGTTCGGCAGCACGCCGATCGCGAGCGCCGCCAGCGCGGCCGGGTTCCAGCCGCGTGCGTAGCTGAAGTCGCCGCGCTCGTCGAACAGCGCGCGCGTATCGAGCCGCGTGCCGCGAATCAGGAAGTAGTCGACCATCAGGATGCCCGCGACCGGCCCAAGCAACGCCGAGTAGCCGACGAGCCAGGTGAAGATGTAGCCGTCCGTCGTCGCGAGGATCTTCCACGGCATCATCACGATCGCGAGCGTCGCGGTGATCATCCCGCCCGTGCGGTACGAGATCGCCTTCGGCCACAGGCTCGAGAAATCGTAAGCAGGACCGACCAGGTTCGCCGCGAGGTTGCAGCACATCGTGTCGAGCGTGAGGATCACGAGCGCGATGCCGACGCCGATGCCGGTCATCCGGCTCGTCAGGTCGATCGGATCCCAGATCGCGTTGCCGTAGATCACGACGGTGGCCGACGTCACCACGACCGACACCACCGACAGCAGCGCCATCGGCAACGGCAGCCCGATCGACTGTCCGATCACCTGGTCGCGCTGCGAATGCGCAAAGCGCGTGAAGTCGGGAATGTTCAGCGCGAGCGTCGCCCAGAAGCCGACCATCGCGGTCAGGCCCGGCCAGAACGTCGCCCAGAAGAGTCCCGCCTTCTTGCCGCCCGCGACGAACTGCGACGGCGCCGACAGCATCGTGCCGAAGCCGCCCGCCTGCGACGTCGCCCACCACACGAGCGCGATGCACATCACGACCTTGATCGGCGCGGACCAGCTCTCGAGCCAGCGGATCGAATCGGTGCCGTGCCAGATGAAGTACAGCTGCAGCGCCCAGAACACGAGAAAACACTCGAGCTGCCCGAACGAAATGCCGACGAGCGGCAACGCGGCGCCGTGCAATGCGTTGCCGGTCAGGATGTTCAGCAGCGTGTAGATCGCGCTGCCGCCGAGCCAGGTCTGGATGCCGTACCAGCCGCACGCGACGATCGCGCGCAGCAGTGCGGGCAGCTTCGCGCCCTGCGTGCCGAACGACGCGCGCACGAGCACCGCATACGGAATCCCATGTTTCGCGCCCGCATGGCCGATCAGCAGCATCGGCACGAGCACGATCAGGTTGCCGAACAGAACGGTCAGCACGGCCTGCCACGGCGACATGCCTTCCTGGATCAGCCCGGCCGCGAGCATGTACGACGCGATGTTCATCACCATCCCGACCCACAGCGCCGCGAAGTGATACCAGCGCCACGTGCGCTGCGACGCCGTCGTCGGCGCGAGATCGTCGTTGTACAGGCTGCCGGCCGGCGCCGCGGCGCTGTCGGGATCGGCGGGAATCGCTGCTGGTTTCATCGGACGCGCTCCACGTAAACGTCAGCGCCGGCATCGCACGATGCCGGCAGAACAGGACACAAGCAGCAGCGCGGACGATACCGCACCGCCGGCCGCCAGTCAGGCCGCCTTCGCGTGCTTCGCGGGCTCCGCCGGGCTCGCACCCGCGTCGGCACGCGCCGGGTTGTTCGGATGCGTGGTCCAGTTCGCATAGTCGCCCGCGTCGACCCGCTCCATCGTGATGCACTGCTCGACCGGACACACATGCATGCAAAGATTGCACCCGACGCACTCCGCATCCACCACTTCGAAGTGACGCACGCCGTCCTTCTCGGCCGTGATCGCCTGGTGCGACGTGTCCTCGCACGCGATATGGCACAGCCCGCACTGGATGCAGCGGTCCTGGTCGATGCGTGCCTTGATGTCGTACTTCAGGTTCAGGTATTTCCAGTCGGTCACGTTCGGCACCGCGCGGCCGCGCACGTCGTCGAGCGTCGCGTAGCCCTTCTCGTCCATCCAGTTCGACAGCCCGTCGGCAAGATCCGACACGATACGGAATCCGTAATGCATCGCGGCGGTGCACACCTGCACGCTGCCGGCGCCGAGCACCATGAACTCGGCCGCGTCGCGCCACGACGAAATCCCGCCGATGCCGGAGATCGGCAGGTTCGGCGTTTCCGGGTCGCGCGCGATCTCCGCGACCATGTTCAGCGCGATCGGTTTGACCGCCGGGCCGCAGTAGCCGCCGTGCGTGCCCTTGCCGTCGACGGTCGGCATCGGCGCCATCTGGTCGAGATCCACCGCGACGATCGAGTTGATCGTGTTGATCAGCGACACGCCGTCCGCGCCGCCCTTGTAGGCGGCGCGCGAGCCCATCCGGATGTCGCTGATGTTCGGCGTGAGCTTCACGAGGCACGGCAGCTTCGTGCCTTCCTTGACCCAGCGCGTGACCATCTCGACGTATTCCGGCACCTGCCCGACGGCCGCGCCCATCCCGCGCTCGCTCATCCCGTGCGGGCAGCCGAAGTTCAGCTCGACCGCATCGGCGCCCGTATCCTCGACGAGCGGCAGGATCCATTTCCAGTCGCGCTCGTTGCACGGCACCATCAGCGACACGATCAGCGCGCGGTCGGGCCAGTCGCGCTTCACCTGCGCGATCTCTTTCAGGTTCACGTCGAGCGGCCGGTCAGTGATCAGCTCGATGTTGTTCAGGCCGGCGATGCGTTGGCCGTTCCACTGCACCGCGCCGTAGCGCGAGCTGACGTTGACGACGTGTGGATCGAGCCCGAGCGTCTTCCAGACGACGCCGCCCCAGCCCGCCTCGAACGCGCGATTGACGTTGTACGCCTTGTCGGTCGGCGGCGCGGAGGCCAGCCAGAACGGATTCGGCGAAGTGATACCTGCGATGGTGCAGCGAAGGTCGGCCATGTTCGGCTCCGTGAAAATGGGGCGTTTATCGTGGTTCGCGTGGCGCGCGCCATGCACGGAATACGCGCGATGCCGTTGCGTATGCCGTGCTCACGCGGCCTTGGCGGCGCGCTGCGCGAGCGCCGCGTCGATCGCCGCCGCCGCGCGCTTGCCGTCCTGCACGGCCTGCACCGTGAGGTCGATGCCGTCCGTCGCCGCGCAATCGCCGCCGGCCCACACGTCGGGCAACGCCGTGCGTCCGTCCGCGTCGACCGCGATGCGCGTGCCGTCCGTCGTCAGCAGCGCGGCCGCGACACCGTCCGGCGCCAGCGTCTGACCGATCGCCTTCAGCACCATGTCCGCGTCGACGGTGAAACGCTCGCCCGACGCGGCCTCGAATTCGACAGCCGTCACGTGCCCGTCCGCGCCCGAGATGCGCACCGGCTTCGCGTGCGTGACGAGCGTGACGCCGCTCTTTTGCGCGAACTCGCGTTCGGCCCAGGTCGCGCTCATCGCGTCCACGCCGCGCCGGTACACCATCGTCACGCGCTCCGCACCGAGCTTGCGGCTCTGCACGGACGCGTCGATCGCCGTGTTGCCGCCGCCGATCACGACCACGCGCCGCCCGACCGGCACGTTCTCCAGCGCGTCGGCCTGCCGCACCTGCTCGATGAAGTCGACCGCGTTCATCACGCCGGTCAATTGCTCGCCGTCGATCGCGAGCGTGCGCACGCCGCCCAGGCCCATCGCGAGAAACACCGCGTCATGCCGCTCGCGCAACGCGTCGAGCGTCACGTCGCGGCCGAGCGCGACACCCGTTTCCACCGCAATGCCGCCGACCGACAACAGCCATTCAACTTCGCGTTGCGCGAAATCGTCGACGGTCTTGTACGCGGCGATCCCGTATTCGTTCAAGCCGCCCGCCTTCGGCCGCGCATCGAACAGCGTGACGCGATGCCCGGCGAGCGCGAGCCGGTGCGCACAGGCGAGCCCGGCCGGCCCCGCGCCGACCACCGCGACATGCCGCCCCGTATCGGGCGCACGTGTGAAGCGCACCGCGCCGCTCGCCATCGCCCAGTCGGTCGCGTGCCGCTGCAGCGCGCCGATCGCGACCGGCTGCGCATCCTGGTGATTGCGCACGCACGCGCCTTCGCACAGGATCTCGGTCGGGCACACGCGTGCGCACATCCCGCCGAGCGGATTCGCGGACAGGATGTCGGTCGCGGCGCCCTTCAGGTTGCCGTTGCCGATCTTGCGGATGAAGCTCGGGATGTCGATCTGCGTCGGGCAGGCCTGCACGCACGGCGCGTCGTAGCAGTAGTGGCAGCGGCTGGCGGCGGCCGCGGCGGCAGTCGGATCGAGCAGCGGCGCGATATCGGCGAATTCGCACGAGAGTTGCGTGGACGACAGGCGATGCGCGGCGATATCGCCGGTTGGCTTGGAGGTCATACGCGTTCCTTCGACTGGTGGAGACAAAGCCGTCCCCGCCGGCTGCGAATGCACAGTCGGGGCGGTCCTGCTTGGGAATGCCACGGTCAGGCGACGATCAGCCTGCCGGCTGCGCTAGATCCGATCCGTCATGAAGCCGGCTCGCATGCGCGCGACAACATCGCGTGCAGCAGCACGTTCGCGCCGGCCTCGATCCACGCAGGCGTCGCGTCCTCGATCTCGTTGTGACTGATGCCGTCGACGCAGGGTACGAACACCATCGACGTCGGCGCGACCTGCGCCAGATAGCAAGCGTCGTGCCCCGCGCCCGACACGATGTCGCGATGCGAGTAGCCGAAGCGATCGGCCGCGTCGCGCACGGCCGCCACGCAGGCCGGATCGAACGCGACGGGCTTGTAGTAGAAAATCTGCTCAAGCGCGGTGTCGAGCCCGATCTCGCCCGCGATGCGCGCGACGCCGTCGCGCAGCGCAGCGTCCATCTCCGTGAGCACGGCGTCGTCCGGATGACGGAAATCGACGGTGAAGAACACGCGGCCCGGAATCACATTGCGCGAGTTCGGGTGAACCTGCATCATCCCGACCGTCGCGCAGCCGAACGGCGCGTGATCGAGGCCGATCCGGTTCACGAGATCGACCACGCGCGATGCACCGAGCAGCGCGTCGCGGCGGCGCGGCATCGGCGTCGGCCCCGCGTGCGCTTCCTGGCCGGTGAACGTGATCTCGTACCAGCGCTGCCCCTGCGCGTCCGTCACGACGCCGATCGTCTTGCACTCCGCCTCGAGAATCGGCCCCTGCTCGATATGCAGCTCGAACGCCGCATGCAGCTTGCGGCCGCCGCAGGGTACGTCGCCCGCGTAGCCGATGCGCGCGAGTTCCTCGCCGATCGTCTTGCCGTCGACGTCCTTGCGCGACAGCCCGTACTCGAGCGGGAACACGCCCGCGAACACGCCCGACGCGACCATCGCCGGCGCGAAGCGCGAGCCTTCCTCGTTGGTCCAGATCACGACCTCGACCGGATGTTCCGTCTCGATGCCGTGATCGTTCAGACTGCGAATCACCTCGAGGCCCCCGAGCACGCCGTAGATGCCGTCGAAGCGGCCGCCCGTCGGCTGCGAATCCGCGTGCGAGCCGGTGACGACCGGCGCCGCGTCGGCCACGCGGCCCGCGCGGCGCATGAACACATTGCCCATCGTATCGACCGTCACCGTGCAGCCGGCGGCTTTCGCCCAGCTGACGATCAAGTCGCGTCCGGCCTTGTCGAGATCGGTCAGCGCGAGGCGGCAGACGCCGCCCTTCGGCGTCGCGCCGATCTTCGCCACCTCCATCAGGCTGTCCCACAACCGCCTGCCGTCGACCTTGATCGACGTGTCGAATGCTGCCCGCTTCACTGTTTCCGATACCGCGTTCATTCGTATCGCTCCTGTGGGGTCGGTCATTGCTGCCGTCGGGGCAAACCCGCACCGGCGAGGTGCAGATGTGCATCGTTCGCGTGATTCGTCCGATCGATCGGCGGATGGTCGGCACTGCATTCCGTCGATCATCAAATCCTGTCCGATTGGACAGGTTTTAGACGATCAAAATGCCCAGCGCAATGTCTTTCTTGCGTGAATCGAGCGAGCGAGAAACGTGCCACCGCATTGCAACATCGCGCGCGCCAATGCGCACGGGCACGTGCGTTCGATGCGAACCAGCGGCTAGAATGAAGCGCAACGCGGCATGCAAGCCGCGCGAGGGTAACGATGAGACATGACGAAGCGGCCGCCGAAGCCACCGGCGACGACGAAACGAACACGCCTTTGCGGCGACGCAAGGCGCACATCCGCGAGTCCAACGAAGCGCATCTGCTGGCCTGTGCGGAAGCCGTATTCGCGGAGCGCGGGCTCGACGGAGCGAGCACGGCGATGATCGCCGAACGTGCGGGCTTGCCGAAGGCGAACCTGCATTACTACTTCCCGACGAAGCTTGCGCTATACCGTCGCGTGCTCGACGACCTGTTCGAAGACTGGCACCGCGCGGCCGGGTCGTTCGAGGCCGGCGACGATCCGGTCGAGGCGATCGGCGGCTACGTGCGCGCGAAGATGGATCTGTCGCGACGGCGCCCGCTCGGCTCGAAGGTCTGGGCCAACGAGATCATCCACGGTGCCGCGCACATGCAGGACATCCTGTCGGAACGCGTGAAGCCCTGGTTCGACACGCGCGTGAAAGTGATCGAAGGCTGGATCGCGCGCGGGCTGCTCGCGCCGATCGATGCACATGCGTTGATGTACCTGATCTGGGCGACCACGCAGCACTATGCGGATTTCGATGCGCAGATCCGCGCGCTGAGCGGCAAGCGTGCGTTCACGCAGAAGGCGTTCGCCGAGAGGACCGAGCAGGTCGTACAGCTCGTGATCCGCGCGTGCGGTGCGGTGTCGCCGGAGGCGAACGCGTAACGCGATCGCGCGCGCCCCTGAAAGCAAAACGGGCGACGGGCACGATGCCCGCCGCCCGCGTCGCGAGACGGCAGGCGTGCCGTCTCGCGCGTAATGCGTCGATGCGTTCGCGTTACGCGACCCGCTCGATCGCGATCGCCGTCGCCTCGCCGCCGCCGATGCACAGCGACGCGACGCCGCGCTTCAGCCCATACGCTTCGAGCGCGGCCAGCAGCGTCACCATCACGCGTGCGCCCGATGCGCCGATCGGATGGCCGAGCGCACACGCGCCGCCGTGCACGTTGACCTTGTCGTGCGGCAGGTCGAGATCGCGCATCGCGGCCATCGCCACCACAGCGAAGGCTTCGTTGATCTCGAACAGGTCGACGTCGCGCAGGTTCCAGCCGGTTTTCTCCGACAGCTTGCGGATCGCGCCGATCGGTGCCGTCGCGAACAGGCCCGGCTTGTTCGCGTAGGTCGAATGCCCGACGATCACCGCCTTCGGCGCGAGGCCGAGCCGGTCCGCTTCCGAGCGACGCATCATCACGAGCGCGGCCGCGCCGTCCGAAATCGACGACGAATTGGCCGCCGTCACCGTGCCGCCTTCGCGGAACGCCGGCTTGAGCGTCGGAATCTTGTCGAGCTTCGCGTTGCCCGGTTGCTCGTCGATCGACACGACGGCTTCCGTCTTGCCGGCCTTCACGGTCACCGGCGCAATCTCCGACACGAAGCGTCCTTCCGCAATCGCGCGCTGCGCGCGCGTCAGCGATGCGATCGCGAATGCATCCTGCTCCTCGCGCGTGAACTGGTAGGCCTGCGCGCAATCCTCCGCGAACGTGCCCATCAGCCGGCCCTTGTCGTACGCGTCCTCGAGCCCGTCGAGGAACATGTGGTCGAGTACCTGGCCATGCCCCATGCGCATCCCCGCGCGCGCCTTCGGCAGCAGGTACGGCGCATTCGTCATGCTCTCCATCCCGCCCGCGACCGCCACGTCCGCCGATCCCGCCAGCAGCAGGTCGTGCACGAACATCGCGGCCTTCATCCCTGAGCCGCACATCTTGTTGACCGTGGTCGCGCCCACCGCCAGCGGCAAGCCCGCCTTCAGCGCGGCCTGCCGCGCCGGCGCCTGCCCCTGGCCGGCCGGCAGCACGCAGCCAAACACGATTTCATCGATGCGCTCGGCGGGCACGTTCGCGCGTTCGAGCGCCGCGCGAATCGCCACCGCGCCGAGCTCGCTCGCGCTGGCCGCGGCCAGGGCGCCCTGAAAACCACCCATCGGCGTGCGCGCCGCGCCGACGATTACGATCGGATCCTGTGTCGTCATGATTGCATTCCTCCAGTATCAGCGCGGTGCCATGCGCAGCGCGCCATCGAGACGGATGACTTCGCCGTTCAGCATCGTATTCTCGGCGATGTGGCGCACCAGCGCCGCGAATTCGTCGGGGCGGCCGAGCCGCGGCGGGAACGGTACGCTCTTGCCGAGCGCGTCCTGCACGTCCTGCGGCATGCCGGCCATCATCGGCGTCGCGAAGATGCCCGGCGCGATCGTCACCACGCGAATGCCGAACCGCGCGAGTTCGCGCGCGATCGGCAACGTCATGCCCACCACGCCGCTCTTCGATGCCGCATACGCAGCCTGCCCGATCTGTCCGTCGAACGCCGCGACCGACGCGGTGTTGACGATCACGCCGCGCTCGCCTTCCGTGTCGGCGTCCTGCTTCGACATTACGTCGGCGGCCAGCCGAATCATGTTGAACGTGCCGACCAGATTGATCGACACCGCACGTGCGAAACGGTCGAGCGAATGCGGGCCTTCGCGGCCGACGACCTTCTCGCCCGGCGCGACGCCCGCGCAGTTCACGAGCGCATCGATGCGGCCGAACGCGTCGCGCGCAGCGGCAACGGCGGCCTGCCCGTCGGCTTCGCTCGTCACGTCGGTCTTCACGAAGCGTGCGGCCGCGCCGAGTTCGTGCGCGAGGCTCGTGCCGGCGTCTTCATTGACGTCCAGCAGCACGGCCTTGCCGCCTTCGGCGACCACCATGCGCGCCACCGCCGCGCCGAGGCCCGAACCGGCGCCCGTAATCAGAAAAACGCGATCCTTGATATTCATTCGCAGTCCGTAGTCAGTATTCAGGAGTGAGCAGTCTTCTCGGCTTCCAGCTTGCGCAGCACGAAGCGCTGGATCTTGCCGCTCGGGGTTTTCGGCAGTGCGTCGACGAAGTCGATCGCGCGAGGATAGGCGTGTGCCGACAGCCGCCGCTTCACGTGCTGGCTCAGTTCTTCGGCCAGCGCCGGTGTACCGTCGAAGCCTTTCGACAGCACGACGAACGCCTTGACGATCTCGGTGCGCTCCGGGTCCGGCACGCCGATCACCGCGGCCTCGCTGACAGCCGGATGCTCGATCAGCGCGCTTTCCACGTCGAACGGACCGATCCGGTAACCGGACGATGTGATCACATCGTCCGCGCGGCCGATGAAGCTCACGGTACCGTCCGGCTCGAGCTCGACGTTGTCGCCGGTCCGGTAATAGCCGCCCGCGATCGCCGGCGTGTCCTGCTGCCAGTAACCGTAGAACCACAGCAGCGGCGAGTGCGCGATGTCGATCGCGAGAATGCCGGGCTCGCCGGGGCCAAGTTCGCGGCCGGCTTCGTCGAGCACCGCGACGCGATAGCCGGGCATCGCAAAACCCGCCGAGCCGGCATGGACGACGTGCGCGAGCCCGTGATGATTGTTCACGACCATCCCGAGTTCGGTCTGGCCGTAGTGGTCGTAGATCGGCGCGCCGAGCGCTGCGTGGAACCAGCGCACGACTTCCGGATTCAGCGGTTCGCCCGCGCTGCTGACGACGCGCAGTTGCCCTTTCAGGCGCGCGGCCGCTTCGGTGCCGGCCGCCATCAGCATCCGGAACGCCGTCGGCGAACCAGCGAGGCTCGTGATGCCGAGCCTTTCGATCACGTCGTAGGTACTGTCGACCGTGAAACCGCCCTCGTACAGCGTCGTTGCATGGCCGAGCAGCAGCGGGCCCGTGATCGCGTAATAGAGGCCATATGCCCAGCCCGGATCGGCGATGTTCCAGAAGCGGTCGCCGGCGCGAAGATCCACCGCGTCGCGCATGTACGCGCCGAACGCGAGCAGCGCGCGCAACGGCACCGGCACGCCCTTCGGCAAACCCGTCGTGCCCGACGTCGACATCATCATGAACAGGTCGGCGCCCTTTCGCGGCACCGGTTCGAATACGTCGGACTGCGCGTCGAGCGCCGCGCGGAAATCGATGTCGTGCGCCGGCAGCGCGTCGCCCGACTCGCGCACCGTCGCGACCCGCGGGCAATCGACGATCTCGTCGAGCTTCGCGCGATTCGCGATGTTGGTGACGACCAGCCGTGCATCGCTCATGCGCAGCCGGTGCTCGATCGCCTTCGGCCCGAACGCGGTGAAGAGCGGCTGATAGACGGCGCCCGCGCGCCACGTGCCGAGGATCGTCGCGACGAGTTCGGGCGTACGCGGCAACAGGCCGGCCACCACGTCGCCCGGCTTCACGCCCTGCTCGACCAGCAGGTTCGCGACCCGCGCCGACAATGCCTGCATCTGTGCGAACGTGAAACTGCGATGCTGGCCGCCGGCGTCGATCCAGTCGAGTGCGATCGCATTCGCGTCCGCCGCCGCATGCCGGTCGCAGCATTCGACGCAGGCGTTCAGGCCCTGCTCCAGGTCGCCGTGCAGATGTGCGGCGGCGGTCTCGATACGGAAGCCGGCCACGGCGTCGGCGTAGGCCGGCACCACCCGGGCGGTTGCTCCATCACGCATGCGTGTCTCCTGTTCGTTATGCCCGCCGGCGAGCCGGGGGGTATATCGACGATAGTAGACAGCCGTCACATTGCAATCAATGACAAACAGAATCTAGAATCGTGATCGCTTTTGCCATGTCTGGAGGGCATGAAAAATGGGGCCGCAGATGATCTCGCCGGATTTCGTCGAGGATGCGCTCGAGAGCCTGCGCCGGCTGCGGATTCCGACCGAGCCCGTGCTGCGCTTGGCCGGCCTGCCGGCCACTGTGCGCGAGCCCGTCACGCCACAGCAGTACGGTCGCCTGTGGCTGGCGATCGCCAACGCAATCGACGACGAATTCTTCGGACTCGCGGCCCGCCCGATGCGGCGCGGCAGCTTCACGCTGCTGTGCCACGCCGTGCTGCACGCGGGTACGCTCGAGAAGGCGCTGCGGCGAGCGCTGCAGTTCCTGCGCGTGGTGCTCGACGAACCGCGCGGCGAGCTCGTGGTCGCCGACGGTCAGGCGCAGATTGTCCTCACGCAGGCGGGCGCACCGTATTCTGCGTTCGCGTACCGGACGTTCTGGCTGATCCTGCTCGGCGTCGCCTGCTGGCTGATCGGCCGACGCATTCCGCTGCAGCGCATCGATTTCGCGTGCCCGAGCCCCGACCAGCGCAGCGACTACCACCAGTTCTTTGGCGTGCCCGTGCATTTCGACCGCCCGGACAGCCGGCTCGCGTTCAACGCCGCGTACCTCGCGCTGCCGACGATCCGCTCCGCGCAGGCGCTGAAAACCTTCCTGCGCGGCGCGCCCGGCAACCTGCTCGTGCGCTATCGGCACGACACCGGCTGGGTGGCAAAGACACGTGCGCACCTGAAGGCGCAACCGGCCGCCGAGTGGCCGGACTTCGACACGCTGGCCGTGCGCCTCGGCACGACGCCCGCGACGCTGCGGCGACGGTTGCGCAGCGAGGGGCAGAGCTTCGCGTCGATCAAGGACGAGCTGCGCGGTGCGCTGGCCCAGTCGCTGCTGCGCGGGCACACGCTCAGCGTCGCGGAAATCGCGGCGGAACTCGGTTTTACCGAGCCCAGCGCGTTTCATCGCGCGTTCCGGAAATGGACCGGGACGAGCCCGGGCGCATTTCGGCGGGATGTCAATGCGGCGCAGGCGGAGCATTGAATTGCGGCGCGGGTGTGCGTCACGCTCGGTGCGAGCGCGCTAAAGGGCAAGTCCGACGGGCATGATCGCAGTGAAATTCAGCAGTCGTGCGGTTGCTCGAGCTGTTGGCCGTCAAAGGAAGTTCTGGAAGAACCGTTCTCTTTTGCTTCAAGAGGCGATCCCCACGCATTCGACGGCCACGCAGTCGATTCGGCTGCGAGCACGCAATCGCGCTGCAATTTGTTGGCATTCAATCGCTTCCCGCTTCGGCAACGACACGGCGCAGAATCGACGGCGACGCACGCCGGCGCGAAGTTGCGCGTTGCGCTGCCTGACCACATACTGACCGCCCATGCGAACAAGACCGCGTTGATGGTGACTGTCGATCAGGGTGCCGCTTCAGTGCTGGGTGTCGTGGGATCTGCCGTGTCCCTGTTGGCAGCCATTCCATACGCGCTCGCGATCTACCGGCGCACCGTTCGGCCGCACCTGTTCACATGGCTCATCTGGTCGGTCGTCACGGTGATCGCGGCCAGCGGCCAGTTCGTTGCGGGTGCCGGACCGTCTGCATGGTGCACGGCGGCGATCGCACTGACCTGCTTTCTGACTTTCGTCGCGAGCCTGTTTCGAGGTGAGGCCGGCTGGACCCGCCTCGATTGGCTCTTCCTGTGCGCAGCGCTATCGGCTATTCCGCTCTGGATGCTGACCGAGGACCCTACGATGTCGATCTGTCTGGTCACGCTGATCAAGCTTGCCGGCCTGGGACCGACCGTACGCAAGACGCTTCGCGATCCGTGGAGCGAGAGCCTCACGTATTTCGCGCTGTGCGTGCTCAAGTACGCATTGGCGCTGCTGGCGCTAAGCGCGTGGAATGTCACGGTCGCGTTCTATCTTGCGGTCAATATCGTCGCGTCGATCGGCATCTGCTTGGTGATGATGGTGCGACGTCAGGCGCTGTCGAAATCGGAGGAGCCTCTGTCGAATAGCCTTGGTGCCGGAATGCGAGAGCCGCCGCAACCCGATTGCCGGTCGCGTATGAAATGCGGACCCATCGAACCGTTGCGAGGCCCCGATATGGATGCCGTTCGTGCAGTCATCGAACCGTATGAAGCCGCACTGCGAGCGGCGATGCTCGCCAACGACGTCGACACACTCGACACGTTGCTGGATGACGACCTCGTCTTCACCATCCCGAGCGGGCTGGTCATTTCGAAAGATGACGATCTGTCCGCGCATCGCGCGAAACTGCTGCGCCTCGACACACTCGATATCCAGGAGACTCAGGCAAAGACGGTCGGCGGGATGATCCTCACCACGACGAAGGCGAAGCTTGCCGGTCGTTTCGACGGCAACGCATTCGATGGCATGTTCGCCTATACGCGCCTGTGGCGCCGATCGGGTAGCGAATGGCGTGTCGTCGCCGGACATGCATCGCAGATTGGTTGAACTTACGACATGCCGGCAAATCGGGAACTGCTGGATCGAAAGGTGAGCCGATGCTACCGCTGTCGCGCACCGACAGTGCTCGGCAACCGTTGCCGATGGATGCGCCACGGCGTTAGCGTTCGTGCAGCGCGTGCGGCCGATGCGAAGGCACTCTCGAGATCGCTGAAAAGGAGTCCTCGGGAGAGCATGCAGTTTGCAAGATAGGGACGGTTCTCTGTCATCTCGCGCATTTCCGCCGCGCCAATGCAAAAACCCCCGCCTTTTCGGGCGGGGGTTCTTGGCTTGAGGGAGCCTGACGATTACCTACTTTCACACGGGAATCCGCACTATCATCGGCGTAGAGTCGTTTCACGGTCCTGTTCGGGATGGGAAGGGGTGGGACCGACTCGC
>NZ_CADFEC010000046.1:0-29093 GCF_902833195.1 Burkholderia sp. BCC1638
GCGGTGCAGGGCCCGATCGTGAACCACGGGACGACGGACGATACGACGCCGACGCTGAAGGGCTCGGCGGAGCCGGGCGCGGTGGTGACGATCTACGACGGCGGCAAGGCGATCGGCTCGACCGTTGCGAACGCGGCGGGCGGCTGGTCGTTCACGCCGGGTGCTCCGCTCGCGGACGGCGAGCATGATTTCACGGTGACGGCGCGGGACGCGGCGGGCAATGAAAGCGGCGCAAGCGAGTCGTTCAACATCACCGTCGATACGTCGGATCCGGGCACGACCGTCATCACCAACGTCGTCGACGATGTCGAGCCGCAAACTGGCTCGGTGTCGAACGGTGGGTTCACGAACGACACGCGTCCGACGCTGCATGGCACGGCAAAGCCGGGTTCGATCGTGACGATCCGCGATGGCGACACGACGCTGGGTTCGGCCACGACGGACGCGTCGGGCAAGTGGAGCTTCACGCCGGACTCGGCCCATGCGCTGACGGAGGGCAAGCATGCGCTGACTGCGCAGTCGAAGGACGCGGCTGGCGCGCAAAGCGCGCCGTCGCAGCCGTACGAGTTGAACATCGACTTGACGCCGCCGGGCAAGCCGTCGCTCGAGGAAGTCATCGACAACGCCGGCAACGTGACCGGGCCGCTGCATCCGCACGATACGACCGACGATGCGCAGCCGACGCTGCGAGGTACGGCCGAGCCGGGCAGCATCGTACTGATTTACGACACGACGTCCGGCGCGCAGGTACTGCTGGGCAGCACGCGTGCGGATGCGGACGGCCACTGGTCGTTCCAGTCCGAACCCCTCGAGAATGGCCATCACTCGCTGTCGGTGGTCGCACGTGACGCGGCGGGCAACGCAAGCGAGCCCAGCGACGGCTTCGACTTCTCGGTGCTGACGGGCGTGCCGAGCGCGCCATCGATCACGGGCGTGTTCGACGCGGTCGAGCCGCAGGTGGGCAATGTCGCGCCGAACGGCGAGACGAACGACACGCGGCCGACGGTGAGCGGCACGGCGCAGCCGGGCCACACCGTGCACGTGTTCGTGGACGGCAAGGAGGTGGGGATCGTCATCGCTGGGGACAACGGCCGCTGGTCGTATCGCCCGGAGACGCCGCTGGCGGAGGGCGAGCACGCATTCAGCGCGAAGGCCGAGTCGCCGGACGGCAAGATGAGCCCATCGACGGGCGACTATTCGATCGTGGTGGACACGATTGCGCCGGAAGCGTCGAACGACGAGACGCTGCTGGATGACGTTGGTAACGTGACGGGCCCGATCGCGAACGGCACGACGACGGACGACGCGACGCCGGTATACAGCGGCAAGGCTGAGGCCGGCGCGGTGGTGACGATTTACGACGGCGAGAAGGCGATCGGCTCGACGGTGGCGGGACAGGACGGACGGTGGACGTTCCGGCCGTCGGAGCCGCTGTCGGACGGTGCGCATCGACTGTCGACGACGGTGACGGACAAGGCGGGGAACACGAGCGAGCGAGGGGATTCGCACGAGTTCACGGTGGACACGAGCAAGATGTCGATCGCGCTGGACCAGGTGATCGACCACGTTGGCACGGTGCAGGGTCCGCTGCAGCCTGGACAGACGACGGACGATCGCCAGCCGGAAGTGACGGGCAAGGCGAAGCCTGGCTCGCTGGTGAAGGTGTACGTGGACGGAGAGGTGGTTGGCTCGGTGCAGGCGGGCGGCGACGGGCAGTGGTCGCTGAAGCTGCCGGCCCCGTTGTCGGAGGGGGCGCACGAGATCGCGGCGTCGTCGACGACGAACGGGATGGAGAGCGCGCTGACGGCGCCGTTCGAGCTGACGGTGGACGTGACGGCGCCGGATCGGCCGACGATCGAGTCGGCGCATGACGACGTGGGCGCGGTGCAGGGCCCGATCGTGAACCACGGGACGACGGACGATACGACGCCGACGCTGAAGGGCTCGGCGGAGCCGGGCGCGGTGGTGACGATCTACGACGGCGGCAAGGCGATCGGCTCGACCGTTGCGAACGCGGCGGGCGGCTGGTCGTTCACGCCGGGCACCCCGCTCGCGGACGGCGAGCATGATTTCAAGGTGACGGCGCGGGACGCGGCGGGCAATGAAAGCGGCGCAAGCGAGTCGTTCAACGTCACCGTCGATACGTCGGGACCGGGTGCGACCGTCATCACCAATGTCGTCGATGATGTCGAGCCGCAAACCGGCTCGGTGTCGAACGGTGGGTTCACGAACGACACGCGTCCGACGCTGCATGGCACGGCGAAGCCGGGTTCGATCGTGACGATCCGCGATGGCGACACGACGCTGGGTTCGGCCACGACGGACGCGTCGGGCAAGTGGAGCTTCACGCCGGACTCGGCCCATGCGCTGACGGAAGGCAAGCATGCGCTGACCGCGCAGTCGAAGGATTTGACGGGAACGATGAGCGACGTGTCGCCATCGTTCGTCGTCAACGTCGACACGACGCCGCCGGATGCGCCGGTGATTGTCGACGTGATCGACGATTTCGGCGACGTGACCGGTTCGGTGCATCCGGGCGAAACCACCGACGACCGGCGTCCGACGCTGCACGGTACTGCCGAGCCCGGCAGCAACGTGCTGATCATCGACCGGGTCAACGGTACGGACGTTTACGTGGGGCGCGTGCAAGTCGGCCTGGACGGCCACTGGTCGTTCCGTCTCGACATGCAGCTCGAGAACGGCCCGCACTCATTCCAGGCGAAGGTGACCGACGCGGCCGGCAACAGCAGCGCGTACAGCGACGCCTATGACATCACGGTCTTGCAGGGCGTGCCGAGCGCGCCGTCGATCACGGGCGTCACCGACGCGGTCGAACCGCAAGTGGGCAACATCGAGCCGAACGGTGCGACGAACGACGCGCAACCGACGGTGAAAGGCACCGCGCTGCCGGGACAGATCGTGCACGTGTTCATCGATGGCAAGGAAGTCGGCACGACGGTCACGACGGCCACCGGCCAGTGGTCCTACCGTCCGACGACGCCCTTGCGTGATGGCGAGCATACCTTCAGCGCGACGGCGGAAGGCGCCGATGGTCAGTTGAGCAAACCGACGGGCGACTATCCGATCGTGGTGGATACGATTGCACCGTCCGCGTCGACCGGCGAGATGTTGATCGACGATGTCGGCCCCGCGACGGGTCCGATCGCGAATGGCGCGACGACGGACGATGCAACGCCGACGTACCGCGGCAAGGCGGAGGCCGGCGCGGTGGTGACGATTTACGACGGCGAGAAGGCGATCGGCTCGACCGTGGTGAACATGGACGGCACGTGGTCGTTCCGTCCGACTGGGCCGCTCGCCGACGGCGCGCACAGTCTGTCGACGACGGTAACGGACCGGGCCGGCAACGTGAGCGGCCATAGCAAGCCGCTCGAGTTTACGGTGGATACGAGCCATGTCGTGGTCACGATCGATCAGGTGATCGACCACGTCGGGTCACTGCAGGGTCCGCTGCAGCCTGGACAGACGACGGACGATCGCCAGCCGGAAGTGACGGGCAAGGCGAAGCCTGGCTCGCTGGTGAAGGTGTACGTGGATGGAGAGGTGGTTGGCTCGGTGCAGGCGGGCGGCGACGGGCAGTGGTCGCTGAAGCTGCCGGCCCCGTTGTCGGAGGGGGCGCACGAGATCGCGGCGTCGTCGACGACGAACGGGATGGAGAGCGCGCTGACGGCGCCGTTCGAGCTGACGGTGGACGTGACGGCGCCGGATCGGCCGACGATCGAGTCGGCGCATGACGACGTGGGTGCAGTGCAGGGCACGATCGTGAACCACGGGACGACGGACGATACGACGCCGACGCTGAGGGGCTCGGCGGAGCCGGGCGCGGTGGTGACGATCTACGACGGCGGCAAGGCGATCGGCTCGACCGTTGCGAACGCGGCGGGCGGCTGGTCGTTCACGCCGAGTTCCCCCCTGTCGGACGGTACGCACGTGTTCACGGTGACCGCGCGCGATGCGGCAGGCAATACGAGTCAGACGAGCGACGGCTTCACGCTTCATCTCGATACGTCCGCGCCGAACCCGCCGGTGATCATGGAGGTGATCGACGCCGTGGGTGACGTGACTGGACCGCTGAGCCAGCACGATACGACCGACGACGCGCAACCGCTGGTGAACGGCACGGCCGAGAAGAACAGCCTGGTGCTGATCTACGACACAGTATTTGGCAAGCACGTGCTGATCGGCAGCGCGCGGGCCGACGCCAGCGGCAACTGGTCGTTCCGTCCGGTTGCGCCGGTCGCGCCGCTGACCGACGGTGATCATCACCTGACGGCGGTGGCGACCGACGCAGCGGGTAACGAAAGCGCGCAGAGCGCGGGGTTCGACTTCACGGTCCTGGTGGGCGGTGTGCCGACCGCGCCGTCGATCTCGGGCGTGTTCGATGCGATCGAGCCGCACGTCGGTAACATCGGCCAGTCGGGCGTGACGAACGACCCGAAGGCGACGGTGACGGGCACAGCGCAGGCCGGGCAGATCGTGCACGTGTTCATCGACGGCGACGAGGTGGGGTCCGTCAAGGCGGACGCGACCGGTCGCTGGTGGTTCCGCCCCGATGCGCCGCTGGCTGATGGCGAACACAAGTTCACGGCCAGCGCCGAAACCGAGGGCGGCGAGAAGAGCGCCGAGACGGGGGCATACACGATCGTCGTGGACACGACGGCGCCTGCCGCCTCGACGGATCAATCGCTGATCGACGACGTGGGCGCGCTGACGGGAGCGATCACGAACGGCACGGTGACCGACGATGCAACGCCGACCTACGGCGGCAAGGCGGAGCCGGGCGCTATCGTGACGATCTTCGATGGCGACAAGGCGATCGGCTCGACGGTGGTGGATGCCGACGGCACGTGGCGCTATCGCCCGACGGAAGCGCTGGCGGACGGAAAGCACAGCCTGTCGACGACGGTGACCGATGCGGCGGGCAATGCGAGCGCACACAGCGCGTCGACCGAATTTACGGTCGACACGTCGGGCGCGGGCGTGATCGTGCTCGAGACCGTCACCGATCACGTTGGGACGCTTCAAGGGGTGTTGCAGCCAGGCCAGACGACGGACGATAAACAGCCGGAAATTGCCGGGCGGGCGACGGCGAACTCGCTGGTGAAGATTTACGCCAACGGCGCACTGCTCGCGTCGGTGACGGCAGGAACCGACGGCAAGTGGTCGGTCAAGGTCGGCGCGGAGTTGAGCGCGGGGTTGACGGACGGTACCTGGAACATCACGGCGACGACGACGACACCGGCATCGGGCGAAAGCAAGCCGACCGAGCCGTTCACGCTGACGGTGGATACGACCGCGCCGGATGTATCGACGAACGAGACGGTGACCGATCACGTGGGTGCGGTGACCGGTCAGGTCGAAGCGGGCGGCGTGACGGACGATGCGGCGCCGGTGTTCAGCGGCAAGGCTGAGCCGGGCGCGGTGGTGACGATCTTCGACGGCGACAAGGCGATCGGCTCGACGGTGGTGGATGCCGACGGCACGTGGCGCTATCGCCCGACGGAAGCGCTGGCGGACGGAAAGCACAGCCTGTCGACGACGGTGACCGATGCGGCGGGCAATACGAGCGCACACAGCGCGTCGACCGAATTTACGGTCGACACGTCGGGCGCGGGCGTGATCGTGCTCGAGACCGTCACCGATCACGTTGGGACGCTTCAAGGGGTGTTGCAGCCAGGCCAGACGACGGACGATAAACAGCCGGAAATTGCCGGGCGGGCGACGGCGAACTCGCTGGTGAAGATTTACGCCAACGGCGCACTGCTCGCGTCGGTGACGGCAGGAACCGACGGCAAGTGGTCGGTCAAGGTCGGCGCGGAGTTGAGCGCGGGGTTGACGGACGGTACCTGGAACATCACGGCGACGACGACGACACCGGCATCGGGCGAAAGCAAGCCGACCGAGCCGTTCACGCTGACGGTGGATACGACCGCGCCGGATGTATCGACGAACGAGACGGTGACCGATCACGTGGGTGCGGTGACCGGTCAGGTCGAAGCGGGCGGCGTGACGGACGATGCGGCGCCGGTGTTTAGCGGCAAGGCGGAGCCGGGCGCTATCGTGACGATCTTCGATGGCGACAAGGCGATCGGCTCGACGGTGGTGGATGCCGACGGCACGTGGCGCTACCGCCCGACGGAGTCGCTGGCGGACGGCAAGCACAGCCTGTCGACGACGGTGACCGATGCGGCCGGCAATACGAGCGCGCACAGCGCGTCGACCGAATTCACGGTCGACACCAAGGGTGCGGGCGTATCGATCGCGATCGACGAGGTGGTCGACCATGTTGGGACGGTCACGGGCGCACTGCAGCCGGGCCAGACGACGGACGACGTGCATCCGGAGGTGACGGGTAAGGCGACGCCGGATTCGCTGGTGAAGGTGTACGTGGACGGCAAGGTCGCGGGATCGGTGATAGCGGGCGCGGATGGTGCGTGGTCGCTCCGCCCGAATGTCGCATTGACGGAGGGCGTACACCGGATCACCGCCACGGTAACGACACCGACGACGGGCGAAAGCGCGCACACCGCGCCGTTCGAGCTCGAAATCGACACGACACCGCCGGGGGTATCGACGAACGAGACGGTGACCGATCACGTGGGTGCGGTGACGGGTCAGGTCGAAGCGGGCGGCGTGACGGACGATGCGGCGCCGGTGTTCAGCGGCAAGGCGGAGCCGGGCGCTATCGTGACGATCTTCGACGGCGACAAGGCGATCGGCTCGACGGTGGTGGATGCCGACGGCACGTGGCGCTACCGCCCGACGGAGTCGCTGGCGGACGGCAAGCACAGCCTGTCGACGACGGTGACCGATGCGGCCGGCAATACGAGCGCGCACAGCGCGTCGACCGAATTCACGGTCGACACCAAGGGTGCGGGCGTATCGATCGCGATCGACGAGGTGGTCGACCATGTTGGGACGGTCACGGGCGCACTGCAGCCGGGCCAGACGACGGACGACGTGCATCCGGAGGTGACGGGTAAGGCGACGCCGGATTCGCTGGTGAAGGTGTACGTGGACGGCAAGGTCGCGGGATCGGTGATAGCGGGCGCGGATGGTGCGTGGTCGTTGAAGCTCGAGACGGCGCTCACGGAGGGCGACCATGCGATCACGGCAACTATGACGACGGATGCGTCCGGCGAAAGTGCGCAAACGGCGCCGTTCATATTCACGGTCGATCTCACGCCGCCGGCACAACCGACGATCGATGCGGTGACCGACGACGTAGGTGCGCAGCAAGGCACGATCGCCGACGGCGCCTATACGGATGACAAGACCCCGACGTTGTCCGGCAAGGCGGAGGCGAAC
Source organism: Burkholderia sp. BCC1638 (assembly GCF_902833195.1). Taxonomy (NCBI): domain Bacteria; kingdom Pseudomonadati; phylum Pseudomonadota; class Betaproteobacteria; order Burkholderiales; family Burkholderiaceae; genus Burkholderia; species Burkholderia sp. BCC1638. The sequence goes on from NZ_CADFEC010000046.1 coordinate 7,330, forward strand.
TCGATCGTCACCGTCTACGATGGCGAGGCCGTGCTCGGATCGACCATTGTGGCGGCCGACGGTACGTGGACGTATACGCCGATCGAACGTCTGACCGACGGGGAGCACGTGTTTACCGTGGTCGCGCGGGATGCGGCCGGTAACGCGAGCGAAACGAGCGGCACGTACACAGTGCACGTCGATACGGTTGCGCCGGACGGCCCGAAGCTCGAGCATCTGATGGACGACGTGGGCCCGACCACCGGCGACATGTTCAAGGTCGGCCTCACCGATGACTCGATGCCGATGTTCAGCGGCAAGGCCGAGCCGGGTTCGATCGTGCGGCTCTATTCGGATTACGAGGGCGAGAAGCACCTGCTGGGCTCCGCGCGTGTCACGGCAACAGGCGACTGGTCGATCGTGCCTGCAACGGACCTGGACGACGGCGTGCATCGCATCACGATGACGGCGACCGACAAGGCCGGCAACGTTGGCGCACCATCGGATCCGTACCTGCTCGAGGTCGATACGACTGCACCTGTACAACCAACGATCACGGACGTGATCGTGAATGTCGACGGCGTGACCGGGTCGCTCGGCGCAAGCGGCGGGACGACGACGGACCACCGGCCGCAGATCGCCGGCCTTGCCGAGGCGGGGGCGACGATCACGGTGATGACGGAACACGGCGGCGTACTCGGCACCACGCATGCGGATGCGACGGGCCACTGGACGTTCATGCCGGATACCGCGCTGGCCGATGGGTCGTATGTGATTTCCGTCACGGCAACCGATGCGGCGGGCAACCCGAGCGCCCGATCGACGAAGGTAACGATCGAAATCGAGCCGTCGCAGGCCGGGTCGGCGTATTCGAACGACGTGGAGGCGTCGACCGATTCGCTGTTTGGCGGCGAGCACGATGTGGCGTCGCATGCGGGCGGTAGCCCGGCGCTGCATGAAGGGCACGATGCGGCGAATGCCGGCGAGGTGCACGAAGCCTCGTTCGACGTAACGCCCCAGGAACCGCGGACGGTGGCGGCTAACGGGGTGCCCGCGCACGGCGAGCACAGCGTGCTCGTGGTGGACGGTGGTGGCCAGACGCTCGACCTCTCGACGCTGTTGAGCCCCTCCCTGCCCGGTGCAATCGATGCGATCGACCTGTCAGGTTCGGGTGCGAACACGTTGAAGTTGTCGCTTGGTGACGTGCTTCAGCATGGCGGCAAGGACTTGTTCGTCGACGACGGCCGCACGCAACTGATGGTGAAGGGCGACGCGCACGATGTGGTCGATCTGTCCGGCTCGCTCGACGGTCACGGCAGTGAATGGGTCGCGCACGGCGAGACGATGGTGGATGGTGTCGCGTACGCGGTCTACGAGAACAGCGCGCAGAACGCTGAACTGCTCGTACAGCACGGCGTGACCACGCACCTGATGTAAGCGGAGGAGCAGCGCCCCGGATCCCCTGGCCGGCATACCGGCCCAAGGATCCGGGGCGCTCTTTGCATGATTTTCTTCGGTATTCCGAGTATCAAGACATTCACATGAGCGTGATCAAGATAATTGTTGCCGGTGACCACGCTGCCATGCGCGTGGTCGATCCCGGTCGCACGGATCCCGTTGCGACGACCAGGATCAAGGCGACGCCGAACGCGCGCTACATCCTTGCCGATGCGGAAACGGGCAAGCCCCTGCAGGGCATCACGGTGCAGCGGCACGGCGACGATCTGTTGCTGAGTACGGACGGCAACGCATCGCCGCAGATCGTGATCGAGCATTACTACGGTTCGAACGGGCAGTTGCTCGCGGCAGGCGAGAGCGAACAGTACTACGCGTACGACAACCCGGAGGGCGGCGTGGCCACGCTGGCGGACGGCGAGGCGGCCACGCTTGCCGTGCCTGGCCCAGCGGCCGCCGAACCGGGCGCACCGCATGTCAACTGGACCACGTTCGGCCTCGGCGCGTTCGGCATGGCCGCCGCCACGGCAGGCGCGGTGGCCGCGGCGTCGGGTGGCGGTGGCGGTGGCGATGGCGATGGCGATGGGGCGGAATCGCCCCGCGCCGTGTCCTCAAGCGACGACGCGACGCGGCCACCGGCGCCGGCCATCCGCTATCTGGTTGACGATGTCGAACCCGTGATCGGCCGGGTCGGCAATGGCGGGATGACGAACGATCCGTGCCCGACGGTCGAGGGAACGGGAAAGGTGGTTGGTGACACGATTCTCGTGTACGTGGACGACACGCTGGTTGGTTCGACGACCGTGTCCGCAGACGGCACCTGGTCGTTCCGGCTGGAGGCGAGCAGGCCATTGCCGGATGGAACGCACGGGCTGCACGCGGTCGAGGTGGGCGCCAACGGGCAGTCAAGCGCGGCATCCGAGCGCTTCGAGGTCACGGCGGGGCCGGCTGTGCCGAGTCGTCCGCTGCTCGACTGGGTGCTCGATGACGCGGAGCCGCACGTCGGCATCGTGAACCGGGGCGGCGTCACCAACGATGCGACGCCGACGCTCCAGGGGCGCGGCGAAATCGGTACGACGGTCTATCTCTACGACAACGGCGGAAGCGACCCGATCGGCAGCACGACGATCGACGAGCGCGGGACGTGGTCGTTGACGCTCGCCCATCCCATGGAAGATGGAGAACACAGCTTCACGGCTGTTTCGATCAATCGCTTCGGCCATGAGAGTGCTGTATCGCGTGCGTACGCGGTGACCGTCGATACGACGCCGCCCGCGCAACCAACGATCGATTCCGTATATGACGACATCGGGCCGGTGCAGGGTCCGGTCGACAACCCCGGATATACAGACGACGCGGCGCCGGTACTGTCGGGCAAGGCGGAGAAGCACGCGGTCGTGCGGATTTACGATGGCGACGACGTGCTGGGATCGACCACCGCGGACGATCACGGCAATTGGGTCTTCATGCCCGGTTTGCCGCTGGCGGACGGCCGGCACGATCTCACGGCAGTCGCAATGGACGCGGCGGGCAACAGCAGTGTGGCCAGCGAGATCCATACCGTGACCGTCGATACGACGGGACCGGGAACCGTTACGATCGTCGCCGTGATCGACGATGTCGAGCCGCAGACGGGGACGGTCGCGAATGGCGGCTTCACGAACGATGTGCGCCCGACCCTGCAGGGCGTCGCGAAGCCGAACGTCGCGGTGACGATTCGGGATGGCGACACGGTGATCGGCACCGCAACGGCGGACGAGCTGGGAAACTGGCGATTCACGCCGGATTCGGCTCATGCGCTGGCGGAGGGCCCGCACACGCTGACGGCGCAGGCTGTCGATCTGACCGGACAGCAGAGCGAACCGTCCGGCCAGTATGAGATTGTCGTCGATACGACGCCGCCTGATCAACCGACGGTCGACACTGTGATCGATGATGTCGGCCCGGTGCAAGGCACGATCCAGAATAACGGCTATACGGACGACACGAAACCGGCCTTGTCAGGGCATGCCGAAGCCCGCGCCCACGTGACGATTCTCGACGGCACCCACGTACTGGGTACCGTGATGGCGGACCTGGACGGCCACTGGACGTTTACGCCGCCGCAAGCGCTGAGCGAAGGCAAACATGCCTTTACCGTGGTGGCGCGCGACGCGGCCGGCAACGCGAGCGTCGCGAGCGACGCGTTCGTCGTGAATGTCGACACCGCAGCGCCGCGGCCGCCCGTCATTACCCAGATCATGGACGATGTCGGCTCGCTCGTCGGGAATGTCATCGAGTTCGGCATCACGGACGATTCGAAGCCGATGTTCGGCGGCACATCCGAACCGTTCACGCGAGTGACGCTGTACGCGGAGTGCGGCGGCAGGACGGAGGTGCTCGGTTCCGTGCAGGCGGACGAGCGCGGCAATTGGGTGCTGGTGCCGGATGACGACTTGAATGACGGCATCTACCATGTGAGCGCATCGGCGACCGACCGGGCCGGCAACGTCAGCGACTTGTCTCCGGCCTGCACGATCCAGATCGACACGACGTTGCCGCGCCCGCCGTGGATCACCGATGTGATCGATGGGGTCGGGGCGGTGACGGGGCCGCTCAATCACGACGGCACGAGCGTAACGGACGATTCCCGTCCGACGATCAAGGGCACGGCGGATGCGTATGCGCTGGTCTATATCTACGACAAGACTGGCCGCGAACCGACCCTGATCGGTAGCACGAAGGCAGATGCCGGCGGCAAGTGGCTGTTCGAACCGGGCGGCGAACTGGTCGATGGCAAGCACGAGATCACGGCGCGGGTGCAAGGGGCGACCGGCGTATTGAGCGATCCCAGCGACGGGTTCGGATTCAAGGTCGAAGCGGCCGTGTCGCCCACGCCGAGCGCGCCGGAAATCACGGCGATCTACGACGATGCCATCCACATCATCGATCCGAACGGCACGACGGACGCGGTGCGTCCATACATCGTCGGAAAGGCTACACCGGGTTTCACGATCTACATTTACGAGGATGCTCAAGACCTGATGGGGTCGACGGTGGCCGACCAGCAGGGGCACTGGTCGTTCCGGCCGAATGACGGCCTGGATGGCGGGGTTCACTCCTTTTCCGCGATCTCGGAGGGGCCAGACGGCGAAACCTACGGCCCAAGCAACAGCTACACGATCGAGATCGAGGACGCGTGGTACCGGCTGGATTCGCTGTTTGTCGCATCGTCCGCAGACGACGTCGCGCAGGCGGCGCAGCATTCGGCGCCCCATGACGTCACGAACCCGGCGGCGCCCCGGCATGCCGCGCAGGAGACGGATCCCGAACACGATGGGTCCGATCGCGCGACGAACAACGCGAAGGTGCAGCGCGACACCGGCGAGTCGGCCCATCGTCACGGCGACGGCACCTCGGCGGTAGACGCGTCGGTCGACAAAGATGGCGGCGATACGAACGCCCTCCCGGCGGCTGACCGGCCCGCTCCTGCCGCAGCGCTTTCGCAGGAGGGCATGGATGCGCGCGCGCCGTCGGGCATGGCGCGCCACGACGCGGCAGGCGAGCCGTCCGCGCAATGCGCCGCGCACGAGACCGATGCGGACATGCTGACCATCGGTGACGCCGGCGTGTTGAAGCTGTCGCTGCTCGACGTGTTGCAGGACGGTGCGCCCGACCTGTTCGGCGACGACGGTCATGCGCAACTGCGGGTCAACGGCCAAGTGGGCGACGTGCTCGATCTGTCGGACCTCGACATTGGCGGGCATGACTGGGCCGCAAACGGCGATGCGGTGATCGGCGGAGTCGCATACACGGTCTACGAGAACGGGGCGCACCATGCGGAGCTGCTGGTTCAGCATGGCATCGATGCGCACTTCACATGATGTCGATCCACACGCGCGGACGCGTGCGGTCGGTGCGGCGCGCGCATGCTGCGCCGCCGGACGCTGGCGCGGCAATTTGGGGCGCGTCGCCGAGTGTCGGCGTGCCGTCATCCATGCCCGTCGCCGGCGGCGACGGGCATACTCGGCTGAATAACAATGTCACCTGTTAGATTCCCCGGGCGTGCCGTCGGGCGGCCCGGCAAACGCGCCGCGCTTTTCATGGATGCCGTGCGCCATCTGGAGGCCGGCGATGCGGCCGGCGCGGCGCGGCTGTTTCGTGCGGTGCTGGCGCGTGAGCCGCGTCATGCGGACGCGCTGCATATGCTCGGTGTCTCGTGCCACCTGTCCGGACACCATGACGATGCCGTTGATCACATACACGCGGCGTTGCATATCCGTCGCTCGGCCGCCTTCCTCGCCGATCTCGCGCTTGCGCTTGGTGCGCTCGGTCGTGATCCGGAAGCCGTGACGGCCTACCGCGATGCCATCGGCATGGGCTTGCGGCAGGCGCGCCTGCACAACAACCTCGGCAATCTGCTGAACCGGATGCGCGATCGCCAGGGTGCCATCGAGCAATACCGGCTGGCGATCGACGTCGATGCGCGCTATGCGCTGGCGCACAAGAATCTCGCGATCGTGTACGCGGAGGCGGGAGCGCACGCTGATGCGCTTGCCGCGTTCGAGCATGCATTGCAACTCGACGGCGACCTGACCGATGCGTGGCTGGGCTATGGCAGCCTGCTCGAGCGGTTGCACCGGCTTCCCGAAGCCGAGCGGGCCTATCGCCGTGCACGACGCTGGGAGTCCGTGCGCCACGTGCGTCGCCAGCTCGCGCGCTGGGACGATCTGGCGGCGCTCGATTCGGCCGTGGCGGCGGCGCTGGCAGAGCCGCGTGCGCCGGCGATGACACCGTGGGTGCTGCTGAACCTCCCCGGCGTCTCGGCAACCGGCCAGCGGGATGCCGCGCGCCGGTTTGCCGCGAGTCGCTGGGCGAAGGAACTGACGGCCGCGCCGCTCGTGTCACGTGGCAGCGCCCGCGCTGGCGGGGGCCGGTTGCGCATCGGCTACCTGTCCGCGGACTTCAAGGATCACGCGACGATGCACTTGCTCGCCGGGGTGCTCGAGCGGCACGATCCTGCCCGCGTCGACGTGCATCTGTACTCGTACGGGCCGGCAGGTGACGATGCGTACCGCGCGCGCATCGCGCGGATGCCGGCCGAATTTCACGAGATCCGGTCGCTGTCGGATGCCGATGCGGCCGATCGCATTGCGCGCGACGCGATCCAGATCCTTGTCGACCTGAAGGGGTACACGACGGGGGCGCGGCCGGGCATCCCGGCACGGCGCCCCGCCCCCGTCATCGTCAGTTGGCTCGGCTATCCGGGGTCCCTCGGCGAGCCGCGGCTGGCCGACTATCTGATCGGCGACGCGGTCGTGACGCCGATCGACGCCGGTGCGGCGTACAGCGAGACGCTTGCGTTGATGCCGGACTGCTACCAGCCGAACGATGTCCTGGAGCGCGATACGGCAACGCCGTCGCGGGGCGATGCGGGCTTGCCCGAGCACGGCTTCGTGTTCTGCAGCTTCAATCAGACATTCAAGTTCGACCCGGACATGTTTGCCGTCTGGTGCGAACTCCTGAACACCGTGCCTGGCAGTGTGCTGTGGCTTGCCCGGCCAGATGACGCCGAGGCGCAGACGCGTCTGCGCGATGCCGCGCAGGCACATGGCGTCGATCCGTCGCGCGTGATCTTCGCGGCGCGCCTGGCGCGCGATGCACATCTCGCCCGGTTGCGTCTCGCCGATCTTGCGCTCGATACGTATCCGGTCGGCTCGCATACGACGGCGAGCGACGCATTGCGTGCCGGCGTGCCGATGGTGACGCGTATCGGCGAGACGTTCGCGAGCCGCGTCGGCGCGAGTCTGCTCCGAAGTGTCGGGCTCGGGGAACTGGTGACGGACAATCTGCACGCGTATCGCGACGTCGCGCGCGCGCTCGCCGCCAATCCGGCCCGGTTTGCAAGCGTCCGTGCGACGCTCGACGAGCGGCGGCACCATGGGCCGCTCTTCGATCCCGCACGATTCGCTCACCAGCTCGAACGCTTGTATCGCGCAATCTGGGCGCGCGAGACGTGTGGCACGGAGACGGACGGACGCCCCATCGTGCTCGATGCATCGATGGTATGAAACGAGCAGTCAAAGGCGCACGTGCGACAGGTGCGCTACCGAGCCGGGCGACGTATCGCGCCGGAGCGTTGTCGCGCGTGCGCGCGGCTCATCTTGACCGGCACGGTCGGCCCTGAGCGGGCCGCGCTCGGCCCATCCACTTATCTGACTCGTCATCTTTCAACTGCCGCACCGTCTCTTTAGAATTTTCTGAGTCGATATTCGGCATTCAAGAATATATGAGGCCGGCAATGGCGGAAACGTGCAAGACACATTCCCCGCCGAGCCCGGATTCGATGCGTGTCGCGTGTTCCACGCGTGCCGCTCCAATGCGTGCCACAGCAGCAGGAAAACGAAGGATGAGTGCAAGTACCACGCCTGACCAGGCAGACCGGAATGAGGATGTCCGGAAGAGCAGTGAAACGACTTACCAGGACAGCTTGATGGACTGCGTCGCGTGGATGTGCGAGCGCTACGGTTTCGGCAAAAGTCGCGACGCGATCACGGCCGGGTTGCCCAAGTTCGGCTTTCTGTCACCGTCGATGGCGCTCGATGCATTCGCGAACGCCGGGATGCAGGCGGGGCTAGTCGAACGCGAGCTGCGGATGTTGCCCGGCCATCTGATGCCGATGTTGCTGGTACGCAAGGACAAGGGCGGTTGCATCTTGCTCGGCGTGCGGCGCGATCCGGACGCCGAGCGGCGCGGGGCGCTCCTGTGTCAGGTCTGGATGCCCGAGATCGCGGGGGGGGCCGTCGAATACAGCGACGAACAGCTGATCGAGATCTACGGCGGTTTCGCGATTCTCGTGAAGCCGGCGGCAAAGGTCGACACGCGTGCGGGCGAAGTAACCCCCGAGCCGATCGGTCACTGGTTGTTCAAGACCGTATGGCGCTATCGCCGTTTCTACTACAGTGCGGCGGTCGGCGCGGTGCTGATCAACGTGCTGGGTCTAGCGTCCATTTTCTTCACGATGAATGTCTACGATCGCGTCGTGCCGAACCAGGCATTCGTCACGCTCTGGTCGCTGGCGATCGGCGTGGCGATCGCGATGGCATTCGAGGGAATATCACGCTATACGCGCTCGCACTTGCTCGATGCGGCAGGCAAGAAAGCCGATCTGGTGATGGGCACGATCCTGTTCCGCAAGGCATTGTCGATCCAGATGGAGCATAAGCCTCAGTCATCCGGATCGTTCGCGAACCAGTTGCGCGAATTCGAATCGGTGCGCGACTTCGCGACGTCGGCGACGCTGTCTGCGGTAACCGACCTGCCATTCGTGCTGTTGTTCGCGGGCGTGATTTTTGCGGTGGGCGGCCCTCTTGGCTGGATTCCCGCGCTGATGATCCCGATCATCGTCGGCATCAGTGTGACGATCCAGTGGCCGCTGGCACGTGCGATGAAGGAAAGTCTGCGTGAAGCATCGCTCAAGCAGGGAGTCCTGATCGAGTCGATCGAAGGCCTTGAGACGCTCAAGGCTGTCGGCGGAGAAGGTTACATGCAGAAGCGCTGGGAAACGTTCAGCGCGATGCAGTCGGCAACGTCCCAGCGTACGAAGACGCTGTCGTCGCGCGCGATGACGATCGTGCAATTCCTTCAGCAGGTGCAAACGGTTGTGCTCGTCGTCACGGGCGTTTATTTGATTACCGAGGGGCGCCTGACACAGGGGTCGTTGATCGCATCGGTGATGCTTGCCAGCCGCGCAACGGCGCCACTCAACGCGGTGATGGGTCTCGCATTGAGATTTCAGCAGGCGAAGGCCGCGTTCGAGTCGCTGAACCGACTGATGGAGATGCCGTCGGAGCGCGATCCGAGCCGGGAATACCTCACGAATCCGCCGCTCGTGGGGCGCGTCGAACTGAAGGATGTGCGCTTTTCGTATCCGGCGCCGCCGATGCAGCCGAACCCGGAAATCCTGAAAGGCATCCACCTCGCGATCGAGCCGGGCGAGCGCGTGGCCGTGCTCGGCCGGATTGGCAGCGGAAAGTCGACGTTATTGCGCGTGATGGGGCGCATGTACATGCCGACGCAAGGTGCGATGTTTCTCGGCGGGCTTGCCGTCGAGCAGATCGATCCGGCCGACTGGCGCCGAGCGGTCGGCTATGTCGGGCAGGACGGACGGTTGTTCTACGGTTCGCTGCGTCAAAACGTCATGATTGCGCGACCTGACGCGACGACGGAAGAATTGCTGCGGGTGTTGAAGCTGACCGGACTGGATCATGTCGCCGCTCGGCATCCCATGGGCGTCAACCTGCCGATCGGTGAGGGCGGGGCGGGATTGTCCGGTGGACAGCGGCAGCTCGTTGCACTCGCACGCACGCTGTTGACGCATCCGCAACTGTTGCTGCTCGACGAACCGACGAGCGCGATGGATACGCAGACCGAAGCGGCCTTCATCGAACACCTCGCGCGAGCAACGGCAGGACAGACGCTGATCGTCGTCACGCATCGGCCGTCGCTGCTTTCGCTCGTCGATCGCATTGTCGTTGTGGAAGATGGGCGGATCGTCGCGGACGGCCCGAAGGAGGAGATTCTTGCACGGCTCGCCGGCCAGGGCGAGGCGGGCGCGCAGGATGCCGTCCGCGCTCGGCCCGCGCGCACGATACGGATGCGGCCCGCGCACCCGGGCGACGTGCAGGGTGCCGCGCCAGCGAGCGCAGCCGACCGGATGGAGCACAGCACATGATCGCGAAATGGAGGGCGCGGCGGCCGGGCCGCAAGCTGACGATGAGCAAGGCCGAGCGCGAGTACATGAGCGACATGCGCGAGGCGTTGCTCACGCAATCGTCGCCGGGCTCGAAGGTAATTCTGTACGTCATCGCGGCGCTGCTGGCCGTGTTTGTGATCTGGGCCAAGATCGCCCGTGTCGAGGAAATCACGCAGGGTGAAGCGACGGTCATATCGCGCTCTCGCGAGCAGGTCATCCAGAGTCTGGAGGGTGGGATTCTCGAAGAGATGAATGTGCGCGAAGGCGACATCGTCAAGAAGGGGCAGGTGTTGCTCAAGATCGATCCGACACGCGCACAGACGAGTTACCGTGAAGCGTATTCGAAGGCGATCGGCCTGAGGGCAACGCTCGCACGGCTTCGCGCCGAGGCATTCTCGCAGCCACTGGTATTTCCGCCAGAGGTGCGTGGCGAGACGGATGTCGTGCAGATGGAGACGAAGGCGTACAACGCGCGCAGGCATGCACTCGAAGAGTCGATCGCGGCACTCGAGCGCAGCTATGCGCTGCAGCAGAAGGAAATCGCGCTCGCCGCACCGCTCGCGGAGAAAGGCCTGATGTCTGACGTCGAGCTGCTGCGGATGAGGCGGGCGGCAAACGAGCTGAAGTCCCAGATGGTCGAACGCCGTAACCGTTACCAGGCCGATGCGAACTCGGAGTTGACCAAGCTTGAGTTGGAACTTGCGCAGACGAACGAGTCGTTGATCGGTCGGCGCGACGTGCTGTCCCGGACGACGATCGTCGCACCTGTGTATGGTACGGTGAAGAACGTGCGTGTGAATACGATCGGCGGGGTGATTCAGCCAGGCGAACACATTCTCGAGATCGTGCCGTTGGAGGATCAGTTGCTGGTCGAAGGCAAGATCAAGCCGTCGGACGTAGCGTTTCTGCGGCCTGGACAGGCTGCGATGGTCAAGATCACCGCTTACGATTTCGGCATTTACGGCGGACTCAAGGGCAAGGTGGAGTACATCAGTCCGGACACGCTGAAGGACGACGCAAAGGCTGCGACCGGCAAGGACGCGACCTTTTATCGAGTACAGGTGCTGACGGACAGGGCCTATCTCGATGCCGGCGGCAAGCATTTGCCGATCCTGCCGGGGATGATCGCGCACGTTGAGATCCGCACCGGCGAAAAGACCATTCTCGATTTCCTGCTCAAGCCGATATTCAAGGCGCGCGAAGCATTCCGGGAGCGATAAGCCATGCCATCTACTCACCAGTGCGCCGATGCAGCCGTGCGCAGCGGAGTTTTCTCCGATTTGCCGTTTCGACACACGACGCTGTCGCTGCTGTTCGCAACCGGCATGATGGCCGTCTCGCACTCGAGCTCGGCCGCTCTGATCGAATCGGCAGGCGGTGCCGATCCGGTTGCAGGCGACGAATCGAAGCACGCCGAGCCGTCGGAGAAAGTCGTCACCATTTCGTTATCCGATGACCGTGAAAGCGCCGAAAACCTGACAGGTTCAATCCGCGCGGAGCGCGAGCAGCGGCTCGAGGCACGCAAGGCAATGCGCACGGCGCGTGCATTGCGTATTGCGTCCATGCTGCAAGCGGAGCGGGCGGCCAGGGCGAACGGCCAAGTCGCGTCGACCGGCGCGGGCAGTCGCGCCGCTCCGCCACCGCGATCGGCCAAAGGTTCGGCGGGTGGACGGGCGTGGACGGATGTCAGCCAGCGGGGCGTGCATGCGGATGTATCGACAGGGTTTGTCATGTCGGGCCTCTCGACGCGCTCGGATGCACCGTCGGCGGCCGGTACGGCAACAGGCGCGCTGCGGGAAATACCGCGGCCGGCACCGCCGGACGAGCGTGCGGCCGGTCGGTCGGCGGCGATCCGACCGGATATCGGCGCATTACCGCCGGATCTGGCAGGTGCGTCGGCTTCGTCCGTCCAGCCGGGCTGGGACGCGGTGACCCGGCAGGCGGCGGTACGGATGCGCGCCCGGACGCTCACGGCGCACCCCAGCGAGCCCGAATCGCTGTTGCGGAATGGTGGCGCGTCGCTGGCATCGGCGGCGAATGGTCGGGTCACACTCGCGGAGATGATCAATGCCGAGCGGCGCGAGCGGGTTTATCCCGCTGCGTTTGATCCGCGTCTTAACCTTGTAGGCTCGGTCGCGATGCCAGGTACGCGTTCGCAGGCGGAACTCGCACGCGACTGGATGGCGGCGCCTGTCGATGGAGACGCTCGCGATCGCTTGCCGCCGCAGAGTGATCTGCGTCCGATTTTTCTCGCGGTGGTCGAGGCAGCGTTCGATCGCAGTCCGCAGATTCAGCTTGCAAATGCGTCATATCGCGCACAAATGGCCGACGTGGACGAAGTCAAGGGCCGGCGCTGGCCGCAACTGCAATTCGCGTCGCGTTCGAGGGCTGTCGAATTCGGTGGCTCGACGCGTAATTCAGCCGGGCACGGCACTGCGATCACGGCAAATGTGACGACGTCGATCTTCGACTGGGGCTATCTGTCGAAGTCGATCAAGAGCCGTCAGAAGACGGCTGACGCGGGCAAGGAATACTACGATGGGCAACTCGAGAATTCGGCGTACACGGTCACGACGGCGATGGCCGAACTGGCCAAGCAGCGGCTGTTGATCACGGTTAGCCAGCAGTTCGTGGACCGAATGCAGCAGCTCGTCACGATGCTCGCCCAGATCGTCGCGGTCGATCGCGGGCGGGCGAGCGAGTTGACGCAGGCGAAGGCGCGGTTATTGCAGGCTCAGGCTTCGCGTGATGCGGTAGCCGCGAAGGCGCGCGACACCGAGCTGACGCTGCGCAAGCTGGTGGGCGAGCGGCCGCTGAATTTGCCGCTGGCGTCGGCATGGAATATTGTGCCGGCTCCACTGGAGCTGTTGCTGTCGGATATGGACAAGCATCCGCAGATCCGCCAGGCACGGGCCGAGGCACAGGCGGCCCAGTTGCAGGCAGAAGCGGTGCGCGTGTCGTCTCGGCCTTCGATTAACTGGATTGTGAGCAAGACGATCGGTCGCGATGAGATCGACCGCACCCAGCCGTTCCAAACGATGCTGACACTCAACTGGAATGCGTTCCAGGGCGGATCGGCGAAGGCCGCGGAAATTGCCGCGCTGGAGCGCGCGCGCGCGAGTGAGCAGAAGATCGAACAGGCGCGGCTCGACCTGGGGTATGCGATTCGCGCGGCCGACGAGGACGCACGCACGTTGCTCAACCGGGCCGGTCTTTACGGCAACCTCGTCGGTGAGACCGATAGCGTGCGCAAGGCGTTCTTCGATCAGTGGTATCACCTCGGCAAGCGCACGCTGCTTGATGTGTTGCAAGCCGAAAGCGATCATTACGGCAATCGCGTGAACGAAATCACGACGCGTTTCGACGGCTATCAGGCCGTGTTTCGCGAGTTGAGCAGTGCGGGCGAGTTGATCCGCTGGCTAAAGGGAACGGTATGAGCACGCCGCCGCACAACACACACCTGCGCATCGCATTGCTTGACTCACATGAGCTCGTGCGCTACGCCTTGCGCACACGGATTGAACAAGAGCCGGCGTGGACGGTGGCGGGCGTCTTCCGACAGGCGGCCCAGTTGCTCGACGCGCTCGCGGACGGCGCATGTTTCGATCTCGTTCTCATGAACCATGTGCTCGATACGAACGATGGGCTCGATCTCGTATGCACGTTGCGCACGAACTTCCCGACGACACGCATTCTGGTCTGTTCCGAGTACGAGCGCGCGGATACGATCGCGCGGCTATTCGAGCTGGGCGTCAACGGTTTCATCGGCCGCACGCAATCGCTCGACGATCACGCCGAGGCCGTGCGCAAGGTCGCGGCCGGCAACACATACTTCAGCGCGCGAATCATGAGACCGAAGCCGACGACCGATACATTCGCGCACCCGCCGCCTGGTCCAGATGGGGCACCTGCACTCATCTCACGCCCCGATCTCACCGCGCGCGAACGGACCGTGCTCGAATATTACCTGCGCGGTTTGTCCATCACGCAGATAGCCGATCGCGTCGGGCGCAGCTACAAGACCATCAGTTCGCAGAAGCAGTCCGCGTACCGCAAGCTCGGTGTGAGCAATGATGCGGAACTGATCGCGATGCTGTCGCACAACGGCCGTGCATCGCGCGATCGCTATTGAACGCGCCCGCGATGCGATTTCCGAACACGACCTGTGATCTTGCCTCGATTCCATGTACAGCAAGAAGTTCGATCACTTTGTGGCTGTTTTGGGGAGGCAAATGGCAGAAATGCGGTACGGAGACGGCAGTACACGAACGAATTCAAGCCAGCAGTTATTCCTGCTGACGCAAGCGGCCTACAACCTCACGCGCATGAGAACGCTCGCCGCGAAAGCGGCATAGAGGCGAAAGTCGGCGAGGAAATGACATCGAATCGGCCTGAGCCAAGAATCCTACCGCAGCGTCACAAGGGAGCCTGATAGTTCAATCATCACCGATTGATAGAACGCCCGTCGACTATATTCCGGCCCCCGAAGCTGACGCAAACTACTATCGGCAACTTGAAACAGCTGCCGCTGAACCTGCATTAACTTAAACCAACCAGCCTCGACGATTTCCAGGGCGGTTCGGTGGCACCGAATACTGCGGCCCCGAGCATGTCAGATCGAGTTCCGGCTAATCCGCACTAAGTCAGCTCTCGGGGCGTGGCAGGAGCAACGGCTGTTGATCGATGTTTCGCAGCGAATCGCGCAAGCTGTCAATATCATCGATACAGGGTGGGCGAGTCAGAAAGCGTGTCGGAGACGTGTTTGAATTCGTGCGTGCTCCGTCGCGGTCCGCGATACTGATCGCGCTGCTCAAGTGCTGAAGAAATCGTCGAATCCCCGTCGTGACTCAAAGACTATTTGGTAAAGGTCCGCATCCCGTTCAACGCCAATCTTCTGCATCGCCTTCATCTTCTGCGCGCTGATGGTCTGGCGCGTACGTCGCAGCTGTGCCGCGATCTCGCTGACCGACATCCCGGAGACATAGAGCCGCAGCACTTCGAACTCGCTTTTCGTGAGGTTCAGGTGCCGCGACCCAATGCGCTGCTTACGCCGAGCCGCCGATACCTGTGGCGACAGATATTCAGCATTTGCCAGTACAGCATAGACCGCCGAAATCAGATGTGCGACATCGTCGACTTTGCTCACTATCGCCTTGACCCCGAGCTTGAGCAGTTTGTTTGCCAACCCGGCACCGTCTAGGGCCGTGATCAGGATGATCTGCACGTCGGGAAAATGGGTACGCAGATACGACAGCATCGCAAGCCCGTCGTTGTATTTGCCGTTCGGCATCGCGAAATCAGTAATCAGCAAATCGCACGGCTGACTTGACAATAAGTCAACAATTTCCGTCGAATTGCCGGCTGTTCCGGTCACGTGAACCGGGCAGAGACTGCGCAAGGTGGCTTCGATTCCGAGTAGCACTGCTGGATGGTCGTCGGCAATCACGACATTAAGAGTGTTTGTCGCCAGCATTTAGATGTGCCCCGCTTTAGAGATGTGCCCCCTTCAAATATAGCGATATACCTGAATTCAGGATTTAATACTCGTCCTATTTTCAACGCTTTTTTATGAGACAAGTCATGTGTCTGTGGCGGGTTCGCCAGCCGCGCCACCTTCGCCGCCGCCTCCAACGACGTCACCGCCGGCATCGTATGTGGCGTGACGCTCGGCGAAAAATACGTCGCGCCGTCGCGCAGACACGACCAGGTGGCCCTTATCGTCGAGCCTGCTGAGGACGCCATGGGCGTCGCTTTGGAAGATCCCTTGGGTTGTCGATCGCCGTCAGGACAATCACCTTCATGCCGGGCCATGTGCGCAGCACACGGATTGAAGCAGCGATAGTTTGTCCACGAAGGGGCCGCCCGCCATTACATAATCGGTGATCAGCACGTCGCAGGGTGTACGCGACAGCAGCGCGATCAGTTCGTCGGTGCGCGCGGTGGCACCGTCGCTCAACGAGCGACACCCCTGACCTGCATGGGAATATTCGTGGCGCCGAAGAGGCGTTAAATCAATCTATCAATTTTAAAGGCACTGCTAGAAGCCAGATGACGCTGCCGAAAGGGACGGTCAGGTCAATGGCGCACACACATGCAGTCATCGTGTGACCCGAAGCGTCGTGACACAACACGCATTGTGTTCTCGCAGTCAGTCACGAATCTCCGGATGGTGATGGTGTTGATGATCGCGGCGACTCAATTCTGGAAGATAGCGGCAGTATCGAGCCCCGATTCGTAAACCATTTGGTACAGATCCGCGTCCCGCTCGACACCGAGTTTTTGCATTGCCTTAAGCTTTTGCGCGCTGATCGTTTGCTTCGTGCGGTGCAGCCGTGCGGCGATCTCTGTGACCGACATACCCGACACGTATAGGCGCAGCACTTCCAACTCGTTTTTTGTGAGATCGGTTGTCCGGCGGCTGCCACGCGCACTTTTGAGTCCGCGGCTCACGCTGGGCGACAAATATTCGTTGCCCGAGCGCACCGAGTAGATCGAGGATATCAAATGTCCGAGGTCGTCGATCTTGCTGACGATTCCCTTCACACCTAGTTTCAGCAGGCTCCCGGTCAGTATGGTGCTGTCAAGCGCGGTAAACACGATAATCCGCAGATCCGGATAATGCGACCGGATATACGTGAGCATCGTGATTCCGTCGTTGAACTTACCGTCGGGCATCACGAAATCCGTGATCAGCAAGTCGCATCGTCGTTTTTCCAGAAACTCGACGATCTCAGTGGAGTTGCACGCCGAACCGACGATTCGCAACTGCCGCAAGCTGCGCAACGTTGCGTCAATACCAGCAAGGATAAGCGGATGATCATCCGCAATCAGTACGTTGAATGTATTGTTTGCAAGCATGATTTGGCCTCTCCGCATTGATTGATGCATATCAAGTATCAAAATATAGCGGTAGGCCCTGACGCCGTCTGGATGACTTGTCTTATTTTTCTTTGAAATAAATAAGACAAGTCTTATTTGCGGTCGAAGTAGTGCGGAGCGCTGGACGCGTCAGCGGGTGATCGGTATGCTGCGTCAGCCGTCAGCCGTCAGCCGTCAGCCGTCAGCCGTCAGCCGTCAGCCGTCAGCCGTCAGCCGTCAGCCGTCAGCCGTCAGCCGCATCCTTGGTACCTGACGCGACGAGCCCAGTTTCGTACGCGTACTGAAACAGGTCGGCGTCGCGTTCGATGGAGAGCTTTTTCATCGCTTTGATTTTCTGCGCGCTGACGGTTTGTTTTGTACGATTCAACTGCGCGGCGATCTCGCTGATCGATAGACCAGATGTATAGAGGCGGATGACTTCCGCCTCGCGTGGTGACAACGCTGGCGCGGTGTGGGATGCGATCGCGGTTGCGGCGGTCTTGGCTCGCACACTGGGGGAATAGTAGGTCGCTCCAGCGTACACGGCATGTGTTGCCGCGATCAGGTGATCGATATCATCGAGCTTGCTGAGCACGCCATCCACGCCGCTTTTCGACATTTCCTGCAGCATGGCCGGGTTATCGATCGTCGTCAGTACGATTACCTTCATGTCGGGCCATGTGCGCCGCAGGTATTGCAGCAACGGCAGACCGTCCACGAAGCCGCCGCCGGGCATCGCGTAATCAGTGATGAGCACGTCGCATTTGTTACGCGACAACAGTGCGACCAGATCGTCTGTACTCGCTGCCGTGCCGACGATCTCGATCGTCGGCACCCGCCCGAGTTCATAACGGACGCCGGACAGTACGGTGGGATGATCGTCGGCCAGGATGATGCGGATGTTCATGACGGGTCGGGGGATGCGGGGTGGCACTGCGTATTTAGAGATAACGCGCGGTTAGTGTAACCGAAGCGTTTCCTGTAGTGAGCCGTATGCTACGGCTTTCAACGAGAATACACTTCGTACCTCGTTGCACCGCTAGATCGGACCCTAATATGCCTCTTCTGCGCCAGACACTCGGTGAGCTGCGCCGCTATCACCGCCTTCTGATGACAGGCGGACGCTGTGCCGCTGTACTGGTCATGATCGTTGCGCTTCTCGCCGACGTGACGTTGCTGGTACGTACTTACATCGACGACGAGCGCGAGATGTTCACAATTGCGCACCGACTTGTACGCGGACGTGTCGCTGCGAACGAGCATTCGTTCTTGAACGGGCTGGTTCGTGCGGAACTTTCATGGAGCGACGAGCATGAGGTGCCGGCCAGTCTTATTGCGCGTTTCCGCGCCCGCGGCAACTTACTATCCTGGAAGCCGTTTCCCGCCGAACGGCTGGAATTGCTGATCGCGGCAGCACCGGGTGCGCAGCCGACCGACGACGAGATTGCGCACTACATTCAGTTCGCGACCCAGATTGGCCGTGCCAACATTGCGATGTCGAAAGTGCTGGAGCGGCAGTCGACTCAGATTTTCTTCAGCCCCGGTCGCCAGATCGTAGGCATCCTGCCTACATCGTCGATTGATAGTCCGGCCCGGCTGACCAGTGTAGCGGGTCGTACGGCATTCGTGCAGGAGCTTACCGACGGTGCCGAAGCATTGCTCGATGCGGTGCCTCCGGGAGTTCACAACGTGCGACCGGTAGTGAACTGGTCGCCGCATCGCTACCGGCTGCCCAATGGCCAGGAGATGCTGCGACTTGCGGCACCTGTCGTTCACCATGGCAGGATCGAAGCGGTGCTCGTGGACGAAGTAGATCCCGCTGATCTGGTGTGGCCGATCCTCGATGGGGCGTACAAAGGCGTGTATGCGATTGTCAATGATAACGGTGACGTCATCGCCACGGCGGCGAAAGAAAAGCCGAATCTGAAATTGCTCGATTACGTGTCGCAGTGGCAGCGGGCGCACGGGCCGGTAGCCGGCAGAGTAGTCGAGCATCGCGACGGTGGCCGCTATCTGCTTGCGCGACGCATCGGTACCACGGGTTATTCGCTCGTCTACAGTTACTCGTGGCTTGATATTGCCGACGCCATCTGGAGCAAAGCGCTCGCTGCGGCCGCCATTTCGTTGGCTGTGCTCGTGGCCATCTGGTTCATGTTGTACCAGCTCAACCGTCGTGTATTCCGTCCCATGTACGCGCGCTCCGAACAAGTGTTCGACAGTGAACGACTAAGCCGTACGGTCATTGAAACGGTACCGGTCGGCATCGGACTCGTGTCCGCGGGAAACGGCGCCCTGCTATACGGTGGATCGTCGCTCCACGCACTGAGTCACCTGATCGAAGGCGGTATGGACAGGTTGTTGGGCGAGTTGGCGAAGCGATATGTGCGGCTGAAAGCGGCACGAGTCGGTGAATCCGACGAAGTGTTCCAGGAAGACGTGATGTTGCCCACGATCGACCGCGGCGAAATCGCGCTGCAGGCGCGCTTCGCACTGGGGCGGTACCTGGGCGAAGACGTAATCGTCGCCGCATTTGTCGATATGACCGCGAACCGCGAACTGCAACAGCAGCTGCGCGACGCGAAGGTCGCTGCCGACCAGGCGAGTGCAGCCAAATCTGCCTTCCTTGCCACGATGAGTCACGAGATTCGCACACCGCTCAACGCGATCATGGGCAATTTAGAGCTGCTTGCTCACTCATCGTTGAATCCACTTCAGCGCGACCGGTTGCGAACGATCCGCACATCGTCCAATGGTCTGCTCGCGATCATCCAGGACGTGCTCGACTTTTCGAAGATCGAGGCGGGCGAAATGCAATTCGAGCGTATCCAGTTCAAGGTGGCCGACGTCATCGAGCGGGCGCTTACGATGTTCGCTCCGGTTGCGCATGCGAAGGGTATTGAGCTGTACGGCATGTTCGGCGCGTCGATCGATCAACCGATGCACGGCGATCCGGTTCGCCTTGCGCAGGTCGTGCACAACCTGCTGTCGAACGCCATCAAGTTTACCGACGAAGGCAAGGTTACGCTCGGCATCGCGTATGAACCCACCGTCGGTGACATAGCCAGCAGCGGTACGCTCGTTGTGACGGTAACCGATACTGGCATCGGTATCGATGCCGAGCAGCGCGCACAGTTGTTCAAGGCGTTTGCGCAGGCTGACTCATCGATTTCCCGACGCTTTGGCGGCACGGGGCTTGGTCTTGCGCTATGCCAGCGTCTGACGGTCGGCATGGGCGGAACGATCGAGTTCGACGGCGATGTCGGCAGGGGTAGCCGCTTTACAGTACGTGTGCCGCTTGATCAGATCAAGTCCTCAGACACGTCGATCATGGCAGACGCACGCATCCTTGCCGGGAAGCGCGTGATGTTGCTGGCTGAGGCGAATGAGTGGCATACGTATGCCGCGACATTGATTGAAGCATGGGGCGCTGAGATCGATGCTTTCCGTCATCCGGATGATCTGCCGGAGGTCAGCGGTCGAGTGCTTGTCATCTGCGGGGATCGCAACGGGTGGTCAGCGGACAGCGAAAACCGCATCGTCGAGGACTGCCAGGCTGTGATCAATTGTGGCGTTAGCTGCCCGTTGCAGCCCGTGCGTGTCGGTCGCGTGGTGACGGTATCGTGTTATGCGCCGGCTGGGCTGCGCGCTGCGCTTGACCATCTGCTGAATAACAAACCGCTCGTACCGCTCGACGAGGCATGCACCGCCGGCGCGTCGGCAGATAGCCATGTCCAGGCGCCGCAGCTCGGCCTGCATGTCCTGGTTGCGGAAGACAATGAGGTTAACCAGCGGTTGTTCGACGAGCAACTGACACTCCTCGGCTGTACGGCTCAAATTGTCGCGGACGGCGTCGATGCATTACGGGTGCTGTCCGATGAAACTTTCGACGTTGTACTCACCGATCTCAACATGCCGCGGATGGACGGCTACGTCCTTGCGCAGATCATGCGTGCGCGCTGGCCACAGACGCCAATCGTCGCAGTGACCGCTGACGCAACGGTCGACGAGCGCCGGCGATGTGCCGAACTCGGCGTTCGAACAGTTATCTCCAAACCGCTGTCGCTTGACGGGCTTGCGCGCGTGCTGACGCAGGCCACGGGTGGCGCAGCGCATGGCGTTGGTGACGGCACGAGCGGCGCGTTGCTGGGCGAGCACGCGATGCCGGCCTCGCTCTTCGCGGTGTTTCACAAGTCGTGCACGAAGTCGCTCGAAGTACTGAAGGCGGCGCATGCTCGCGGTGATGTGGCGGCAATGCTGTCGGAGCTGCATTCGCTGAAAGGCGCGTTGGGCATTGTGCAGCAGCATGAGCTTGCGCAGCAATGCAGTGTACTGGAGCGGCAACTCAGGATGGCGGAGCCGGGACAGGCGCACGAGAGCTGGCAATTGCTTTCCCGATCATTAGAGGCAGTGATTAGCGATCGATCGTTTGGGTAGGTTTTGAATGATGTTGACGTCTCGGCGCCAAGCTGCAAGCGCGAGTGGCTCGATCCAGAAGTTGAATGCTGCCGCAGGCATCGCATGCTCCTCGAGGCCGTCCCTGCTTCGGTTCGTCGCCGGGCAGGTCATTTCGAGGCTGCGCTGCGCGCGATTAGCGCTCGAACGGACACCGCTAGGGAAACACTGATTAATAGGCGATCGCGCGAGGTGGTCGGCGATGTGGGCGGGGAATGGCCGGATACCGAAGCGAAGCGCCGCCCATTCGGAGAAGTTTGCCCCGAGGATGCACCTTATTTCTCGC
>NZ_CADFEC010000047.1:0-28025 GCF_902833195.1 Burkholderia sp. BCC1638
CGTCAGCAATCGCGACCACGGCACGAGCTTCTCCATCTCTTCCAGGAAACGCTGGCGCCGAGTCATGCGCTTCTTGCCCGTGCTTTCCGCTTCCGCAAAGCTCATTTGCCGTTTCATCGTCGTGGACCCGTTCCGTGAACTATCTTCTACAACGTCCTCGGCTGCGTCAGCGATGACCACAGAGCCGGATAAATCAGTGTTTCCCTAAGTTGAAATGTCCGGGCTTACGGGCTTG
Organism: Burkholderia sp. BCC1638; assembly: GCF_902833195.1. Classification (NCBI taxonomy): domain Bacteria; kingdom Pseudomonadati; phylum Pseudomonadota; class Betaproteobacteria; order Burkholderiales; family Burkholderiaceae; genus Burkholderia; species Burkholderia sp. BCC1638. The sequence goes on from NZ_CADFEC010000047.1 coordinate 236, forward strand.
ATGTTTGTTTCTCTTGGGTTACAGATCACGCAATGTCGAAGAGCGGATCCTGAACGGGCAGGGTGCTTACGCTTGCGTCACTGCCCCTTGCAGACCGGCGGCCAGGTTTGCGCGCAGGCTGTTGGACCTGTCTGCGTTCGGCGAGATCCACGATCACTTTCTCGACATCGGCCTGCGTGAACTCACGCTGCTTCTTTTTGTTCGGCTGAGTGGTGTTGCGATTCGTCTTGGTCGAGTCGCCTCGATGCGTTCGAGACGGTGCCTTACCGATTCGGCTGTTATCGCGCTGCGCCTGAAGCGCTTGCGCGATCTGCAGCACGTGACTCAGACGCTTGTGTTCGACGATGGCACCTTGATCGATTTCGGCCAGCCGGTCGTACTGCCTGCACGGCAACACGCGACCCTCTGTTCGGAGTTCGATCCGCCCATCCGGGTACTCCCACACCTCGATCTGCCGGTCGATCAACTTTCGATTCTCCGGCGTGTCCTCCAGCAAGTACATTACCCGGTCGTACTGCACCGTGAGCGACCTCGTCACTTTTCGCGGCTCGCGCCACGTCAGCACCAAGTCAAGATTCTCATCGGCGCGCAACGGTCGGTGCGCATTGAAATCGCTCTTCGGCGGCTTCGCAAAACGTGCGTTGTAAGCGGCCATGAAGGAGGGCGCATACGCATTGGCGTCACCCACCGTGTTGATCCCGCGCAATCGCATCTCCTTGACCAAGCGATCCTGCAACGTCAGATGTGCTCGCTCGACTCGCCCCTTGGCCGGACTGCTGTTCGCGCAAAACGTGTCGATGTTCAGCTCGTACATCGCGCGGCCGAAGTGCGTCACCCGATTACCAGTCTTACCTGGCGTTACGTTGCGGAACACGCTGTACTTGTCGCTATAGAACGCCCCCGGCTTGCCGTGGCAGTCGATGTACGCGCGCGTCGCCTCGAAGTAGCTGAAGGTCGATTCGGTCTGCGTGAAGTGCAGCATCATCAACCGGCTCGTCGCGTCGTCGACGTACACCAGCAGCGTGCAGGCCGGCGCCCGATCCTCGAACCATCGATGGTCACTGCCATCGATCTGGATCAGTTCCCCCAGGCACGCGCGTCGCGCCCGCGGTTGATAAACCTTCGGTGGCCGCTGCCGGCGCGGCACCCACAGGCCAGCGTCGGACATCAGCTTCCGGACCGTCTCCTTGGCCAGCCGAATGCCGTGACATTCCCAGAGCTTCTCGCAGGCCAGCGTCGGGCCAAAATCGGCGTAGCGATCACGGATGATCGACTGCACCCGGTCAGCCGTCGTGCTGTCCAATCGATTGTTGCTGGGCTTCGCGCGTCGTTGAGACACGAGGCCTTGCGGCCCGTGCTCACGCAGTCGGCCGACCAGTCGCCGAATCTGCCGCGTTGTCAGCCCGAGTCGCTCGGCCGCGCGCCACGGCTGAAGCTTGCCGTCCGCGACGTCCTGAATGACCTTGAATCTGTCCAGCTCGCGCATCGTCATCGTGATCCGTTCCGTTCCAGCCATCAAAGCCTCCGGCGCTGGATTCCCAGCGGCCGATCAGCTTACGATGGGTCGAAAAGCGGACATTTGAACTTGGCTAGAAGCGGACATTACAACTTAGCCACTACAATCCAAAACGCTGATCATCAGCATTATGTCAATTCAAATTGCAACACGGCAGACCTGCATTTACAGCCACTAGAAATTGCGCGCCACGCCGACCATGAACATGTCTTGATCCTTGTCGTTGCCGGTTGCGACACGATTGAAGCGCAAGCTCGCAGCCCAATCATTCGTGACCTGATACGTCACCTGCGCGCTGAGCAAGGCATTGAGTCTCGTCTTGCTCGAGACTTCGTCCCGATCACGCGAGAGATACGGACCTACGCCTGCCGAAAGCGTCCATTTGCTCCTGATCGGCGCGACGTACCAGAGTTGCGCCGCCACACCTCTTCGACCGGCGACACCATTATTGCCCTCGTAGACGAAGCTCGCCGAATAGGCCCACGCATTGCCGAGCGGCCGCTTGACTTCGACCATATACCCTTTCTCGATCGGCACTTGAGGACGGTTCGTCTGCGACGTGCCGGCCCAAACGCTAACCTGCGTCTTGCCGTCCGAAAGCGCGGGGCCGGGATCGCCGCCGAAATCCGAGCCGATGCCGAAGAGCACCGCGTCGGAATTGAATCCGCCAATCATCTGGACGTGGTTGTACTGGACCTTGAGGAAGAAGCGGTTGGGAACGACGTAATACCGCACCGCTGCTGACGCACGCACGCCCCATCGCTTTTCGTTGCGCACCTCGTTGTCGACATGCGTCGTGTCCATGCTGAAATACGGTCCCGCCGAGAATTCGAGGGCCACGCGACTGCCGACCGGCCAACGAAACGAACCCAGGGCGGCGAAGCCGTCACGGTGGTGATCCAGGGGATGCCCCTCGTTCACATACGCGAGGTAGACCGAGAGGTAGTCATTCAGGACGTCACCGAAGCCGACTTCGTAGGCGCGCCAATGCATGTCGCCACCCTCGGTCGCGCGTCCGTCGCCATACACGGCATAGACGTTGAGCTTTCTTTCAGATTGCTTGACATCGGTTGGCAAGCTCGACGGACTGTCCTCGGCGTGCACGTGGCCTGGGCCGGCCAGAATCGCCAGACCGGCGATCCAGCTTGTGAGCACGAAGCGCGAATAGATGCGACGGCATTGTCCCATTTGGACACCCCTCACCCTGATAACCGCGATTTCCTGGACAAGCTGGTAACGATTATAGGCTGCCTCCGGTAACCGGTCGCCCGGGTTTACGCAACGGCCTGCGAGGAACCGATCCGAAAGACCGAGACGGTCGCCTCCAGTTGCCCCGCCTGCTCCCGCAGCGACAGCGCGGCCGCCGACGCCTGCTGAACCAGCGCCGCGTTCTGCTGCGTCACCTGATCCATTTGCGTCACAGCCTGATTCACCTGTTCGATGCCTCTGGATTGCTCGTCGGACGCGGCGGCAATCTCGCCCATCAGCACGTGCACGCGTTGCACCGACGTCAGGATCTCCGACATCGTCCCGGTCGCGCGATCGACCTGTCGCGCACCGGTCTCGACGCGTCTCAGCGAATCCGTGATGAGTTCCTTGATCTCCCGGGACGCCGTGGCGCTGCGTTGGGCAAGCGATCGCACTTCGCCTGCGACGACCGCGAATCCGCGCCCCTGCTCGCCTGCCCGCGCCGCTTCGACGGCCGCATTCAACGACAGGATGTTGGTCTGGAATGCGATGCCTTCGATGACGGAGATGATTTCGGCGATCTTGCCCGACGCTTCCGACAAACCGCGCATCGTGCTGACGACTTCCTGCGCCGCCTGATTGCCCTCTTCGGTCAGCAACGCCGCGTCGTGCACCACCTGATTCGCCTGCTTCGCGTTCTCGGCATTCTGGCGCACCGTCGAAGTCAGTTGCTCCATCGAGGCTGCCGTTTCCTCCAGCGACGCGGCCTGCTCTTCGGTCCGTTGCGACAGGTCCATGTTGCCGGCCGTGATCTCGTGCGCGGCCGTCTCAATGGAGTGCGAACCTTCCCGCACCACGCGAATCGTTTGCAGCAGCTTGCCTTGCATCGCCCGCAAGCCGGTCATCAGTTGCCCCATCTCGTCGGTCGAATCGACGTCGATCCGCGTCGTCAGGTCGCCGCCGGCAATCGCGCTGAAATGATCGAGTGCGTGCGCAAGCGGCGCGCCGATCGCGCGCTGAAGCGACCACCACGTGAGTACGGCTGCGCCGAGCGCGACCAGGATGCCGGCGATCGCGATGCCGACGAACCAGTGGAAACGAGCCTGCGCGGCATCGAACGTCACCCGCGAGGCCGTGATCTGGATTCGGCCGAGCGCGTCCATCGCGTCGGAGACGTCGATGAACAGCGACGGCGGTATGTGCCGCCAGACGTCGGGGATTTTCGCGGGATCGCGGGCGGCAATGGCGCCGAACATCGGTTCGAGGCCGTTCTCGACGAGCGCGTGGAACTTCGTGTTCGCGTCGGCCGCGCGGCGCGCTTCTTCGGGACCGGAGAGCCGCAGCGCGCGATACGCGTCCCACGCCTTTTTCGACGCGGCGAGCAGTTCACGGGATGTCGCGGTTTCCTGCGGCACGTCGGGGCTGTCCGGATCGAGCGCGATGCGATACAGCCATAGACGGGTTCTCGACAGCGCGACATTCGCCTGCCCCAGCGCCTCCGACGATGCGAGCCGGTCGGAATAAAGCGTCTTCACGTCGTCGTTGCTTATCGCCACGCCAATGACGCCGATGATGCCGCCGATGACGAGCAGCACGCCGAGAAAACCCATCGCCAGCGCCAGCCGGACGCGAATGCTGAAATTCCTGATCATGATGAGGGAAGCGTTGAGCACGAAACCGTTGCATGCGACGCATGCGTGTTCAGCCGATCGAAGGCGGCACGTGCGAGACCGATGCCTCGATAACGACCAGAGCGGCGCGTGAATTAGTGCGGAACCGACAAGGAACGTTTCCGGAAACGACGAGTTATGGGCGGAATTTCGGCGTGGTAGGTGAATCGCCGTCATCGGCCGCGAGCAACGCGTTCAACACCCGCGCGTCCGACAACCGCTCCAGCGACAGGCACGCGTCGCTCAACGCATCGACCTGCGCAGGGGCGAGCGCGATGCCCGCCAGCGCACGAAACTTCGCCAGCAGCGCCGCATCGGACAGCGGATTGCGCGGATCGCCGAGTGCGATCGGCACGTGACGCGATTCCCGCCGCCCGTCCGCGCGATGCAGGATCACGGTCGGCTCGTCGAGATCGCCGAGCGCCGGATCGACCTCGATCGCGATGCGCGCGAGCAGCGCCGTGACACGCGAATCCGTGCGCCTGTCGTCGCGATAGGCACCGATTCCCGTGTCGCCGAATGCAAGCGCGGCTGCAACCGCGTACGGCAGGCTCATCTGCGACGACGACAGTGTCGACAGGTCGCGGCCGCCGCACATCCGCGCCACGAATGCGCTGGTTCGCACGACCACCCGCTCGATTTCGCCGGCCTCGAACGTGCGACCTTCGGCAAGCTGCAGTGCCGCGTCGACCGCCGCATGCGCGCTGCGGCACGACGCGTGCGGTTTGATCGAGCAGCGCATCAGTTTCCAGTGCATGCCGAGGCCGTCGGTCAATGCGTCGGGCGCCTGCGATTGCGCGGCGAACGTGTTGAAGAAGCCACCCCAGACGTCGTCGAACACGCTGGCCGGGCCGCTCACGCCTTCGCGTGCCAGCAGCGCCGCGAGCACACCCCCTTCCGCCGCGCGGCCGGCATGCAGCCGCTTCGTCTGCGATCCGTCATGGATGAAGCCCCACAAGCCACCGGAGAAACTCGCCGCATGGCCGAGCGCGTCGCGCGTGCGCGCGGCGTCGAGACCGAGCACGCGTGCGCTCGCTGCCGCCGCGCCGAACACACCGCAACTGAGCGTCGAGTGCCAGCCGGCCCCGTTGTGCGCCGAGTAACCTCCAGCTGCCTCGAGCACGCGCCGGCCGACGTCGTAGCCGAGCACGATCGCGGCCACGCATTCCCGGCCGGTCACCGGGCGTTGCGCACACGACAGCGCGGCGAGCACGGCCGGCATCACGACCGCGCCCGAATGATCGCAGCCGCCGGAATCGTCGAGTTCGAGCGCGTGCGCGGCGATTCCGTTCACGAACGCCGCATCGCGCGCGCCCGCGGCTCGTCGTGTACCCCACAGCGGTGTGCCGCCGCGCTCGACCGTGCCGGTCAGCGCCCGCGCACTGCGCGTCTCGGCCGCGAACGTACCCGCCAGCGCCGCGCCGAACGTGTCGAGCACATGACGCTTGGCCTTCGCGACGACGTTGTCCGACAACGCATCGGCGGCCGTCTGCGCGACGAACGCCGCGAGCCGCGTGGCGCGCGTTTGCGTCTCCGTCTTCATCGCGCCGATTCGTCCGCGAGACAATGCGAGAACACGTCGACCGGATGGCCCGGCGGATTGACGGGCATCCGGGCACGCCACCAGCGCGCGATGTCGCGCCCGGTCGCGAACCATACGTCGCCCGCGTCGCGCAGATGAGCGAGCAACGCGCGCAGCAAGTCGATGCGCCCCGCGGTGCCGATGATCTCGGGATGCAGGCGCAGCACGCAGCACAGCCCGAAGCGGCGAAACCCGTCGACGTCTCGCCGCCAGTTGTCGAGTACGTCACGGTACGCCGCGATGCGCGGCTGGCCGGCCGGTACCGGCGGCGACAGGTTGAACTCGAAGTATGGCTCGTCCTCGAGCTCGTAGTGCAGCGGCAGCTCGACGAGCCGCGCGCCGTCCGCGCGGTCGTCGCCGCGCGGATGCACATACGGCAGATCGTCTCCGCGCCACGACGACGACCACGTGAAGCCTTCCGCGACGAGCCAGTCTGCGAAGCCCTCGGCCCAGTTGCCGGTGAACGAACGAAAACCTTCAACGTCGCGGCCGATCGTGTCCGCAAGCGCCGCGCGCCCGGTGCGGCACGCGTCGATCTGCGCGGCGAGCGGCAGCGCGTCGAAGTCCTCGCAGCGATAGCCACTCACGCCGAGTTCATGGCCGGCAGCGGCGATCTCGCGTATGGCATCCGCATGCGTTTCGGCGACGATGCCCGGGACGAACCAGCTCGCTGGCACACCGAATGCATCGAACGCATCGAGCAATCGTTCGACGCCGCGCGTCGCGCCGTAACGCCACACCGACAGCGACTTCTCGCGGCCGACGATGCGCGGCTCGCGTGTCTGGATACCGTGTATGTCGTTGAAGTCGACCGTGATCGCGACCGCGCAGCGCGCGCCGTCCGGCCAGGCTGGAAGTGTCGTCACAGGCTGCTCCGTTGCGTCGGTTGCGTGTTGTGCGCGTGCTGCGCGAGCCACCAGTCGGCCACTTCGCGACAGCGCGCGAACCAGACGCCGTCCCGCGCGCACATGTGTTCGAACCACGCTTCGAGCAGTGCGAGGCGGCCGGGCTTGCCGCAAACTTTCGGATGCAGCAGCGTCGTCAGGCACAGCCCTTCGCGGTATATGCCGTCGAATTCGCGCGTCCAGTTGTCGAGCGTCGCATCGTAGCCGGCGATCCGGTCGAGCCCGGCCGGATAGTCGGGGTTGCGGTGATACGCGAGCGACGCGTAATCGTCGGTCTCCCAGCGGCCGGGAATCTCGACAAGTGACGGCTCGCCGTCGGCGCCGGGCAGCAGATAGGGACGATCGTCGCCGCGCATCGAACTCGAATAGCGCACGCCGGCTTCGCGCAGCACGCTCACCGTCGCCGCGCTCCAGTCGCCGGACGGCGTGCGGAAGCCGACTGGCCGTACACCGAGCGTGCGGTAGAGCACTTCGGCCGACTGCGCCATGATCTCGCGCTGCCGTTCGGGTTCGAGCGTCCAGAACGCTTCGTGCCGGTAGCCGTGATAACCGATCTCGTGCCCGCGCTCGACGATTGCCGCGCATTGCGCGGGCCAGGTCCGCGCAACCCACGCGGGCACGAAGAACGTCGCGGGCAGGTCGAAAGACGCGAGCACGTCGAGCAGCCGGCCGAGCGCGCGCCATGGCCCGTAGCTGCCGAGCGTGAAATACGCGGGGTTGCGCCAGATCGACCCGTTCAGCATCGCGTCGCCGGTCGGGCCGTCGAGATCGAACGCGAGCGCGACGCACGCGCGCTTCGCGTCCGGCCAGCGGGGAGCCGAGGCCGTCATCGCGCGCTCAGTGCGTGCCGTTGACCATCGCCTTCGCCACCGCGTGCTCCTGCAGCCCCCATTTCGCGAGCAGCTTGTGATACGACCCGTCCGCGATCATCTGGTTGAGCGCCGTCGTCAGCGCGCTGCTGAGCGCGGTGTTGCTCTTCGCGACGCCGATGCCCGTGTATTGCGACAGGAACGGCTTGCCGACCGGCGCGTAGGCGTTCTGCTCGAGGCTGTTCTGGTACGGCAGCGTCTCGCCGCCCTGCACGGCCGCGTCGATGCGGTTCTGGCGCAGCTGCATGCGCGCATCCGACGAGCCGTCGGTGCCGACCACCACGATCGCCGGCTTGCCGGCCTTCACGCAGTTCTCCGCGCTCCACGCGGTCGTGTTGTCCGGGAACGACGTGCGCCGGCTCGACCCGACGCGCTTGCCGCACAGCGCGCCCATCTGCGCGAATTCGCCCGCGCGCGTCTTCAGCACGTAGAACTGCGGCCCCGTCTCGATGTAGTCGACGAACGTCACGGCGTCGCGGCGCGTCGGCAGGTCGGTCATGCCGGACAGGATCATGTCGACGCGCTGCGTCGCGACGGCGCTCATCATCTGGTCGAAGCTCGTCTCGACCCAGTTCAGCTTCGCGCCCATCTTCGCGGCGAGCGCCTCGCCGAGGTCGACGTCGAAGCCCGCGAGCTTGTCGGTCGCCGGGTCCTTGTATTCGAACGGCGGATAGTTCGGCACGATCGCGACGTTCAGCGTGCGCTTGACGTTCGCGGCCTGCGCGACCGCGAAGGAAGCGTGAAGTGCGAGCGCGCCGAATGCGACAGCGGCCAGCGTGCGGGTCAGGACGGATGCTTTCATGGGGTGTAGCCTTGTCGTGGTGGTGTAAGGGGGTACCGCGGTGCTGCGTTGCACGTCTTGTCGGCGGCGCGATCCGCTCAGGCAATCACGGCCGAGATGAAGTCGCGGGTGCGCGCATGCGTCGGTGCGGACAGCACCTGGTCGGGTGGCCCGCTCTCGACGATCCGGCCGCCGTCCATGAACACGACGCGATCGGCGACCTCGCGCGCGAAGCCAAGCTCGTGCGTGACGACGATCATGGTCATCCCGCTCTTCGCGAGATCGCGCATCACGGCCAGCACTTCGCCGACGAGCTCCGGGTCCAGCGCCGATGTCGGTTCGTCGAACAGGATCAGTTGCGGATGCATCGCGAGCGCCCGCGCGATCGCGACGCGCTGCTGCTGACCGCCCGACAGCTCGACCGGAAACGCGTCGCACTTGTGCGCAAGGCCGACGCGCGCGAGCAGCGCGCGGGCCTCCTCTTCCGCTTGCGCACGGCGGCGCTTGAGCACCTGCACGGGCCCCTCGATCACGTTTTCGAGCGCGGTCTTGTGCGGGAACAGGTTGAAGCGCTGGAACACCATGCTCGTCGCGAGCCGCTGGCGCGCGACCTGACGTTCCGACAGCTCGTGGAGCCGGTTGCCCGTGCGCCGGTAACCGGCCAGCTCGCCGTTGACCCACAGCGCGCCCGCGCTGATCGTCTCGAGCTGGTTGATGCAGCGCAGGAACGTGCTCTTGCCCGAGCCCGATGGCCCGATGATGCACAGCACTTCGCCCTGCGCGACGTCGAGCGTGATGCCGTGCAGCGCCTGGAAATCGCCGTACGCCTTACGCACGTCGACCGCGCGAACGACTGCGTTCGTCATGACGTTCTCCTTACGGTTGTGAGTCGCGCCGCTCATTTGCGGCCCGCCGCGCGGCCCGCGCCGCGTGCGAAGCGCCGTTCGACGCGAGCCTGCGCGAACGACAGCACGGTGACGACCGCGAGATACCAGATGCCTGCGACGATCAGAAGCTCGATCACGCGCGCATTCGCGTAATAAATGTTCTGCGCGTTGTGCAGCATCTCTGCGTACTGCACGACGCTCGCGAGCGACGTCAGCTTGACCATGCCGATCAGCTCGTTGCCGATCGGCGGCACGATCACGCGCATCGCCTGCGGCAGGATGATCCGGCGCAGCGCCTGCAGGCGCGCCATGCCGATCGATTTCGCGGCCTCGTACTGGCCGGTGTCGACCGACAGCAGCCCCGCGCGCACGACTTCCGACGTATACGCGCCCTGGTTGATGCCGAGCCCGAGCACCGCCGCGAGGAACGGCGTCATGACGTCGACGGTCCTGAACTCGGCGATTCCGGGAATGCCGAGCGTCGGAAACACCAGCGCGAGGTTGAACCACAGCAGCAGCTGGAGGATCACCGGCGTGCCGCGGAACAGCCAGATGTAGCCCTGCGCGATCGCGCCGAGCACCGGGTTCGACGACAGCCGCATTACCGCGGTGACGACGCCGAGCACGATGCCGAGTGTCATCGCGAGGACGGTCATCACGATCGTGTTGCCGAGGCCGGTGAGAATCGACCGCGCGGTCAGGAACTGGCCGACGACGCGCCATTCGATCTGCCCGCGCGCGAACGCGAGCGCCACGTAGGCGAGCGCGGCGATGATCGCAATCGACGCGACATAGCGGCCCCAGTAGCGCCGGCGCACGCGCACGAGTGCGGCGGTGTCGTCCGCGGCGACGGCCGCGGCCGGTGCGCCGTCGAGACGGTGCGAATCGGATGCGCTCAGCATGACGGCCCCCGGTAGTCGGCTGCCCACGCGGCCTGGCGTTCGATCGCGATGCTCAGGCGGCCGATCTGCTCGTGCACGCGCGCGGGCGACGTGCCGCCGGCGCCGCCGCGCGCGGCGACGGCCGCGTCGAGCGTCAGATGCGCGCGCACCGCCGGCGCGAGGCGCGGGTCGACGGCCTGCAGCTGCTCCGCGCTGGCATCCGCGAGCTCGATGCCGTCGCGTTCGCACGCGCGCACGAGCGCGCCGGTGATCTCGTGCGCCTCGCTGAACGGCACGCCCGACAGCGCTAGCCAGTCGGCGACCTCGGTCGCGAGCGTGAAGCCGAGCGGCGCCTGGCGGTGCATTTCGTCGACGTTCACGCGCATCGTGCGGATCATCCCCGCCATCGCAGGCAGCACGAGTTCGAGCGTGTCGATCGAATCGAACGCGGCGATCTTGTCTTCCGCGAGATCGCGGTTGTACGCGAGCGGCAACGACTTGAGCGTCGCGAGCAGGCCCGTCAGATTGCCGATCAGGCGCCCCGCCTTGCCGCGCGTGAGTTCCGCGATGTCCGGGTTCTTCTTCTGCGGCATGATCGAGCTGCCCGTCGCGTAGCCGTCGTCGAGTTCCACCCAGCGGAATTGCCGCGACGTCCACAGGATCACTTCTTCCGACAGGCGAGACAGATCCACCGCCAGCATGCTGGTGACGAACGCGAATTCGGCGACGTGATCGCGCGCGGCCACCGCGTCGATCGAGTTCTCGCACGGTGCGTCGTAACCGAGCTCCTGTGCGGAAAGATCAGGCCGCACGCAGATCGCCGAGCCGGCCAGCGCGGCCGCGCCGAGCGGCGAGCGTGCGGTGCGGCGGTCCCAGTCGACCAGGCGGTCGGCATCGCGATACAGCGACTGCGCATGCGCGAGCAACTGATGGCCGAACACGATCGGCTGCGCGGGCTGCAGGTGGGTGAAGCCGGCGGTGACCGTGTCGACGTGCCGGCTGGCCTGGCTGATCAGCGCATCCTGCAGGTCGAGCACGCCGCGCACGAGCTGGCGCGCCTTGTCGCGCAGATACAGGCGCAGGTCGTTCGCCGCCTGGTCGTTGCGCGAGCGCCCTGCGCGCAGCTTGCCGCCGAGCGCCGGCAGCCGCTGCGTGAGCACGCGTTCGAGGAAGGTGTGCACATCCTCGTCGGCGAGCGACGGCGCGATCGCGCCGGCCGCGTAGTCGCGTGCGATGCCGTCCATCGCGGCCAGCAGCTGCGCGAGCTCGTCGTCGTTCACGATGCCGGCGCGGTTCAACTCGCGCGCATGCGCGCGGGAGCCAGCCAGGTCGTACGGGACGAGTCGGTAGAAACTCGGATCGGAGCGCGACAGGTTCTGCAGCGCGTCGGACGGTTCGGACTGGAAGCGACCGCCCCACAGGCGCTCGATCGGTTCGGTAAGGCTCATTGCGGTCGACCTTGTCTCGGTTGGAGTCCCACCACTGTAGGCATTCAATTTTTTTTGTTGTAGCGAGAAATTGAATCCGCTTAAATGAAATTTTTCTCAGCACCGTCTCTGCCGACACCCCCGCCGATGCGCAACCGCCTTCCCCCGTTGAACCCGCTTCGCGCGTTCGAGGCCGCCGCCCGGCGCGGCAGCGTGTCGGCCGCCGCCGACGAACTGCACGTGACCGCGAGCGCGGTGAGCCACCAGATCCGGATTCTCGAAAGCACGCTCGGCGTCGCGCTATTCATCAGATCAAAGGCGCGCGTGAAGCTGACGCCTGAGGGCGAAGCGCTGCTGGAGCCGGTCGGCACCGCGTTCGACATCATCGCGAACGCCACCGTCCGGCTCGATTCGCCGGCTGCCGTCGGCGATCTCGTCGTGTCGACGCCGTTGTCGCTGACGTCGCGCTGGCTCGCCCGGCACATCGGCGATTTTCTCGAGCGCTATCCGGGCATCCATCTGAAGGTGATTCCGTCGAACGACGAGCGCGAGATCTATTCGCCGGATGTCGACGTCTGCATCCGCTATGGGGAAGGCAACTGGCGCAACCGGCACGTCGAGCTGCTCGACCATCCAGCGCTGTTCCCGGTCGTGAGCCCCGCGCTGATGAACGGGCGCGATGCGATCCGCAAGGTGCAGGATCTCGCGCGGCGCACGCTGTTCTGCGAGCACGCGGGCTCGTGGATGCGCTGGCTGGCCGAAGCGAAGGCCGACCGGCTGCCGGGCATCCGCATCCTCGAGATCGGCAACGCGCACATCGGCGTCGAGGCCGCGGTGCACGGCCAGGGCGTCGCGCTCGGCGACAGCCTGTCGGTGCGCGACGACCTGATCGACGGCACGCTCGTTCGGCCGTTCAGCGAAACGGTGCCGTCACGTCATGCGTACTATCTCGTCACGCGTCAAGAGCTGACCGAGACGCCGCTCGTGACCGCATTCACGTCGTGGCTGCGCGCGCGCCTCGCGTGATGCCCGCTGGACATCAGGCAACGAGATTCGCGAAGCCGTCCCACACCATGACGATGTTCCGCGATCGCCAGATCGGCCCCGCATCGACGTACTCGCCCGCGAACCGGCCGTTCAACGCCTCGTAAAACGCAATCGCGGCCGCGTTTCCCTTGACGACGCTCAACGCGGCGCCTGGATACTGCAACGCTTGCAGATGCGCTGCGAGTTGCGCAAGCAGCATGCGGCCGATGCCGCGACGCTTGAAGTCGGGATCGACATAAAGGAACTTGATTTCGCCACGGCCGCCGAAAATCGGCTCCGACGGCGCGCCGGCCGCTCCGATGCCGACGATCGTGCCATCGGTTTGCGCCACGAGCACCAGTTGGTCGCGCTCGTTCGACGCCAGCTTCTCCCGCCATTTCCCGTCGCGATAATGCTCGTCGAGGACGGCATGCGCTTGCGCCGGGGCAAGGTCGCGATAGGTATGCCGCCAGACCTTGACGTGAAAATCGGCGATCGCCTGCGCATCGTCGAGGCTGGCGGACCTGATGGATATTCCGGACATGGAGGACTCTCTCGGGCGGCTCGGCGCGCGCGGGCGCGGCGCACACGCCGGATTGTCGGCGATCCGGGCGACGATGTCAGCACGGCGCAGGCATGGCCGATCAGCGCGCAACGGCTTCCGTGTTCCGGACGCTGCCCAGAAACCGCGTCAACTCCACCGTCTGCGGCCGCTCGAAGATGTCTTCGGCCGTCCCGCTCTCCCACACCCTGCCCTGGTGCATGAAGACGATCCTGTCGCTCACCGCACGCGCGAAATTCATCTCGTGCGTGACCATGATCAGCGTCATGTGCTCGCGCGCGAGTTGCTCGACGACGCCCAGCACCTCGCCGACGAGCTCGGGATCGAGCGCGGACGTGATCTCGTCGCACAGCAGCACGCTCGGCTTCATCGCGAGTGCACGCGCGATCGCGACGCGCTGCTGCTGGCCGCCCGACAACTGCTCCGGGAACGCGTCGAACTTGTCGCCGAGGCCGACGCGTTCGAGCATCAGCTCCGCGATCGCGCGCGCCTGCTGGCGATGCGTGTTCTTCACGACCGACTGCGCGAGCATCACGTTTTGCCCGGCGCTCAGATGCGGAAACAGGTTGTACTGCTGGAACACCATCCCGACCTTGAGCCGCAGCGCACGCAGGTCGGCGTGCCGGGCATCGACGCGTTCGCCGTCGATCGAGATCGTGCCCGCGTCGATGCTCTCGAGCCCGTTGAGCGTGCGCAGCAGCGTGCTCTTGCCCGAGCCGCTGCGGCCGATGATCGATACGACCTGCCCGCGCTCGACGGAAAAATCGATGCCCTTGAGCACATGATGGGTGCCGAAGTTCTTTTCGAGACCACGGGTTTCAACGAGCGGCATGCCATCTCCTTTGCAACGTGCGCGCATAACGGGTAAGCGGATAACAAAGCGCGAAATAGATCAGCGCGACGAGGCCGTACACGACGAACGGCCGGAACGTCGCGTTCGAGATCGCGATGCCGACCTTCGTCAACTCGGTGAAGCCGATGATCGATACCAATGCCGTGTCCTTCACGGCCTGCACGCCGAAGCCGACCGTCGGCGCGATCGCGATGCGGGCGGCCTGCGGGAGGATCACGTGACGCAACTGCTCGACGTAGCTCATGGCCAGGCTCGACGACGCCTCCCACTGCCCTTTCGGCACGGCCTCGACGCACCCGCGCCAGATTTCCGCGAGATACGCGCTGGTGAAGAACGTGAGCCCTGCCGTGGCCGCGACCCAGGGCGGCACGTCGAGCCCGACGAGCGGCAGGCCGAAGAACACGATGAATAGTTGCATCAGCAACGGCGTGCCCTGAAACACTTCGATGTACAGCTTTGCGATGCCGCGCAGCACCGTCGAACTCGACACGCGCATCACGAGCAGCCCGAGGCCGACGAGTCCGCCGGACACGAACGACACGATCGACAGCACGATCGTCCAGCGCGCGGCCAGCAGCAGGTTCGCGAGAATCTGCCCGAACGTGAAATCGGTCATCGCGCACCTCGCACGCGGCGGGAGAAGAGGCGGCGCCCCACCGTGCCGAGCGCGCCACGCAGCAGCAGCGCCATCGCCAGATACGCGAGCGTGATGACGAAATACGTCTCGAATGCGCGGAAGTTACGCGACTGGATGTAGCCCGCCGCGTAGGTCAGATCGGCCACCGAGATCTGCGACACGACCGCCGAACCGAGCATCGTGATCACGATCTGGCTCGAGAGCGCGGGAAACACCTTGGCGAGCGCCTGCGGCAGCACGACGTGGCGCAGCATCTGCGAGCGCGACATCGCGAGCGCGGATGCCGCCTCCAGATGCCCGTTCGGGACAGCGGCGACGCCCGCGCGCACGATCTCGACCGAGTACGCGCCGAGATTGAGCGTCATCGCGAGAATCGCAGCCGTGTATTCGTCGATGTGCACGCCGAGCGCGGGCAGTCCGAAGAAGATGAAGAACAGCTGGACGACGAACGGCGTATTGCGGATCGCCTCGACGTACGCGCCGATCAGCGGACGCAGCCGCACGGCCGCGGGCGCGTCGGCGCTGTACGCGGCCGCGCCGAGCACGCCGATCGCCACGCCGAGCACGGTCGCGACCGCGGTCAGCGCAAGCGTGATCGCCGCGCCGCTCGCGAACACACCGGCGTATTCGGCGAGCTCGCCGAATTGAAGCTGATAGCTCATGACGATTGAATGAATTCGGGTTCGGACACTGACACCCGCCGCGCTGGCGATGTATCAGGCGACACGGCGATCCGTCACAGGCCGGCCGGCAATGGCTGGCCGAGCCACTTCTTCGACATCGCGCCCAGCGTGCCGTCCTGCTTCGCATGCGCGATCGCATCGTCGATCTTCGCGAGCAGGCGCGGTTCGTTCTTGTTGACGCCGACGAAGCACGGCGAATTCTTGATCACGAACTTGACCTCGGGCCGACGCGGGGGATTCTTCGCGAGAATCGCCGCCGCGACGATGTTGCCGGCGGCGATCAGCTGCACTTGCCCCGACAGGAACGCCTGGATCGTCGCGTTGTTGTCCTCGAAGCGCTTGATCGTCGCATTCGGTGCGAGCTGCGACAGCGCGATCTCCTCGAGCGCGCCGCGCGTGGCGCCGACCGTCTTGCCGGTCAGATCGGCGGGCGCGGCCACCTTCACGTCCGCCGGGCCGAACACACCCTGGAAATACGGCGCGTACGCGGTCGAGAAGTCGATCACCTTTTCGCGCTCCGGCGTCTTGCCGAGCGACGAGATCACCATGTCGACCTTGTTGGTCGTCAGATACGGAATGCGGTTCGCGCTGTTCACGGGCACCAGTTTCAGCTTCACGCCGAGCGATTTGGCGAGCAGTTCGGCCATGTCGATGTCGTAACCCTGCGGCTGCATGTCCGTGCCGACCGAGCCGAACGGCGGATAGTCTTCAGGCACCGCGACGCGTAGCGCGCCGCTTTTCGCGATGGTGTCGAGCGCATCGGCATGCGCCGGCGCAGCAGCGAACAGCGCCATCACGGGGGCTGCGAGCAGCGCAGCCAGCCAGGTGCGTCGGGGGAACGGTCGAGTCGTCGGGCTCACGGTGAATCTTCCTTGTCTGGTATGTCGTCGGGCAGCGCGCAACCGTTGCGCGGCCGGACACCTCTAGCAAAAACCGGGCCATCGCTGTGAAATGCTTGCCGCACCGGCACGACACGGAAATTTCGTTGAGCCGGATTCCTCATTTTGGTGCACGAATCGGCGCAGGCGACGGCGGTTGCCCCCGCAGTGCGCGCCGGCGCACCAAATTACCTGACTGGTACACCCGGGGGATTCGGACGCCGGCGTGCCCGCCTTGCGGCGTCGTCACCGAGGCCCATATGCGCGGATTCGAACAGGTTCAGTCGAAATTTGCATTCTGTTTGTGACCGGAATTACGGCTGAATACGTTCTCGACGTACCGTGCGGTTCGCCACGATCGGCGAACCGCAATCAGGACGGGTGCGCTTGATTTCGCGCCCGAGTCCTCCGGTACCGGTGGCTCCCGATTGTCTCGCGATCGGGATGATTCCAATCACATCCGTGCGCGAGGATACAGTCATGGCATCGATTCCCGAACCGTCGACAACCGGAGAAACCGACAAACGCAGCTGGCTCGAATCGCACGAAGCCGGCTATCACAAGACCCTCGGCAATCGACAGGTGCAGATGATCGCGATCGGCGGGGCAATCGGCACGGGGCTGTTCCTCGGGGCCGGCGCCCGGCTGCAGGCCGCCGGGCCGTCGCTCGCGATCGTCTATCTCGTGTGCGGCGCGTTCTCGTTCCTGATCCTGCGCGCGCTCGGCGAACTCGTGATGCATCGTCCCAGCAGCGGCAGCTTCGTGTCGTACGCACGCGAATTCCTGGGCGAGAAGGCATCGTTCGTCGCAGGCTGGATGTACTTCCTGAACTGGGCGATGACCGGCATCGTCGACATCACCGCCGTCGCGCTCTACATGCATTACTGGGCACCGTTCGCGGGCGTTCCGCAGTGGATTTTCGCGCTCGTCGCGCTCTGCATCGTCGCGACGATGAACCTGATTGGCGTGAAGTGGTTCGCCGAGATGGAGTTCTGGTTCGCGCTGATCAAGGTCGCCGCGATCGTGTTGTTTCTCGCGATCGGTTCGCTGATCCTCGGCACGGGCGTGCCGGTCGCCGGCCACGACACCGGCATGCATCTGATCACCGACAACGGCGGGTTCTTTCCGCACGGACTGATGCCCGCGCTGGTGCTGGTGCAGGGCGTGGTGTTCGCGTTCGCGGGCGTCGAACTGGTCGGCACGGCCGCCGGCGAGTGCAAGGACGCGCGCAAGGTACTGCCGCGCGCGATCAACAACGTGATCTGGCGAATCGCGATCTTCTACGTCGCGTCGGTCGTTCTGCTGGTCTGCCTGCTGCCGTGGAGCGCGTACAAGGCGGGCCAGAGCCCGTTCGTCACGTTTTTCGGCGCGCTCGGCGTGCCGGGCATCGGTTCGGTAATGAACCTGGTGGTGCTGACGGCGGCGCTGTCGAGCCTCAACTCGGGCCTCTATTCGACCGGGCGCGTGTTGCGTTCGCTGTCGATGGGCGGCTCGGCCCCCGCCTTCCTTTCGCGAATGAGCGCGCAATCCGTGCCGTACGCGGGCATTCTCGTGACGGTCGCGATCTACGTGGTCGGCGTGCTGCTCAACTATCTCGTGCCGTCGAGCGTGTTCGAGATCGTGCTGAACATCGCGTCGCTCGGCATCATCAGCACGTGGGGCTTCATCGTCGTGTGCCAGATGAAGTTTCGTGCCGCGGTGAGGCGTGGCGAGGTGGAAGACGTGTCGTTCAGGATGCCGGGCGCGCCCGTCACATCGTGGCTCACGCTACTGTTCCTGCTCGGTGTGCTGGTTCTGATGGCATTCGACTACCCGAACGGGACGTGGACGATCGCGTCGATCCCGCTGGTCGCGCTGCTGCTCGTGGCCGGTTGGAACTGGCTGAGCAGCCGCGCGCGCCGCGCGTTGCTCAAGCCGACGATTCCGTCGGTCACGCTCACGCAGAATGTGCTCGAGCAGGGGAACGACTGAAGCCGCGCATAACCTTGGGGGCGGTATTCGGCTCGGCGAAAGCCGCCGCCCCCCTCCGAGGGCCAGGCGATCCGGCGGCTGCGTATCAGGCTGGCCCGCTATGCAAGCTGCGTCGCGGGATCCGCGTCTGTTGCAGGCCGATTCGCGGCACTCATAGCCTGTTCAAGCAGGGCCTTCGCGGCGTGCCATGCACGCCCTGCGGATGCGGAATCGTTGAACGCCCGCGCGTCGACCGTCGCGCCATCCAGCAGCATCATGTAGACGCCGGCCAACTGCCGTGCCGTTTCGGGCAACACGAGCGGCTGGAGCAACTCGGCGATCCATTCGACCATTTTGCGGCGGTAGCGGATCGCGACGTCGGAGATCGGCGCGTACGCGGTTCCGAATTCGGCCAACGCGCGCTCGAACAGGCAGCCGGCAAACTCCGGCGTATTGAACCAGGCTTCGTACCAGTCGAAGATCGTCTTGACTCGCTCGACCGGATCGTGAACGTCCCGCAGTTGCGTTTCGATGCTGCCGATGATCAGGTCGTAGCGCTGAACCAGCACTTCGCGAATGAGTTCGTCCTTGCTCGGAAAATGCCGGTAGAGCGTCATTCGCGCAACGCCCGAATCGTCGATGATCCAGTCGACGCCGACCGGATGAAAACCGTGCCGGGAGAACAGTTCGGTAGCTTTGTCTACCACCACCTGGCGTTTGTTGGCTCTCACGACCGTGCCCTCCTCCTCGAGGTTTCATACCATGTAGACGGATTATTCTAGCATCGCCGAATCAGGTACCTCTGGCCGCTTGATGCCAGACGTGCAAAGGGAAAGCTCCACCACCGTTGGCCCGAAACTCGGACATGTAAGTCGCCTTGACTATTAGATAGACCGATATGTATCATTTGATCCGAGAAAATAAGGATCGATATTTTCCGCCGGATTGCGCGGTATCGGCTATTTTTGCCCATCCCCCGAAAACTGAAAATCCCCGTCAATCCCTTATGGGATAAGGATTTCAGAGGTGTGCGAAGGGCGAATTGATGGTGTGGCGAGGTCGCGATCGGCACCCGACGGGCGGGAATTTGGCGCGATCAGAACGAGTAGCCGTGATCATGCCAGTAGTGCCAGTCGAAGACCGCTTCTCGTGTGCGGAAGCTCCCACTAACGGGTGCCAACTGAGCCAGGGGTGCGACGATGCCGCGGTCGCCGTGTTTCACCGCCACAAAGATCGCCGCGCGTCAGAGTTGCTCGTGCGCGAGCGCTACAACGGTGATTATTTCACCGGCCTTGAGCGGCGAGGCTTCCATGACTTGGCGCACGCGAGCCTTGAACGGAAACGAGATCTGACCATCAAGATGGCAATGCCACGCCGTTGCGCACTCCTTTTCGGTGTATGTGTCGACCACGATCTCCATTGTGATTCGCTGTTCGCGTTTTGCATCGACTGCGGAGGCGTTCATGGCGGTCGTTGGATGGGGTTACGTGCCGGTGCGGGCGCGCGAGCCGGATTGGGTGGCTGGCACGTATGCCGGTAGGCTCGGAATAGGTTCGAATAACGCCTCGATATCGTTGACCGAGAACTTGGCGTTCCCCGACGCGTTATCAGCCATTCCGTCAACCAGTCGGAGCGCCTAACGACCGGGTGTACTGGCGCCGCCGGTCGAGGGACCGCTCATCTTCAATGCGGTCACGTCTGGAGATGCCCTCTGCTTCGTTAGCGAAGGGTAGACACTAACCCATTGTTTTGTCGGAATAAATATTTAGGGCCGCAAGGCAAGTCCTTGCCAGGACTAAAGACGTCTAACCGGAAAAGCGCACGAAAATCAAAATCACCCCCAAAGGGTTATTCCCCCCGCCTCAGAATACATACTTGAGTCGAGAAGCGTTTCAATGGCGTGAGCCCGATCATCAGGGCGGCGTATCGGATGAGCATGGACGGCAGTCTGATTCACGATTCAGCTCCAAAATACTGTATAAATATACAGTAATTCTAGCGCAAGATTTCGACATCATCCTAGCCCGTATCGGGAATCAGCCGCCGGTCGCACGCATTGCAAAAGGCAGCTCAGCCTCGCTCCATCAGCTTGCGCGACGTGAAAAATTCGGCATCACTGCGGATACCCAATTTGCGAAACGCAGATTGCTTTTGCGCGCTGATCGTCTTGCGGCTGCGGGAAAACTTCGATGCGATGTCGGACACGCTCATGCCGGCGAGAAAACAGCGCAGAACCTCGTGCTCGCGCGGGCTGAGGCGCAGGTCTACGGACAATCCGGACTCGATCGACGGCGCGCCGTCGCCGCTCGCTGCCTTTGCCTCTGCAACCCGAGGATCGGGCGTCGCGCTCGATTCCATCCGCGCGGCCAAGTTAGTGCTGATGTACGGACGACCGTTGGCCACCACGCGGATTGCATACGCCAACTCATCAAGATCTTCGCTCTTGCCGAAGAAGCCGAGCGCCCCGGCGTGCATTGTCATGTTGACCGTCGCTGGGGTATCGCTGCTCGATGTCATCAGGATTCGGCAATCCGGGAAGCGCGTGTTGACGAGCTTGATGAGATTGAGGCCGTCGATCTCGCCGGGGCCGAGCGTGTAGTCAAGCAGCACCACATCCGCGTGACTCGCTTCGAGCCAACGAATCAAATCGCGCGACTTCGCGAAACTCGCCGCTACTTCAATGCCTTCCCAGTCAGGTAACTAGAAATCCCGTGCTGAACAACGGCATGGTCGTCCAAGATCACGACGTGGATCACCTGGTGCTCTGGCCTCATTGTTACCCCTTTCATTGTTGCGTACAGCGCGGTACGGCTGGCCCCAACCTCTTTGCGGGATGCCGTTCATGATTATCCTGATTAGCTTACCGGCTTTCGGGACAATTTTTAACCCTGCTGGCTAAATCGACCAATTGTCGGTACACGAAAACAGGACGCTGCCGACAATCCGGCATCGATCGACTTCGAGGTATGCGTGGTGGTGCAGCCAGGCTTTTCCGCATAATCCGACGATCGCCGTGCTGCGTTGCGTTTCCGCAACGCACGACCTATGATGACGGCCTCGTTTTCCAGTGGCGCCTGCGATGATGCGAATCTGCGGACCGCCTTGGGCCGCGCCGCAAACAACCTGGTGGAACAACGTGAGCAAGCTGAGTTTGAAACGGTGCGCCGTCCTCATGGGTGCGCTCGTCTGGCTGATGCCCGCTTTCACATTGGCAGGCAACGCCCCGCAGTTCACGGCAGAAGAGAAGGCATGGATTGCCGCACATCCGGTGGTCCGGACGCGTATCGATCCACATTGGCGTCCGTTCGAATTCCGCGAGCACGGGAAACCGGTCGGTATCGTACCTTCGTACCTCGACGCGATTTCGCGCGTGAGCGGATTGCGCTTCGAGTATGTCGACGATCTGTCATGGGCCAACTCGCGCGACGCACTGATGTCCGGAAAAATCGATGTCGTGCCGGACGTACCGAAAAGCGCTGACTTGTTGATCTACGGCGACGACACTACCATCAGCCAGCCGTATTTCGTTGGCACGATGGTCGTGGTTGCGCCGGAGCGCCGGTACCTGTTCGTCGATTTCCGCAAGCTGGCCGGAAAGCGCATCGCAATCAAGGGCAACGGCGCGCTGGAATACGCGATCCGTCGGAGCGGCATGCCCGTGACGCTGCTAACGTATGACGACGAGCGCGATGCGCTCGCGGCTGTCGTCGACGATAAGGCGGACGTCGCCATCGGCCCCGACATGTCGATCCTGCCGCTGCTGCGCCGGCAATTCCAGAATGAGTTATTCCTATCGGGCGGCTTGCCGGACCGCCCCTACGCGCTAGCCCTGGCGACCCGCAGCAACATGCCGTTGCTCGCGTCAATTCTCGACAAGTCGCTGGCAGCGATTCCCGCGCGTTTGAGCGAGGAAATTCCGCGCCAATGGATGGAAGAGGCCGACTATGGCAAACCGACGCTGCGTTCGATCCTTTACTACCGGCGCTGGCAGGTCACCGCGGCCGGCGCCACCGTGCTCGCGCTGGTGGCAATCGCGTTCGTTTCGTGGCGCGCACGCGTCGTGGCGGTCCGCAGCGAGCGCGACAAGGCGATGTTCCTCGCGTTCATCAGCCACGAGATTCGAACGCCGATGCACACGATCCTGTCGTCGCTCGAACTGATGCAGCGTTCGAAGCTGGCGCCGAAACAAGCGGCCCGCGCGAATGCCGCGGTCGCCGCGTCGGAATCCCTGCTGACGCTGCTCGACGACGTGCTCGAATACTCGCGACTCGAATCGCGCAATGTCACGCTTGCGCCCGAGCCCACGCAAATCGAACCGTGGGTGCGAGGCAGTGCCGACATGGTTCGCTGGCGGGTCGACGAGAAAGGCCTGAATCTCTCGCTCGAACTTGCCTGCCCGACCGGTTTGACTCTGCTGATCGATCCGGTCCGCACCCGGCAGATCGTGCTGAACCTGCTCGTCAACGCAATCAAGTTCACGTCGAACGGGTCGGTCGGGTTGCGCGTCGACTATCTGGAAGGGAATACGGGCATTTCCGATACATTCGTGCTTGAAGTCCACGACACCGGAATCGGCATCCCGCCCGAGCGTCAGCGCCGGATCTTCGAGCCTTACCAGCGCGTCGAGGAGCCGGGAAGCCGCCGCGTGAGCGGCAGCGGGCTGGGGCTATCGATCTGTCGCGAGCTCGTCGACCTGATGAATGGCGAGATTACCGTCAGCAGCACCCCTGATCGGGGCACAGTCTTCACGGTCATCCTGCCGGCGCGGCGAACCGCGCCGACGGCCGTGTCGGACACGGTCGAGCCCCAAGCGCCTGCGCACGAAGCCGCGACGCTCGATTCCGGCGCCCCCCAGCAAGTCGACGAAGGGCCGATGATCCTCGTCGTCGACGATCACGAGGCCGTTCAACATGCGATCGAGCATCAACTTGACGCGCTTGCATGCCGCTCGATGGTTGCCGGCAATGGCGCGCAAGCGCTCGACCAGTTCGAGCGCTTGCGGTACGACATGGTGCTGCTCGACTGCGACCTGCCGGACGTCGACGGCTATACGGTCGCTCAGCGCATGCGCGCCAGCGAGCAGCAGCGCGGCCAGGCGCACACGCCGATCATTGCAATCTCCGCGTCGACGGACGATGCCCATCGCGAGCGCTGTTTCGACAGCGGGATGGACGGTGTGCTGGGCAAGCCGCTGCGGCTCGATGCGCTGCGGCAGATGATCGATCTGTGGTGCCCGCCAACCAAGCGGGACGCGCTTCAGCCGCCTGTCGGGCAAACGCCCGCGACAGGCTCGGACTTCCCCGCGATCTACCGGCAAAGCGTCGATGCGGATCTGGCATTGCTGGGCGCTGCACTGTCGGCCGGCGATGCCGATCGCGCCCGTCACGTAGTGCATCGCATCAAGGGCGCCGCGGCGATTGCCGGACATATCGCGACGAGCGAGCTGGCCGACGCATTCGAGCACGCGCTGCAAGCCGCATCCGGCGGAATTCCGGCGAGTGCCGGCCCGCTTCATCAGGAATTGTTGCGCCGACATCGTATCGAAACGGCCAGGCCGGATACCGGCGAACCGAAGCCCGGCATCACGGACGCATAGGCAGACCTATGCGTGCGCCGGCTCATCCGGTGCAGAACCCGAATACGTCGGGCACCACATCGCAATCATCTGTCTCAGGGTTTCGAGCCGCAGCGGCTTGCCCAGCACGCCGTCCATCCCGCTATCGAAGCAGCGAACCTTGTGCGCGTCGCCGGTGATTGCCGAGATCGCGATGATCGGAACGTGTCGCGCTTTCCTTGCGGACTCGTCCTACCGAATCGTCCGTGCAAGTGCGTAGCCCTCGATGTCCGGGAGGTTGCAATCGAGCAGCACCATATCGATCTGCGTATATGCAAGCTGCGACATCGCGTCCCCGCCTGTGGCGGCGACGATCCCGATACATCCAAGCGCCTCGCATTGATCCTGCAGCGCAGCCCGCACGGCTTCGTGATCGTCGACGATCAGGATGCGAGGCGCTTCGCGGCGTGTATTCACTGCAGATGCATCTATCCGGACGGGCACGCGATCGGCCTGCCGCCTCGGCGGCGCACTCTCGGTTACGACAACCGGCAGCTTGACCGTGAAGACAGTCTCGACATGCGGCGTGCTGGTGACCGTGATCGTGCCCCGCATCAACTCGACGAGTTCGTGGCAGATCGCAAGGCCGAGCCCGCTGCCCCCCGCATCCGGTCGTGGAACACGGGTCTCTTGCCAGTACGCATCGAAGAGATGCTTGAATCGATCGGGCGCAATGCCGATGCCCGTGTCGCGCACTTCCAGGAGCAGCGTACCGCTTCTCCCGCGGCGGGCTGCCGAAAGGCGGACACCCAGCGTGACCGCCCCGCTCGCCGTGAAGTTGATTGCGTTGACCAGCAGGTTCAACACGATCTGGCGCACGCGCACGGGATCGATCTCGACATGCGGTGCCGCAGGGATCGCGATATCGAGCGGCAGCGCAAGCCTCTTGCTCTCGGCACGCCAGCGCACCATGTCGACCGTTTCCCTCGCCCATGCCCCGAGATCGACCGTTTGCGCGGAAAGCGTCACCTTGCGCGACTCCAGGCGGGAGTATTCAAGGATATCGTCGAGCAGCGTCAGCAGCGTCTCGGACGCGGACGCGGCCGCATCCACGCGGACAGCCTGCCGCTCCGCCAGTGGCGAGCGCCGCAGAAAATCGAGTGACGACAGGATCGTCTGCATCGGGGTCCGGATCTCGTGGCTGACGAACGCGAGAAACTTCGCCTTGTCGCAGCTTGCTGCGAATCGCTGCGGCCCGTGATTTCCACGATAGATAGGCGCATAGTGCGAATATCAGCAACGTCACGACTAGCGCAGCCACCTGTGGCGCGCGGTAATGCAGGATGGAGCGGAGGGTGGGCTTGCCGTAGTCACCAAGCTCGACCCAATCCCGCGTGATCGCGGCGGTTTCGCTAACCGGAATCGCCGCGAGCGACTTGTCGATGATCGATGCGAGGATCGGCAGATCGGCGCGCGTGAGCATCGCGAGCGAAACGGGGCGGTCCGCAAGCATCCCGGACATGTAAAGCTGGCCAGGAAAACGCCGGCGGACGATCGGCAGCATCGTGACGTCGACGCCAAGCGCGGCGTCGGCCTCACCGTCGGCGACCGCGGCCAGCGCGAGTTCATCGGAATCGAACGTGAGTATGTCGAGCTTCACGCCACTATTGCGCGTGAAGTATTCGACCGCGCCACGCCCCTTGATCGCGATACGCCGGCCTTCGAGACGGCTCAGGCTGAAAATCATCGCGGAATCATTGCGCGTCACGGCGGTCAACCGCCCGACCAGATACGGAGAGCTGACGAGTGCACCGGCGCCGACGCGGTCCGGAACCAGCTCGCGCCAGACACCCGGCAGCAGATCGACCTTGCCTGCGGCGAGCGCATCGTATGCATGGCCCCATTCCGTGCCCGGCACGGTCTGGAACGTGAGCCCGGTCATTTTCGAAATCGCGCCCAGGTAGCCGGCGACGAGCCCCGCATGCCTGCCGTTGCGCATATATTCGATCGGGTGCCAGTTGGCCTCGACGGCGATATGGACGACCGGGTGCGCGCTGATCCAGCGCAGTTCTTCATCGGTGAAGATCGGCTTCCAGCACGCGGTCGCGGCGCCCGTGTCGCACGACACGATGAGCAGCGCGATCGTCAGTGCGCGACAAAGTACGCGCCGTATCGGGTGACACGCAAAGTACCTTGCTTCCATGATCTATTCGTTCTCAGTAGGATAACTAGAGACTTGCGGACGGCGGGGTAAACATGATCGTCAGCTTGTTGCTATATTTGCCCGGGCGCCACCAGACTAACTGGAATTCCGGCGTCTCGAGTGTCGATGGCGCTCGTGTGCAGACGACCTGCGCCGAAATGCCCGGCAGCGATACCGAGCGACCGGCGCTGTTGTTCACCCTTTTGAGCCTCACGTATCGTTGTTCGCCTGCACGATCTGCCTGCCCGCTTAGGTCAGGCTCACGTTGTAATCGACGAGCGATTTGAAGGGGCCGCTCTTGTCCGAGTCGAGCAGTACTGATACTGGCCCATGTCGCGGCGATCGATCGTACGACCGTCGCTCGCCGACACGTCGAACTATGTTGCAAGTTGTAGCCGCCCGACGCGCTGTTGAATATCATGACGTCGCCCTGCGGCGCACCACGATCCAGCGTCGCTTCCACCGTATCGTTGCGGTTGGCCGGCTGCTCGGAGGCCGCCGTCGCATCAAGCACGATCGCACTCAATGCGGCCGCCGGGACGATTGCCCGACTGCGAGTTCGACTAATCTGAATCATTTGAATGACTGTTCGCAGCGCACCTTGCCTGCCATCATCTGCACGTCCCGCTGGCGCTTCACATGCAGCGGGCAACGCATCAATGTCGGACTAACCAAAACGAACAGCTCGTTTTCCTTATGATCAGGTTCGGCAATAACGCCACCCTGGCTGGCGATCAACGGCATCGCGCCATTGAGGATCACCCTGTGCGACAGCGGAATGCCGCCCTTCGAGAAGGCCTGGCGAACATAGATGTACGTCACCTTCGCATCGACGTTGCGCAGCGTGGTTTACCCCGGCACGCATGAACAGCGTGCGCTTGCCGAGCCCCTCGATCGCGCTCGTCGCGCCCGCGGACTCCAGCAGCAGTGCGCGCTACCGAAACCGACCTTGATCCGCGCGCTCGAATCGCTGCGAACCTCGGCCGCCATGCCGCTCGCGTCGTCGCGCTTGCCGACCCTGACGGCGAAACCGGTGCGCGGATCCGACTGTGACGCGGATGCGCCGAGGAACACGCCTCGTCGCGCCACCACGAACGACGACGAATAGCTCGCCGTCACCGACGGATTGTTGCCGCCGCTATCGCGGCTGTAGCTGTTCGCGACCGTCACTGCGACGTCGCCGTAGCGGCCCTTCCAGCGGCGCTGCGGGGAACCGGTCCGGCTATCGGTCGATATCCCGACGGGCGAGCGCGAGTTACTGGTAGGTGTCGCCCTGCCAGTTTCAGTTGATTGAGCCTCCCGCGAGTTAAATTCCAAGTCGGTAGCAGTTAGATACTTGGCGTACCGGAAATGGCTCCGCAAATCAACGTACCCGCAAGCGCCCCGTAACGCACCGGTCATTGTCGCGCCAGCAGGCTGCATGGTCCTGCTGGTGTGCGATCGGCGCACCTACAGCACGAACGACGAAAGCCGGTGTCGATGCGACCCATGAGCGACGAAATTTTCTACAGGCATCTTCGACCGGACCGTTCCCAAATGGCCGTCCTGAAAGTTCTTGTGACCGCAGCCCCCTTACGTATCGAAGGCATCAACTATCGCGACGTATTTGCTAGGGAAACACTGATTAATAGGCGATCGCGCGAGGTGGTCGGCGATGTGGGCGGGGAATGGCCGGATACCGAAGCGAAGCGCCGCCCATTCGGAGAAGTTTGCCCCGAGGATGCACCTTATTTCTCGC
>NZ_CADFEC010000048.1:0-27490 GCF_902833195.1 Burkholderia sp. BCC1638
AGCCCTCGTCACGCCAGAAATCGATTCGCATACGTTCTTCAGGTTGAAGTTGTTGGTACGTTCTCTTTGCCATTCGCGGACATTACCGGATGGCGAGAGTGTTGCACTTCAGATTTGAGGCCGCCCAGACATGCCCCCACGGATCGCACGGAATCCTCACCGACGACTTTGTTGTCGGCATATAATTTTTCGCAACAATCGTGCATATAGATGCATCGATTCCGACCCCGGCCTACCCTCCCTTCGCGTTCGCAACCATGTCATCCCGCTCGTCCAGTCCGGCGTCGCTCCGCGTCACGCCGGATCTCGTTGACGCACACATTCTCGTCGTAGATGACCGACCGAACGACCTGCGGCTCCTGACGGAGATCCTGCGTTCCGCGCGCTGCCGGATCAGCGTCGCGTTCGATGGTCTGCAGGCCTATCACCGTGCGCAGGCGATCACGCCCGACCTGATCCTGATGGATGTGCGGATGCCGCGCATGGACGGCTTCGCCGCGTGCCGGCTGCTGGCCTCGACGCCGTCGACGCAGAACATTCCCGTCATCATCCTGACTGCCGCGAGCGATCTCGAGGATCGCATCGCGGGGCTCGAAACCGGTGCGCTCGACTACATCGTGAAGCCGTTCGAACCGGTCGAGGTCATTGCACGGATCCGCAATCATCTGAAACGGGCGCGACGCAGCCAGCCGTTCGCGCACTTGCCCAAGCTGCGCGACCACCCCGACGCCGCGCTGGTGCGCGCGGCAAGCGACATCCTGCTGCGCGAGCTGCGCAACCCGCCCGGGCTCGACGAACTCGCGAGGCAGGTCGGCACGCACGAAAAACGGCTGTCGCGCGTGTTCCGCGATCATCTCGGCCAGACCGTATTCGAATACCTGCGCGACACGCGGCTGCGCGCCGCGAAACACTTTCTCGCCGAGACGTCGATGGGCATCGGCGACATCGCCGAGGAGATCGGCTTCTCGACGCCGGGCAACTTCGCGACGGCGTTTCGCGAACGGTTCGGCATCACGCCGTCGGACTGGCGGCGTCAGCGGCCGACGGTCGATGTTCCGCCGCCGTCGCATGACTGCCCGCGCGATGCATAGGCGTCGCACCTCGGGCTGGCACGCGATGGTGCTGCTGCTGACGGCACTGGTGCTCGCCTGCGCGACACACCGGGCCACCGCGACGGAAAACCCCGCACAGCTGGACGCCGTCTCGTTGCTCGAAGATCCGGGCGCGCAGTTGTCAGTCGACCAGGCCGCCGCACGGCTCGCCGAGCCTCAACGTCGTGCTGCCGCGGCGGCGCGACCGTCGTTCAACATCGAATTCTCACGCTCCGCTTGGTGGGTCGGCGCGACGCTGGTCAACCGCGACCGCGTCGAACAGCCGCTGGTGCTCGCGATCCGCGACGCACGCGTCGACCGTGCCGATTTCTACGTCGGGCACGGCGGCACCTGGACGCTCGCCGGCCGCTTCCCGGCCGACGAAAATGGCATGAGCCGGCCGGCGTCCCGGTATCCGGTGCTCGATGCAACGCTGCGCCCGGGCGAACGGTTGCCCGTCCTGATCCGCATCACGTCGCGCAAGGAACTGCGGCTCGCGCCGAGCGCCTTCACGCGCGACGCATGGCAGGCCCACGAGCTGCACGCAACCATGTGGAACTTCGGCTTTCTCGGCGGGCTGCTCGCGCTCATGTGGTGTGCGCTGCTGATCGGGTTTTTCTCCCGCAGCGGCATGTTCGTCGTGCTGGCCATGCTCGCGTTGAACACGACGCTGTTCGAGGCAACCTACCGCGGCTACACCGCGCTGTATCTGTGGCCCGCCGCACGCGAATGGTCGGCGCGCGGCGAGGTGATCTTCGTCTACCTGTCGATCGTGTGCTTCATCGCGTTCATCCTGACGGTCGCCCATCGCGAGAAGGCACGCATCCCGTTCCGCGCGATCTACGCGGGGTTCATCGCGCTCGAGTGCGCGGGCATCGTCGGGGCCGCATGCGGCGACCTGCTCACGTTTACGTGGTTCTGCCTGCGGCTGAACGCCGTGCTGGCGATCGTGAACCTCACCCTCGCGCTGACGCTCGCGATTCGCCGGACGCCGACGGGCCGCGTGATGCTGATCGCGATCGCGTTCGCGAGCTTCAACATGGTGATCCGCATTCTCGATGGCAAGGACGCGATCCCGGCCTGGCTGTTCTGGATCAAGTCCGACATCTATCCGAACCCCGTTATCGCGATCATCGGTCTTGCCACGCACCTGCTGGTGCTGGCCGCGTGGATCAACCACGTGGGCCGTCAGCGCACCGAAGCACGCAAGCGTCTCGAGCAGTGGCAGCTCACCGAACAGGATCGCCTGCGCGACGAAGTCGCGAAACGCACGGTCGCGCTCAACGACGCGCTGCAACAGGTTCGCATGCACATGCAGCAGAAGATCGAGACGCTCGGCTACGTGAGCCACGACCTGCGCGCGCCGCTGTCGACGATCAACGGCTACGCGAAGCTGCTGCTGCAAGGCGCGACGCGCAGCCAGGCGCGGCTGATCCGCTCGATCGACCGCAGCATCCGCTACCAGCTCACGCTGATCGACGAATTGCTGCAATACACGAAGGCGGAGTTGCAGCCGCTCGGCATTTCGCCGCACGCGACCGACCTGCCCGGCCTGCTGAACGACATCGGCGACTATGCGGTCGCGCTGTGTTCCCAGCAGGACAACCGGTTCGACTACCGGCCGCTGACGCCGTTGCCGCGCAAGCTGTCGATCGACGGCATTCGGCTGCAGCAGGTGCTGCTCAACCTGCTGTCGAACGCGTCGAAGTTCACGCGCGACGGCACGGTCACGCTGTCGGTCGGCGCGTATCCGGAAGGCGATGCATGGCGGATCATGTTCGAGGTCGCCGACACCGGAATCGGCATCGACATCGGCAAGACCACCGACATCTTCCGTGCATACCAGCAGGTGCAGGCGGTGAACGGCGGCACCGGACTCGGCCTGTTCATCGCGCAGCGGATCGTCGGCGCGATGCGCGGCGAGCTGGCCGTGTCGAGCCAGCCGGGTGTCGGCACGTCGTTCACGTTCCAGATCGTGGCGCCCGCGATCGGCCGCGCGATGATCCCAGCGTCGGCGCTCGTACGCACCGCCGAACCCGCCGATCCGACCGGGCCCGTGCCGGACGCACACGCGATGCGCTGTCCGCCTGCCGACGCGCTCCACGAGCTGGCCGTGCTCGCGAGCGAAGGCCGCCTCACCGATATCGAGGAATGGCTCGGACAGCACGCGCATGCACCACGGCATGCCGCGTTCGTGCAGGCAATGC
This sequence comes from Burkholderia sp. BCC1638, assembly GCF_902833195.1. Taxonomy (NCBI): domain Bacteria; kingdom Pseudomonadati; phylum Pseudomonadota; class Betaproteobacteria; order Burkholderiales; family Burkholderiaceae; genus Burkholderia; species Burkholderia sp. BCC1638. The sequence goes on from NZ_CADFEC010000048.1 coordinate 3,299, forward strand.
GGGACCGCCTGGACGTGCTGGATCTGCACGCGATCGAACGACTCGCCGAGTCGCTGAAGCAGACGGGCATCGCGGATGCGTCGTTCGACGTGGAACCCGACATGGCCGGGCCGGGCTGATTGCAACGCACGCGCCGCTGTCGCGCGACGCGCATTCGCGAATCGGTCAAACGCGACTGGCGGCCGCGCCGAAGCGCCGTTGACAGCCACCAACGGCGACGGCGCAAGCGATGCCGGCCAACGAAGAAGCCCGCCAAACGCGCGCCGGCATCACGCCTAACGTTGCAGACGCAACAACCTGCGCATCGTCGAACCGAGCGCCGCATCATCACGCGACGCGGCGGGCGTCACCTGCGCGGCATCGCGCCTCCGCCGTTTCGGATCGAGCCCGGTCCCACCGCTACGCCGCCGCGCCGCGTGCCGCTCGATGACCCGCTGCAGCAGACAGAACACGCACAGCAGCGCGCCGATCACGATCCGCGTCCACCACGAACTCAGCGTGCCGTCGAACGTGATCAGCACCTGGATCGTGCCGAGAATACCGACGCCGAACACCGACCCGATCACGTACCCCACCCCGCCCGTGAGCAGCGTGCCGCCGATCACGGTCGCGGCGATCGCGTCGAGCTCCATCCCCTGCGCCTGCAGTCCGTAGCCGGACAGCACGTACAGCGTGAACACCACACCGCCGAGCGCCGAACAGAAGCCGCTCAGCGCATACACGCCGACCTTCGTGCGCGCGACCGGCAACCCCATCAGCAGCGCCGATCGCTCGTTGCCGCCGACCGCATACACGTTGCGGCCGAAGCGCGTGAAATGCGCGAAGTAAATCGCGGCGGCCAGCGTCGCGAGCGCGATCAGCGCGCCCGCGCTCAGCGTCCCGCCGCCGACCGGCACGCTGATGCCCGCGAGCGCATGGAAGGTCGGCTCGTTGATCGTGATCGACTGCGTCGTGATCAGGAAGCATGCGCCGCGCGCGAGAAACATCCCAGCGAGCGTGACGATGAACGGCTGCAACCGGAAGTAATGAATCAACGCGCCCATCGCCGCGCCGTACAGCGCGCCAAACACGAGCACGAGCGGGACGATCACCCAGACGGGCCAGTGCAATCGTTCGGCGCCGACCGCGCATAAGATCGTTGTCAATGCAACGACAGAGCCGACAGACAGGTCGATGCCGCCCGACACGATCACGAACGTCATCCCGATCGCGACGATCAGCAGGAATGCGTTGTCGACGAGCAGCCCGGTCAGCACTTGCATCGAGAAGAAGCCCGTGTACATCACGGATCCGAAGCTGAACAATGCGGCGAACAGCACGATCGTCACGACGATCGGCAGCGTGCGCGGGTCGGTAAACCGTGCGAGGAATCGGTTCATCGCGGCGTGGCTCCGGTGGTGGTGCGCGAACGGATGGAAGACAGCAGTCGCGACGCATGCTGGATCACCAGCGCGTGCGCCGCGTCCGACTGGATCAGCGTCACGACGATCACGACGAGCGCCTTCACGACGAGCGTCGCCTCCGGTGGCACGCCGATCGAATAAGTCGTGTAGGTGAGCGTCTGGATGATCAGCGCGCCAAGCACGGAGCCCGCGAGGCTGAAGCGGCCGCCGAGCAGCGACGTGCCGCCGAGCGTCACCGCGAGGATCGCGTCGAGCTCGAGCAGCAGCCCCGCGTTGTTGCCGTCGGCACTGCGCACGTTCGAGCTGGCGAGGATGCCGGCGAGCGCCGACATCACGCCGGAGAACAGATAGACGCCGAACACGACCGCCCCCGCGCGCAGCCCGACGAGCCGCGTCGCGACCGGGTTCACGCCGATCGCGCGGATGAACAGGCCGAGCGCCGTGCGGTTCACCAGCAGCGCGGTCGCCGCGATCGTCGCGATCGCGATCCAGACCGAGCACGGCACGGCCGCGAGATACCCGCCGCCGAGCTCGAGGTAGCCCGGCGCGCCGATCGGGATGATCTGTCCGCCGGTCAGCAACTGCGCGATGCCGCGTCCGGCGACCATCAGGATCAGCGTCGCGATGATCGGCTGCATCCCGACGAACGCGACGAGCACGCCGTTCCATGCGCCCGCGAGCAACCCGACGCCGAGCGCGGCGGCCAGCGCCGTACCGACCCGCGTCGGATCGCCGTCGAGCACGATCGCCGCGGCCGCGCCGGCGATCGCGACGATCGCGCCGACCGAGATGTCGATCCCGCGCGTCGCGATCACGAGCGTCATGCCGAGCGACACGATCACGAGCGGCGCCGCGCGATTCAGGATGTCGATCGGCGCGCCGAACAAGTGGCCGTCGAGCACCGCGATCGACAGGAAGCCCGGCCGATACGCGACGTCGAGCGCGAACAGCAGCGCGAGCGTCAGCACCGGCCACACGAGCGGATGGCGAAGCAACGTGCGTAACCGGATCATGACCGGCCTCCCGCGATCAATTGATACACGTGTTCCTCCGACGCCTCGGCACCGGTCAGTTCGGCGACCTTGCGGCGATCGCGCAGCACCGCGATCCGGTGGCTCACGCGCACCACTTCGCTGATTTCCGACGAGATGAACAGGATCGCGAGCCCCTGCGCGCACAACGCAAGCACGCGCTCCATGATGTCGAATTTCGCGGCGACGTCGATGCCGCGCGTCGGCTCGTCGAGGATCAGCAGCTTCGGCTCCGTCGCGAGCCAGCGCGCGAGCAGCACCTTCTGCTGGTTGCCGCCGGACAGCAGCCCGATCGGCTGTTCCGCGTCGCGCGCTTTGATGCCGAGCCGCGCGATGTACGTCTCCGCGAGTTCGCGCTGGCGCGCGCGGCTGATCAGCCGCCACCAGCCGCGCCGCGCCTGCAATGCGAGGACGATGTTTTCGCGGATCGACAACGCCGCTACGATCCCCTCCTTCTTGCGATCCTCCGGGCAATACGCGATCCCGTTGCGAACGGCATCGTGCGGCGACGCGAGCCGCTTGCGCGTGCCGTCGATCTCGATCGCACCGGTGTCGGTGCGCTCGGCCGCGAACGCGAGCCGCGCGGTTTCCGTGCGCCCCGAGCCGAGCAGCCCGGCCAGCCCGACGATTTCGCCGGGCCGCACGTCGAGATCGAGCGGGCTCATCATCCCGCGCCGGCCGGCCTGTTGCATCGACAGGAACGGCGCGGCCGCGTCGGCGTCGCGCTGCACGGCCGCCGCGCCCGCTTGCAGAGTGCCGGACATCGGTTCGCGGCCGGTCATTTTCGCGACGAGCATGTCGACCGGCAGGTCGCGCGCGAGATACTCGCCCTCGCGCTCGCCGTTGCGCATCACGGTGATCCGGTCGGACACCGCATAGGTCTGTTCGAGAAAGTGCGTGACGAACAGGATCGCCATCCCCGACGCCTTCAGTCGGCGCAGCACGTCGAAGAGCCGCGCGACCTCGCCGTCGTCGAGGCTCGACGTCGGTTCGTCGAGAATCAGCACGCGCGCATCGACCGACACGGCCCGTGCGATCGCGACCATCTGCTGCACCGCGATCGGATACGCGTCGAGCGAACGCGTGACGTCGAGCGACAGGTCGAGCTCGGCGAGCGCATCGCGCGCCCGCGCATGGATCGTCTTCCAGTCGATCGCGCCGCGCCGCATCGGCTGCCGACCCGCGAAGATGTTCTCGGCGACCGACAGGTTCGCGCACAGGTTCACTTCCTGGTACAGCGTCTGGATCCCGGCCGCCTCGGCCTCGCGCGGCGCGGCGAACCGAACCGGCGCGTCGCCGACGCGAATCTCGCCCGCGTCGTGCGCATGCACGCCTGTCAGCACGTTGATCAGCGTCGACTTGCCCGCGCCGTTCTGGCCCATCAGTGCATGAATTTCGCCCGGAAACAACCGGAAGTTCACGCGCTGCAGCGCGTTCACGCCCGGGAACGCCTTGTCGATGCCGATCATCTCGACCACCGGCGGATTCGTCATGGATCGCCCTCGATTCGAGGCGGACGGCGGACGGCGGCAACCGCGCCGCCGCCCGCGTCCGCCGGGACTCAGTACTTGCGGGTCGGCAGCACCTGCGCCGCGACGCTCATCGGGAACACCGTCTCGTTCGTGACGATGCGCTTCGGCAACTGCTTGCCGGCGACCACGTCCTTCACCGCGGTCATCAGTTGCGGGCCGAGCAGCGGGCTGCATTCGACGTCGACGTTGATCTTGCCGGCGACCATCGCCTGGAAGCCGCCCTTGGTCGCGTCGAACGACACGACACTCACGTCCTTGCCGGGCTTGATGCCGGCCTCTTCCATCGCCTGGATCGCGCCGAGTGCCATGTCGTCGTTGTGCGCGTAGACGACGTTGATCTGCTTGCCGTACGTCTTCGCGAACGCTTCCATCACCTGCTTGCCGCCGGCAAGCGTGAAGTCGCCGCTTTGCGACGCGATCACCTTGAACTTCGGATTGTTCTTGATCACTTCGAGCAGGCCCGCGCGGCGGTCGTTGGCCGGTGCGGAGCCGACCGTGCCCTGCAGCTCGACGATGTTGATCGGGCCCGCATCGTTCTTGAAGCGCTCTTCCATCCAGTGGCCGGCACGCCGCCCTTCCTCGAGGAAGTCGGAACCGATCATCGTCACGTACAGCGACGGATCCTTCACGTCGACGCCGCGATCGGTCAGGATCACCGGAATATGGGCCGCCTTCGCTTCGGTCAGCACCGGCTCCCAGCCCGACTCGACAACCGGCGAGAACGCGATCACGTCGACCTTCTGCGCGATGAACGAACGGATCGCGCGGATCTGGTTCTCCTGCTTCTGCTGCGCGTCCGAGAATTTCAGGTTGATGCCGGCATCCTTCGCCGCGCTCTTCACCGACACGGTGTTCGCGGTGCGCCACGCGCTTTCCGCGCCGACCTGCGAGAACCCGAGCGTGATCGGCTTTTGCTGCGCGTGCGCGCCCGACGCGAATACCGTCGCCGCGGCGACGAGCGCACCGGCCGTCAGCTTCCTGATGAATGTCATGGTCCGTCTCCGATGATGTCGTTGTATGTCGCGGCCCGGCCTGGCGCGGTGCCGTGCTGTTGTGGTTCTGCGTGGCGCGGACGCGGTTCGGGGCGGTGCCGGCCGGCGCATGCGGCCGGCCCGGTATGTACGCCCCGGATCAGTCTAGAAACAAGTCCGATAACCTTCCAATGAAATATTGGATTGAAGCGATATCGGTATCGGCATACGTATAAACACCTAGCGCTCATCTTCGCCTGCCGCGACCGCTTCGACGTCGATGGGGCGGCGCATCCGGCGGCGGCGCACGGATCTTGCTGTCGCCCTTGCAAGCGCCGTTCGCGCCCCGCGACGGCCGCTCCGACAACAAGGAGAACAACGATGCCCGCCGTGCGTGAACCCCCGATCGCCGCACATGGAAACGCTCGTCCGCTGGCGCCTCGCGCCATGAAGAAGCGCGCGTCCCGGCGCGGCTCCGGCACCGAAACCGGCGATCGTTCGGCCGCGCCGCTGCGCCATGTCGACGACCGGCATCCCGGCTACACGCGCCGGCGGTTGCGCCACGGCTTCGCGTACTACACGCAGGACGGCGTCCGGATCCGCGACGCCAACGAAATCGCCCGCATCGATGCGCTCGCGATTCCGCCGGCGTATACCGACGTCTGGATCTGCATGGACCCGCGCGGCCACTTGCAGGCGACGGGGCGCGATGCGCGCGGGCGCAAGCAGTATCGCTATCACCCGCAGTGGCGCGAGACGCGCGACGCGAACAAGTACGCGCGGATGGCGGCCTTCGCCCGCGCGCTGCCGCGCGACAAGATCGTCGCGACGATCGTCCGGCTGCTCGACACGACGCTCGCGCGGATCGGCAACGCCGAATATGCACGCGAGAACGCGTCGTACGGACTGACGACGCTGCGCAAGCGCCACGTGACGATCCGGCCGGGACAGGTTCGCCTGCGCTTCACGGGCAAGAGCGGCATCGAGCATGACGTGACCGTGGAAGATCCGCGCGTCGGCCGGATCGTGCGGCGCTGCGCGGAGTTGCCCGGGCACGAGTTGTTTCAATATGTGGACGACGACGGCGCACGTCATTCGATCGGCTCGTCCGACGTGAACGATTATCTGCGCGAAGCGGCAGGCGCGGAGTTCACCGCGAAGGATTACCGGACCTGGGCGGGCAGCGTTCAGGCGCTGGCGTTGCTGCGGCGCATCCCGCATGAGGACGTCACGCAGGCGCGCAAGCAGATCGTCGAAACGGTGCGGGCCGTCGCCGACATATTGCGCAACACGCCGGCCGTATGCCGGCGCTGCTACATCCACCCGGCGGTGCTCGATGCGTTCGAAGCCGGGATGCTCGCGGCGCTGGAGGTACGCCGCTCGCCGCGAGGGCTGCGCGTGGACGAGGCCGCGTTCGCGGCGTTGCTCGAACAGGCGGTGCGTTGATCGTCGAAGAAGTCAAGAAAATGACATGCCCGATACAGCGGCACACACCACTCAACGCCCGACAGAATTCGCAGCACTGCGAAAGATCAACGGACGCTCGTCCTGTCGCCCTGCCCGCCGCGCGAACTGCACGGCCTGCTCGACCCGGCCGTGATGCGGAGACTTCGCGCAGACCGGATCGGCCTGCGCCGGATCGCCGGCCAGCATGTACGCCTGGCAGCGGCACCCGCCATGATCCGCATGGCGCTCGTCACAGGTGCGGCACGGGTCGCGCATCCAGCCGTCACCGCGAAACGCGTTGAACGCGTCGCTTTCGTACCAGATGTCCTTCAGCGACCGGTCGCGCACGTTCGGCAGCACGAGGCCGGGCAACCCGCGCGCGGCATGGCACGGCAGTGCGGTGCCGTCCGGTGCGACGCCGAGGAACACCGAGCCCCAGCCGTTCATGCAGGCCTTCGGCCGCTGCTCGAAGTAGTCGGGCACGACGAACAGGATCTTGCACCGTTCGCCGACGAGCTTGCGGTAGCGGTTGACCGTTTCCTCCGCTTCGCGCAGTTGTTCGGCGGTCGGCATCAGCTGATCGCGATTCAGCATCGCCCAGCCGTAGTACTGCGTATTCGCGAGTTCGAGAAAATCCGCGCCGAGGTCGAGCGCCATCTCGATGATCTGGCCGACGTGCGGCAGGTTGTACCGATGCAGCACGCAGTTCAGCACCATCGGATAGCCGTGCGACTTGATCAGCCGCCCGACGCCGCGCTTGAGGTCGAAGGTGCGCGTGCTGGTCAGGAAGTCGTTCAGCTCGCGCGTCGAATCCTGCAGCGACAACTGGATATGATCGAGCCCGACCGCCTTGAGCCGGTCGATGCGCGTGGCATTCAGGCCCACGCCGGACGTGATCAGGTTGGTATAGAAACCCAGCGACCGCGCATGCTCGACCAGCACCTCCAGGTCGCTGCGCTGCAGCGGTTCGCCGCCGGAAAAGCCGATCTGCGCGGCGCCGAGCGCGCGCGCGTCGCTGATCACCGTGCGCCATGCGTCGGTATCGAGCTCCGCGCCGTGCGTCGCGAAATCGACCGGGTTGTAGCAGAACGCGCAGTGCAGCGGACAGCGGTACGTGAGTTCGGCAAGCAGCCAGAGCGGCGCGGACGGCCGGTTCGGAGGAGGGGTCATGTCCATGTCAGTCGAGCCAGCCGCGCAGTCGCGCATGATCGAGGAAGCGATAGACGTCCGACGCAAGGTCCGACGTGCTGAACAGCCGCTCGAGTTCGTCGATGATGTCGTCGAGCTCGCGCGTGCCGTCGCAGCGCGCGAGGATCTCGCCCGCGCTCGGGTTGAGCCGGACCATGCCCTCCGGGTACAGGAGCACGTACGCATCCTGGGCCGCCTCCCACTGCAGGCGGTACATGCCCCTCAGCGAGGGGCGCAGCGGCACGCCGCTGACGGCGTCGTTGGAGTTCATGCGGGATACGCCTTTTCAATCGCATCGAGAATCGACCACAGCACATCCAGCTTGAACGACAGGATGTCGAGCGCGCGCCGTTGCGCGTCCGGTGTCGTGAAATGGTTCAGCGTCACCGCGAGCCCGTGTTCGACGTCGCGCTGCGCGAGCGGCACGCGGCTGCGGAAATACTGCAGCCCGGCCGCCTCGATCCACGGATAGTGGGACGGCCAGCCCGCGAGCCGGTCGAGGTGGATCTGCGGCGCGAACATCTCGGTCAGCGACGAGCACACGGCTTCCTGCCACGGCGCGCGCCGCGCGAAATTAACGTAGGCGTCGACCGCGAACCGCACGCCGGGCAGCACATGCTCGAGCGACCACAACTCCGCGCGCTCGATGCCGACCGCCTCACCGAGCCGCGCCCATGCCTCGATCCCGCCTTCCTGGCCGCCGTGACCGTCGTGGTCGAGAATCCGCTCGACCCACAGCCGGCGCGTGTCGCGATCCAGGCAATTGGACAGGATCGCCGCGTCCTTCAGCGGAATGCTGATCTGATAGTAGAAGCGGTTCGCGACCCAGCCGCGAATCTGCGCCGGTGAACACGCGCCGCTATTCAGGCGGCGGTTGAATGGATGGTGGATGTGATAGCGCGATTCGAGCGCGCGCAGGCGCGCCTCGAACTCCTGCGCACTCCAGGGCGTCGCGTGCAGCGCTGCGGCGGGAATCGGTGCGTTCATGGTCAGACCTCGAATTGCATGCCGTCGTGGGCGACCTCGATGCCGTGCTCGCGCAATTGCGCGCGCTGCGCGGAACCGGGGTCGAGAATCGGATTCGTGTTGTTGATGTGCGTGAGGACCTTGCGCGTGTGCGTCGGCAACAGCCGAAGGCGGTCGATCATGCCCGGCCTCGCCGCGTCGCCGCACTGCTCGAGATGCCCCATGTCGGCCGCGTGCTTCGACGACAGGCCGAGGTCGATCATCTCCGTGCCGGTCCAGAACGTGCCGTCCACCAGCACGAGGTCGGCGTCGCGCATCGCGGCGCGCACGCCGTCGTCGACGTCGGCGAGCCCCGGCGCATAGAACGCCTGTCGGCCGCTCGTCGTATCCTCGATCAGGAGTGCGATGTTGTCGCCCGGCACGCTCGCCTCCCGGCGCGGCGAATAAGGCGGCGGCTTGCTGTCGACCGGCACGGCGGTGAAGCGGATGCCGCCGGCGCCCGGTATCGCGAACGGTTCGCCCGGTGCGATCGTGTGAACGTCGACGCCGCAGTAGTGGTCGAGCAGCGGCACGAGCGGCAGCCCGGTCGACAAGTCGTCGAGCACCGGGGCGCTCGCATACAGCGGCAGCGGCGACGTGCGTTCGCGCAGCATCAGCAGGCCCGTCACATGATCGATCTGCGCGTCGCACAGCACGACGGCGACGATCGCGCTGTCACGGATCGCGCGAGCCGGCTGCAGGTCGGGGGCGGCGCGCAGCTGCGCGAGGATGTCCGGCGACGCGTTCACCAGCACCCAGTCGACGCCGTCGCCGCTGACGGCGATCGACGATTGCGTGCGCGGCACGATGCCGTCGGTGCTGGCCCGCGCGCGACGGCAGTTGCCGCAGTTGCAGTTCCATTGCGGCAGTCCGCCGCCGGCGCCCGAGCCGAGTATCTTGATCTTCATCTGCGTGTGCTCCCGGTGCCGCCCGCATCGTGTCCGTCGATGCGGGCGGCACAGCGCGCGTCGATCAGCGGTTGGCGATGTACATCGTGATTTCGAAACCGAAGCGCAGGTCGGTATAGGCCGGGGTGGTCCATTGCATGATGTGTCTCCTTGTTGAGTGGGTGAGTCGAAAAAACCGCATCGATCGAGCGGCCGATACCCATTGAGCAAGGAGCGTGCCGGGGCGGGACTTGCGTCGCGCGGCGGCGTGCGAAAGCATGCGACAGCCGCCGGGTGGTCACGGCACCGTCATTCTTACGATTATCCAACGACAATATTTCAGAAACCGTCTGGCGACGATTCATGTGACGCACGGCCGGTTGAGCAAGTGTTGAATCCTTGAACACCGGGTGTCGCAACCTGACACACCGGTGTGACAGTCGCGGCTTGCGTCACGGTTCGTCCCGCTCCAGTGCATCCGGGCCTGCGGCCGGCATCTTGCGGTAGATCGTATTGCGCGATACGCCGAGCGCGCGTGCGGCGGCCGACACGTTGCCGCCGTGACGCGCGAGCGCGGCCGCGATCGCGGAGGCGGCCACGTCCTGCAGCCGCGCATCGCAGGCCGCGGTGGCGAACGCTGGCGCTTCCGATGCGAGCGGCGCAGGCGTACAGGCCTCTTGCGCTGTCGGACGGCCGTCGCGCCGCACGTCGTCGAAGAAGTCGTCCGGCAAATGCTCGCAGCAGATCTCGCAATCGTCGTCGACCATCGCGGCCGCCGTGCGCAGCAGGTTCGCGAGCTGCCGGAAGTTGCCCGGCCACGCGCAGCGCTCGAACAGCGCCATCACGTCGGGCGCGACGCTCAACGGCCGGCGCCCGGGCCCCGACAACGTCTCCCGTTGCAGCATCTTCTGGACGACCACCGCGAGGTCCGTGCGGTCGCGCAGCGGCGGCAGGCGCACGACGAGGCCATTGAGCCGGTAGTACAGATCTTCGCGAAAGCGGTTCTGCGCGATCATGTCGCGCAGGTCGCGGTGCGTCGCGCAGATGATCGCGATGTCGACGCCGATCGCCTTCGTCGAGCCGAGCGGGTTGACGACGCGCTCCTGCAGCACGCGCAGCAGCCGCACCTGCAGCGGATACGGCATGTCGCCGATTTCGTCGAGAAACAGCGTGCCTCCGTTGGCCTGCAGCAGCTTGCCGGTCGCGCCCTTGCGGCGCGCGCCGGTAAACGCGCCTTCCTCGTAGCCGAACAGCTCGGATTCGATCAGCGTCTCCGGTATCGACGCGCAGTTGACCGCGACGAACGGCCCGTCGCGGCGGGGCGAGTCGTTGTGGATCGCCTGCGCGAGCAGTTCCTTGCCGGTGCCCGTCTCGCCGGTGATCAGCACAGGAATGTCCTTACCGATGACCTTGCGGACCTTCGCGATCACCGCCGCCACCTGCGGATCGCCGGTGTCGAGATAGCTGAGCCGCGACAGGCTCGCCGCGCCCTGCGCGGCAGGCGGCCGCGCGGCCGACGCGGCGCCGTCGTGCACCTCGGCCGGCCGGCTGCCCTCGGCCCGCAACGCGCGCCGGAACTGCACGCGCGCGCAGACCACCGCGCCGTTGCCGAGGTTCAACGACACGTGCTGCTCGGTGCTCGCGCGCATCCGGTCGATCAGTTGCGCGCTCGTCACGTCGAACAGCGACGCGAGCGTATGCGCGCGCAACGCGGCGAGCGGCATCCCGAGCTGGAACTGCGCGCTGCGATTGGCCGACAGGAAGCGCCCGTCGGCGGTGAACGCGACGATCCCTTCCATCAATGTTCCGAGGAATTCGGGGCGGCCGTGAAACGACACCTGCAGCGTTTCCTGGAACGTCGTCGTGAACAGGTGATTCTCGATCATCTGCACCGACATCTTCGCGAGCGCCATCGTGTGCTGGTGATAGCTGCGATGATCGCCCGTCACGTCGAGCACGCCGATCGCGTCGCCGTACGGGTCGAGGATCGGCACGCTCGAGCAGGTCAGGAAATGGTTCGCGGCCAGGAAGTGCTGGTCGCCGTGCACGACCATCGGGCACAGCTCCGCGAGCGCGGTGCCGATCGCGTTGGTGCCCTGCCGGCTCTCCGCCCAGTTCGCGCCGGGGCGCAGCGCGACCCGTTCGGCGCGCCGCAAAAAGTCGTCGTCGCCGATCGAATGCAGGATCAACCCTTCCGCATCGGTCAGCACGATCATGCTCTGCGTATTGACGATCTGCTCGTGCAGCGTCTCCATTACGGGCATCGCATGCACGCACAGCACGCGGTTCTGCTCGCGCTTGAGCGCCAGCGCGGCGCCGGACAGCAGGTCGTAGTCGGGACGTGCAGACGCCTGCAGGCCGAACGTCTCGGACCGCTCATGGGACTTCTGGATCGTCGGCGTCGGCCAGCCGGGCGCATGCGTGGCCCGTGCGTTGGCCGTCGGATGAACGTCATCGCGCATTGTCTCCTCCGGGGATCCTTCCGGTCGGTGCCGGACTTTGTGCTGGATCAAGCAAACTTCGGGCCACGCTGTCGGCTGCGCTTGCGTCGGACGCCGCGCATCGTCACTTGCCGCAAACCGAAATCAAAATGAAAGCAACGCCGATTGCATACGATGCAGGCGACGCGCCGGGACGCAATATCGCGATTCCGCCCGCCGCCGCTGCCCGATCGATCCCGATCGTGGTCGCTGGCGCGATTCTGGCTTTGACCTGAGTCAAGCCCCGGCCTGTTGTCGGGTTCTCCCGGATCCACCCGTTACGGCGTTGACCCGTCACCCTCTTTCCGACACGACATGACGCAGCGACTGCTCCGCTCCGCTTCCGCGCCCCGACCTGCCCTGTCCCGCGACGCATGCCGGATCGCGTGGACCGAATTCGGCAACCCGCACGGCGATCCGGTCGTCGTGCTGCACGGCGGGCCCGGCAGCGGGAGCCGACCGGCGGTGCTCGGCCTATTCGACCTGACACGCATGCGCGTCGTGCTGGTCGACCAGCGCGGCGCCGGCGCATCGACGCCGCGCGGCGGCCTGCGTCACAACAACACGATGCGCCTGGTCGGCGATCTCGACGCGCTGCGTGCACGGCTCGGCATCGCGCGCTGGTGCGTCGTCGGCGGTTCGTGGGGCGCGGCGCTCGCGCTCGCCTACGCGGGACGGCATCCGTCGCACGTGACGGGCGTCGTGCTGCGCGGGTTGTTTCTGACGTCGTCGCGCGAAGTGCGCGGCCTGTTCGTCGGCACGCGCGCACGAGCGCCGCGGGCCTGGCAGCGCCTGACGGCCGCCGCCGGCACCGCGCGCGCCGATCGCCTGATCGCCTGCTGCGCGCGGCGTCTCCAGCCAAGCGCCGGTGCGGCGCGGCAACGCACGGTCGCGCTCGCGTGGAACGCGTATGAGGATGCGATCCTGACCGGGCGGCCGGCGCGCGGCGCGCGACCGACGCAACCGGCCATCGACCGGCTGATCGACAAATACCGGATCCAGGCGCACTACCTCCAGCGCAACTGCTGGCTCGGGGAGCGCCGCTTGCTGACGCTGGCGCGACAGGCCGCGCAAGCCGGCGTGCCGTTGCATGCCGTGCACGGCACGCGAGACCGCGTGTGCCCGGTCGACAACGTCGATCGGCTCGCGCGCGCGGTGCCGGCGGCCGTCGTCGAGCGCGTGCCGGCCGGGCATCTCATGAGCGACGACGCCATCGCGCGTGGCGTCGCTCGCGCGGTCCGTAAGATGCTCGACGTCACGGCAGCGGGCGCACCGCAACACGCCGAGCCGCCCGTTCAGTCCCACGCGTAGCGGGCGCCCACCCACGCGCCGCGCGGCGCGCCCGGCCCGACGAACTGCTCGTTGACGGGGTTGAGTCCGTCGAACGAATGATTCGGACCGTTGAAGAAATTCCGGCCGAGCATCCCGAAGCTCGCGTAATGCTTGTCGAGCAGGTTGGTGATCGACGCGAACAGCTGCAGGCGCTTCGTCACCTGCCACGTCGTATCGAGGTCGATCAGGACATAGCCGGGCACCTTCCCGTTCGCGTCCTGGTTGTTCTCGTCGCCGCGCGCGAACACCCCGCTGCGATACGTGATGTTGGTGCCGACGTTCCACTTCGGCGTCGCCGCATAGTCGAGCCTCAGCTTCACGGTGCTCGACGGAATCCCGGGAATGCGGTCGCCGGAGCGAACGACGATGTTGCCTTGCACATTGGCGCTCGAATTGCTCGCGCTGCTTTCGGTCCACGTCGAACGGTAGGTGGCGTCGACATAGCTGTAGCTGACACCGATCCCGACCGGCCCCAGCTGCGTATGGCCCGCCAGCTCGAAGCCTTGCCGGCGCGTCTTGCCGACGTTCTGGAAATAGCCGAGCGTGCTCGCGCCGCCGTTGCTGCTGATGAACTGGATGTCGTCGTCGAGCGTCGTGCTGTAGACGGCCGCGCTCCACGTCGTCGCCTCACCGCTTCGGCCGCGCGCGCCCAACTCGACCGTCTTCGCGATCACCGGCTTCAGCGCCGGGTCGGCGAGAAAGTCGTTCGGCAAGGAGCACGGCGCGGCCGGATCGGCGCATGCGAGCTCGATCGCTGTCGGCGAGCGCATTCCTTCGTTGTACGTCGCATATGCGGTGAAGCCGGGCACCGGATTCCACGTGACGCCGACGGCCGGATTGAACCGCGAGAACGTATGACGCGCGGTGAGCAACGGCTGCAGGCCGCTCGCGTCCTCGATCGCCGCGCGCGACCAGTTGTAGCGGCCGGCCAGTGTCAGCGACCATTGCCGCGTCAGCGCCAGCGTGTCGTCGAAGTAGACGCCGTAGCTGGCGTTGCGCGTCTTCGCGCGCGTCTTCCGGGTGAAGTCGCCGATGCCGACCGTCGCACGCGCATCCGTGAACATCGCATCCTGCGACGACTGATCGAAGCCCGAATTCGCAAGATCCGCTGACGCGCCCACGCCGAACTGGTTGTCCATGCCCGCGAGCTTGCCGAGCAGCGTCAATTGCACGTTCGCGCCGTAGCTGTCGGTCGTGATCACCGAGCGGTCGTTGGTCGCCTGCACGGCGTCGGTGGCGCCGCTCCCGTCGACGCTGCCGAAATCGTCGTTCACGTTGCTGCTGGTGTTGGTGTTGCGGTAATGCCGGTAATAGACGTTGCCGCTGAGCTGCACGTGATCTCCGAATGAATGGTCGCCCGACACGGTGACGTACGCGGCGCTGTTGCGATTCAGGTCTGGATAGGTATAGGCCTGCGCGCGATTGTCGAGAAACGAGCGCGGAATCGTCTGCGAGCCTTGCAGCGCATTGTCCGCACCGCCGGCCGAGATCGACAGCGTCGTATCGGCGTCGGTATAGCGCAGCTTGCCGAATCCCTGCCGCACGCGGCTCGCATTGTGATCGGCCCAGCCGTTGTCGTTCGCAACGTTGCCCGTCACGTAGTAGTCGAGGTTGCCGCCGATGCGCCCGCCCTGCTCGATCTGCGCGGTCTTGCGTCCCCAGGAGCCGACCGACACCTGTGCGGCACCGCCCGGGCTCGTCTTGCCGTTCTTCGTCGTGATCGCGAGCGCGCCGCCGAGCGTGTTGAGCCCGTAGGTCGGATTCGAACCGGGGATCAACTGCATCGTGTCGATCGCCACCTGCGGGATGAGATCCCAGTTCACGACGTCGCCGAACGGCTCGTTCACGCGCACGCCGTCGACGAACACCGACAGCCCCTGCGGCGTGCCGACGACCGGCGATGCCGTGAAGCCGCGATAGTTCACGTCCGTCTGGTACGGATTGCCCTGCGCCTCGTTGATATCGACGCTCGACACGTTCTTCTCGAAGTAGTCGGTCAGTACGCCGCCGTGCTGACGCGTGATGTCCTCGCCGCGAATCGTCTGGACGTTGGCCGGCACGCGCGACAGCGGCGTGCCGATCCCGAGCAGCGGCGTCGTGCCGACGACGACGATCGGCGCGAGCGTCGGCGCATCGACGTTGCCGGCTGGTTCGACCTGCGCCGACGCCGGCGTCAGCCAGCCGCCGAGCATGCCGCCGAAGCACAGCGTGACGCCCGCGCGCCGGGCGACGAAGCGGCGCTTCGCCCCATCCGTTTCCTTCATCTCCACGTCTCCTCTTTTCTTGTCTTATCTTCGTTATATCGTTATCCGTACCGATATGTCGGGGACGTCTCAGCTGACGTCTGTCGCCTCACCGCGCCGTACCGGCATCGCCGTCCGCCGTCGCGATCGCCACATGCGCGACACGCGCGCGCCCGATCGACGCGATGACACCGGCCACGGTGCCGAATGCCTCGTTGCGGTCCGCGTGCAGGCTGACGCTCGTCCGCGGGTCGCGCGCGACGCGGCGTGCCAGCACGGCTTCGACCTCGGCTGGCGTGACCTGTGCGCCGTCGATACGGACCGCGCCGTGCGCGTCGACGGTCACGGTGACGGTCGATGCATGCATGTCGCGCGCCGGGGAGGCCGCCTTCGGCAGGTCGATGCGGACCGCATGCGTCATCAGCGGCGCGGCGACCATGAAAATCACCAGCAACACGAGGACGACGTCGACGAGCGGCGTCACGTTGATCTCGCCGAGCGGTTCGCCCTCGTCGGCTTCGCGGCTATCCGTCCTCATACGGCCGCCCGACGCACGGCGACCGCGTTACTCGCGACCGGGAGCGCGGCATGCACCGGCGCGTCGATCCTGAACCGCCGCTGCTCGGCCAGCGCGATCAGGTCCTGCCCGAACTCGTCGAGCCCGGCCGTCACGGTCTTGAGCCGCCGCAGGAACAGGTTGTACGCCAGCACGGCCGGAATCGCGACGCCGATGCCGATGCCGGTCGCGACCAGCGCCTGCCCAATCGGCCCCGCGATCGCATCGATGCCGTTCGTGGCCGACGCCGTCATCGACTGCAACGTATGGACGATGCCGAACACGGTGCCGAACAGCCCGACGAACGGCGCGACGTTCGCGATCGACGCGAGCACGGTATGCCCTCGCTCAAGCGACCGCTGCGCGCGCCGGATCTCGCGCGCGAGCGTGCGTTCGAGCAGATCGCGACGATCCCACGCGACCAGCGCGGCAGGTGCGTGCGGCTCGGGCGCGTCGAGATCGCGCAATGCGATGCACACGGCACCTTGCAGACGCGCGTTCAGGCTGGTGGCCGCATCGTCGTCCGTCGGCATCGACAGCGCCGGGCGATCGCCGCGGCGCGCGGCAAAACGGCGGTTGCCGAACGCGACGCGCGCATACAGCAGCGTCTTGACGACGATCAGCGTCCAGGTGAGCGCCGACAGCACCGCGAGGAGTGCAAATGCGCCGACGACTGCGTAGTGGATGTAATCTGACATGACGGATTCCTTAGTTTCCGAGTTTGAACACGACCGGCACACTGACCCAGCCGTCGATCGATTCCGTACCGCGCTTCGCCGGTACGAAGCGCCAGTCCGAGACCGCCGCGACGGCCGCGTCGTCGAGCGCGTCGTGTCCGCTGCTCGCCGACAACAGCACCTGGTCGGGCCGGCCGGTCGCGAGCACATGCACATTCAGGAACGTGGTGCCTTCCCAGCCGCGCCGCTGCGCGACGTCCGGGTAATCGGGCGCGGGGTTGCGCAGATACGCCGCCGCGAAGCGCGGTGCGGTAACGGGTTTGGGGTTGGGTTCGGTAGAAGATTGCGCGCCCGGCATTGCCTGCGCGGCAACCGTCGCGGTATCCGCCGCTGCATTTTCAGCGGCAGGCTGAGCTGACTCCTGCCCCGGCACGGTTCGCCCACGTTCACTGTCCGGCTGCGACGCCGCGGTGACGGCGGCTGGCTTGCGCGAAGGACCTGCATGATCGGCCTGATGCGTTGCGGCCACACTCGGCCGAGCCTCTCGATGCACGGCTGTTTCTCGGCTCGAATGCGACGGCATAGCCTCGTGAGGAACCTGCGTCGCGGCATCCACCCGACGATGCACACCAGGCTCTGCCATCCGCGCGAATTCGCTCGCGTCCACCTCGACGGCGAGTGCGTGTGGCAGCGTCGGGCGTCCATCGGATACCCATGCGTGCCACAGGGCGACCACGATGGCCGCATGAACGGCGAATACCGTTATCGCGACGGCTGGCAACGGTTCGCGTGCGCGCGCGACCTGCTGCATCTCGATCGTCGCCGCGTACGGGCCGGCGGGCGCGATGCCGTAGGCGAGCGCGACCACGCGGCGGCGCTCGCACCTGCGAGCAGCATCGGACGAAATCGGGACATGCATGGCGGTCTCTCGTTGCGCGGAATCATTCCCGTGTCGAACGGCAAGAAGCATGCCGATCCGCGCAACACCCGGCCGGCCGCCGATCGAAGCCGCCACGCATCAATACGCAACCGCGCATCTGTTGCAGTTCGTGCCACCCCTGTTGCGCCTGTGTCAATTTGGATCAACGAGCCGACGCCTTCGGCCGCGCACCGCACTGTCATGTTTCGCAACACTCGACCCGCGGTTGTCCCCGAACGCAACACACGCGGATCATCCGCGCCACGCCGCGCACGTCGTCGCGGCGCGCACGATCGGCCGCCGGGCCTTGCGCGACAGGGCGCGCGCCTCAATGGCATGCGATTTGCGTGATTGGCTGCGCACTGGACCCGGATCCCCACCCTGCCGGCCCGGCCATGTGTTGGCCGCGGTGCGACCACAATGACTCTGGAGACAACCATGAAAAAACTCTCGGCTTCGACGAGCCGACTGGCAACGATCGGAATCGCGGCGGCGGCCGCGATCGCCCTGAATCCCGGCCTGGTGGACGCTGCCGCGGATTATCCGGCCGTCACGTACCAGCGGCTCACGGATGCGCAACGCGATCCGGGCTGGCTCACCTACTACCGCACGTACAACGGCCAGGCGCATTCGCCGCTCAAGCAGATCGACGCGTCGAACGTGAAGCAGCTCACGCAAGCATGGAGCTACAAGTTTCCGGCCGAGCTGAAGCAGGGCTTCGAAGCCACGCCGATCGTCAATGGCCGCTACCTGTTCGTGACCACGCCGAAGGACAACGTGTACGCGTTCGACGCGGCCACCGGCGCGCAATTGTGGAAATACGAACCGAAACTCGGCGCCGAATCATTCAAGACGGCCTGCTGCGACGTGGTGAACCGCGGCGTCGCGCTGTACGGCAAGAACGTCTACGTCGCGATGCTGAGCGGCGAGGTGGCGGCGCTGGATGCACAGACGGGCGCGCTCGTATGGAAGAAGCAGATGTTCGAGCCGGGGCTAGGCTATGCGTTCTCGCTCGCGCCGCTCGCGCTCGACGGTGCGATCGTCGTCGGCAGCTCGGGCGGCGAATACGGCGCACGCGGCTTCATCGCGGCGCTCAGCCCGAACGACGGCACGCTGCTGTGGAAACGCTTCACCATTCCTGGCCAGGGCGAGAAGCACGCTGACACCTGGCCCGACGGCATGCAGGCGCACGGCGGCGCACCGGCGTGGCTGACCGGCACCTACGACGCGGCAACGCGCACGCTGTACTGGGGCGTCGGCAACCCGGGACCGTGGCTCGCCGACCTGCGCCCGGGCGACAACCTGTACTCCGATTCGCTGCTCGCGCTGGATCCGAAGAACGGCGACCTCAAGTGGCACTACCAGTACACGAAGCACGACACCTGGGACTATGACGGCGTCAACACACCCGTGCTCGCGACGATCAAGTACAAGGGCAAGGAGCACGATGCGATCATCCACGCGGACCGCAACGGCTACTTCCATGCGATCGATCGGGACACCGGCAAGCTGATCTATGCGGAGCCGTTCGTGAAGGCGACGTCGGTGACCGGTTACACGGAAGACGGCGCGCCGATCCAGGATCCCGCGAAGTATCCGAAGGTCGGCACGACGATCGACACGTGCCCGAGCTTCCTCGGCGGCAAGAACTGGTGGTCGGTGTCGTACGACCCCGTGCGCCATCTCGCGATCGTGCCGGCGCTGCATGCGTGCATGAGCTTGTCGGGCAAGTCGGTCAACTACATGGAAGGGCTGCCGTATCTCGGCGAAGGTTTCGAGATCAAGCCCGAGCCGGGCAGCGAAGGCTACGGCGAACTTCAGGCGATCGACGTGAACACCGGCAAGAAGGTATGGAGCCACTGGAGCAAGCTGCCGTGGAACGGCGGCGTCGCGACGACCGCGAGCGGCCTCGCGTTCAGCGGCTCGCTCGACGGCCATCTGTACGCGTTCGATGTCGCCACCGGCAAGGTGCTGTGGGAGAGCCCGAAGCTCGCGAGCGGGATCATCGCGCAGCCGTCCGTCTTTGAAGTCGACGGAAAGGAGTACGTAGCCGTACTCGCCGGCTACGGCGGTGCGAATCCGATCTGGGGCGGCCCGATGGCCAAGGCGGCTGACGACGTGCCGCGCGGCGGCACGCTGTACGTGTTCGCCCTCGACCGCGGCTGATCGGCATCCGGCCAACCGTATTGCGCCCGCGCCGCCGGCGTGGGCGCTCCTCCCTTTCTCCTGTTCAACCGAGCGTACGATCATGAACATCCGACTTTCCCGCCTCGCCGTGGCCTGTGCGCTCGCGGCAGGCACGGCGCTGGCACCGGCGCTCTCCACGGCCGCGACGACGGTGCGCGTCTGCTCGCTGCCGGGCACGCCGACGGCCGCGCTCGACAAGGCCGTCGCTCACGACGTGTTCCGCACGGCCGGCATCGCCGCGAACTTCTCCGGGCACGACGCGGGCGGCAATGACGACGACGGCGTGTCCGCGCATGAGCTCGCCGGCATCCTCGAACACGACTGCGACGTGCTCGCCGGTTTTCCGCGCTCGGCCATCGCCGACGCATCCGATACGAAACTGCTGTTCTCGCAGGGCTATCTGCGCTCGGGGTACGTAAGCGTCACGCGCCGCGATGCCGGCGCGCCGGCCACCGGTCGCGAAATCGTCGCGGCGACCTACGCGAGCCCCGCGCAATTGATCGCGGTTCAGCAGAAGAACGCACGCTTCGATCTCGAGAACACGTCCGAGCAAACGGTCGACGCGGTCGCGCGCGGCCGCGCGCATCGCGCGATCGTCTGGTATCCGGCAGTCGTCGCGTATCAGGCCGCGCATCCGAAACAGGCGTTCCGCATCGGCGCGACGTCGTCGCCGTATGCGGAATGGCAGCTCACGTTTGCGTTCGCGCCGCGCTCGGCCGAATTGCAGCAACGTATCGACGCGGCACTCACGCAAATGAAGAACAACGGCCGGCTCGCCGCGCTGACCCGCAAGTGGACGCTGCCCGGCAGCGCACTCGAGGCGCACGAGTCGCGCATGCCGTCGCGTTTCCTCGACGGCGCGACGGCGAGCGCAGGCCGCGTGCCCGGTAGCCTGCTGCGCGCGCGCAACGTGCCGGCCGGCGGCGGCTTCATCCGCGTCGGCGCGAGCACCGGTGACGCCGCGCCGTCCTTCGACGCGGCCCAGGTCGCCCACGGCAAGGAAATCTACGGTAATGCGTGCGCCAAGTGCCACGGCGCCGATCTCGAAGGCAACACCGCGCCCGCGTTGAGCGGCCCGTCGTTCGCGCCGCTGTCGCATTCGCACCTGACGATCGGCGGCGTGTTCGGCTACATGGCGACCAACATGCCGGCGGACCAACCCGGCAAGTTGAAGGACGACGAATACGCGGACCTGATGGCCTTCCTGCTCGCGTCGAACGGCTATGCCGCCAGCAAGAACAAGCTGACGGCCGATACCGCTCACGCGTCGACCGCGCCGCTCGTCGCCGGGCCCGCCGCGCACAAGGACGCCAGCCAGTAACACCGGGCAAGCGGCTTCGCCATGCGATGCGGGCCGCGCCCTTCCCCACGATTTCATCTTCAACAGGAAACGACCGTGACGTACCCGACCTCCCGCAGAACCTTCATCATCAACGCCATCGGCCTGTGCGCGACGCTCGCCGCCGCACGCACCGCATGCGCGGCGCCGCCCCTCGTCGACGAGAACGACCCCGCCGCGAAGACGCTCGGCTATCGCGCGCATGCGTCCAGCGTCGACGCCGCGCAGTTCCCGAAATACCAGGCCGGCCAGCGCTGTGCAAATTGCCGCTTCTATAAGGGCGAAGCGGCGGACGCCGCCGGCACGTGTCCGATGTTCGCCGGCAAGCTGGTCGCGGCGGACGGCTGGTGCAACGTGTATGCGAAGCGCGCGTGACGCGTCGCGCGACGGGCTGCCGGCGCGACACGCACCGGCGCCCGCGGCCGGTAGCGACGACGGCGCACCGCCGCACGCGGTCGCGCATCTGCACGCGCTGATCGCGACCGGCCTGTCGCGCGGCTTCGTCACGCGCGGCGACATCATCGACGCGCTGCCCGACGACGATGCGAGCGAGAGCAGCATCGATGCGGCCGCCGCCGTGCTCGCCGAACTCGGCATCGCGGTGTCAGACAGCGCCGATGCCGCGAGCGGCTGGACGCTCGACCGCTACTTCCGCCCGGCGCCGCCCGCGCGCGCTTGGGTCGACGGCGCCGGCACGCTCGCCGCCGCCGACCTGCTCGCGCCGCGCACGACCGATCCGGTCCGGCTGTACCTGCGCGAGATGGGCACGACGCCGCTCCTCACCCGCGATGAGGAATTCGCATACGCGCAGCGCATCGAGCGCGGCCGCGCGGCGTCAGTCGCGGTGCTGTGCGGCGATCCCGATGCGCTCGACGCGCTCGTGTCGATTCGTACCGAGATCGCCGAATGCCGAGCCGCCGCATCGACCTATGTGATCTTCCTCGCCGACGCCACGCGCAACGCTCGACGATCCATTGACGCCGATGCAGGCGCCTCGCCTGCCGCCGCCGCCGAGCCCGGGCGCGACGACGAGGCGCCATCGGAGGATTCGGCCTGGCGCGACGCGGTACTGGCACGGCTCGCCCGCATCGACGCAATCGCGGACGGCATTCGTGCCGCGCTGGCCTCGGGCGGCACCGCGTCTGCCGCGTATCGCACGCACGTACGCGACGCCGCCGCGCTGCTCGGCACGCTGTGTCTGTCCGCCCGCGCACTCGAACGAATGAGCGAACCGTTACGCAGCCGCGCGCGCCGGCACCGCGCGCTGCGCGGCCGGCTGGCGCGATTGTTGGCCGACGTGGGCGTCCCACCCTCATTCGCGCAGACGGACCACGACGATCACGCCGGCTGGCTCGCGTCGTGCATTGCCGCGCATCCGGCCTGCGCGCCGACGCTGACGCGACGCGCGGCCGAATTCGTCGACGCACGCGTCGCGATCGTGCGCGATGCCCCGGCGTCGGAACTGCCGCCCGATGCGACCGCGTCGCTCGATGCCCGGCTCGGCGCGATCGAACGCGCGATGCTGCCGGCGAAAGCGGGCTTGTTCGACGCGAACCTGCGGCTCGTCGTGTCGATCGCGAAGCGCTATCCCAATCGCGGGCTGCCGTTCGCGGACCTGATCCAGGAAGGCAACATCGGCCTGTTGAAGGCCATCGAGCGCTACGACTACCGGCGGGGCTTCCGGTTCTCGACCTACGCGACCTGGTGGATCCGGCAAGCGATCACGCATGCGCTCGCCGACCTCGGCCGCACGATCCGCGTGCCGACGCATACGGTCGACGCGCTGAACAAGCTGACGCGGCTCGCGCGCGAGCATCGGCAACGCGCGGGCACGGCCGCGACGCCGGCCGAACTCGCCGTCCACATGGGCGAGCCGGTCGACAAGGTGCGCGATCTGCTTGCGATCGTGAAGGAACCGGTGTCGGCGGACCTGC
The DNA here is from genome assembly GCF_902833195.1 of Burkholderia sp. BCC1638. Taxonomy (NCBI): domain Bacteria; kingdom Pseudomonadati; phylum Pseudomonadota; class Betaproteobacteria; order Burkholderiales; family Burkholderiaceae; genus Burkholderia; species Burkholderia sp. BCC1638. The sequence continues at coordinate 26,429 of NZ_CADFEC010000048.1, forward strand.
CGGTTTCGCCGGAAGGCGACATGACGTTCGCCGACGTCGCGCCGGATCTGTCGTCGCCGTCGCCGGAGGACGCCGCCGGCGCCACCCAGTTGCGCAACACGATCGCCGCCGCGATCGACCGGCTGCCGCCGCGCGAGGCGATGGTGCTCCGGCTGCGCTACGGGCTGCATGCGGACGAAGGCTGTTCGCTGCGCGACATCGGCCGGCAGATGAACCTGTCCGCCGAACGCGTGCGGCAGATCGAGGCGTCGGCGCTCACGCGCCTTCGTGCGTCCGACGCGCTCGACGTGCTCCGGTCGTTCATCGCATAGCACGGCCTCAGTCCCACGGCGCGCACGCCGCGCGTCGTGCGTCGTGTTGACGCCTGCAACACCCGTTGCTGCATTTCGACGCAACTTTCACGCTGACAAGAGCGCCGCTCGTTCCGTCTTTCATTGCTATGCAATGCAGAGCAATTATCGGGAACCGCGCGCCACCGTACACACACGCCTTACCGGCCGAAGACCCACGCAATTGGCATGCAAGTTGCGTTTCAACGGTCATGCGACACCCAACGCTTTCCATGGAGACCATCTTGACTGCCCTCGTATCGATCCTGCAGGAGCGCCGAATCTTCGAACCGACGGCCGACACGCGCGAGCGCGCGACCATTTCCGGCATGCCGGCCTACCGCGCGCTGGCCGCCGAAGCCGAGCAGGATTACGAAGGCTTCTGGGCGCGTCTCGCGCGCGAGGGCCTGACCTGGCACAAGCCGTTCACCAAGGTGCTCGACGAGAGCAATGCGCCGTTCTACAAGTGGTTCGACGACGGCGAACTCAACGCGTCGTACAACTGCCTCGACCGTCACGTCGAAGCCGGCAACGGCGAACGCGTCGCGGTGATCTTCGAAGCCGACGACGGCACCGTCACGCGCGTCACCTATGCCGACCTGCTCGCTCGCGTGTCGCGCTTCGCGAATGCGCTGAAGAAACGCGGAATCGGCAAGGGCGATCGCGTCGTCATCTACATTCCGATGTCGATCGAAGGCATCGTCGCGATGCAGGCCTGCGCGCGCATCGGCGC